>NZ_JBEYYU010000073.1:0-38348 GCF_040645755.1 Streptomyces sp. NPDC046716
GCCCGCAGGTACGGGGGCGGCCTTGTCAGCTCGGTGACAAGGCCGCCCCCGTACCTGCGGGGTCGCCCGGGCCTATCCGGTCTTCTGCGGACCGTCGCCCAGCCGGACCTTGCGGCGCAGCTTGGGCGGCCACTTGCGGGTGTCGCGCGGCTCCACGTACGGCTCCTGCCCCTCCGGCAGACCGCCGGAGATGGCACGCTGCCGGGCCAGCTCCGCGTCGAATTCCAGGCCGAGCAGGATCGCCAGATTCGACAGCCACAGCCAGACCAGGAAGATGACGACGCCGGCCAGGGTGCCGTACGTCTTGTTGTACGAGCTGAACCCGGCGACGTACAGGGCGAACACACCCGAGGCCAGCAGCCACAGCAGCACCGCGACGACGCTGCCCGGACTCAGCCAGCGGAAGCCGGCGCCACGGACGTTGGGCGCGCGCCAGAACAGCAGCGCCACCATCAGCGCCACCAGGACGAGCAGCACCGGCCACTTCGCGATGTTCCAGGTGGTGACCGCCGCGTCGCCGGCCCCGATCGCCTCCCCGGCCCTGCGCGCCAGCGGTCCCGTGAACACGACGATCGTCGCGCTGACCGCGAGCAGCACCATCAGCGTCACCGTCAGCGCCAGCCGCAGCGGGGTCACCTTCCACACCGGGCGGCCCTCCGGCAGGTCGTACACGGCGTTCGCGGTACGGATGAACGCGCCGACGTAACCGGACGCCGACCAGATCGCCGCCACCAGGCTCACCACGGCGACGACACCGCTCGAGCCGCCCGCGCCCTGGAGCTCCACCACGGCATTGCCCAGCAGATCCCGCACCGGGCCCGGCGCGAGATGCCGCAGGTTGTCGAGCACGCTCCTGGTCGCCGTCTCGCCGATGACACCGAGACCGGAGATCAGCACCAGCAGCGCGGGGAACAGCGACAGCACCCCGTAGTAGGTCAGGGCGGCCGCCTTGTCGGGCAGATCGTCGTCCACGAACTCCTTGGCCGTGCGGCGCACCACGGCCCACCACGAACGGGCGGGCAGATCGGTCGGATCGCGCGGCTCCGACGCCGCCAGGTCCTCCCGTGCCTCGTGGCTGTTCCGCTCACGGGCCATGGCGCCTCCTCGGGGCTGACGGGGCCGGTCTGCGCTCCGGGTTCCCGCGCCGACGCCGCCCACGCGTCGGCCCGGCCCGCGGGCGCCCCGGTAGGGTCACCGTCATGGCGGACTGGGAAATAAGACCTGCTCAAGCGGCCGACGTCGAGACGATCGTCGAACTGCGGGCCGTGGTGATGCGCCCCGATCTGGAGCGGCTCGGCCGGTTCGACCCGCACCGGGTACGGCAGCGGTTCCGGGACAGCTTCGTGCCCGCGTACGCCTGGGTGATCGAGGTCGGCGGCACGTTCGCCGGGTGCGTCGCGCTGCGCCCCGCCGAGGACGGCCGCTGGCTGGAGCACTTCTTCCTCGCGCCCCACCTCCAGGGCAGCGGCATCGGCACGGCCGTGCTGAGCCACCTCCTCGACCGCTGCGACCGCGACGACGTCGTGGTCCGGCTGAACGTGCTGCAGGGCAGCCAGGCACAACGCCTCTACGAGCGGCTCGGGTTCACCGTCGAGTCCGAGGACCCGGTGGACGTCTTCATGGTGCGCCGCACGCCGGACTAGGGCCTGTCTCCCAGATGGACGCCCAGGCCGGTCCGGCCCGGCGCGTGGTCCGGGCGCAGCACCAGGTCCTCGTCGTACGCGCCGCCCGCCTCGGCGCGGTACGCCAGGGGTTCCTCGTCGGGCAGCGTGCGCAGCCGCTCGCGCAGCGCGGCGGAGGTCAGGGCCCGGTCCGCCGTGTCGTGCCGGTCGGCGCCGTACACCACGAAGGGCACCAGCGGCGCCATCCCCGTGTACCAGAACGTGCCGTGGAGCAGCGGGAACAGCACCTCGTCCACGTGCCCGTGGATCCCGCGCGGCCCGAACCCGGACGGCCGCGCGCCCACCGACGTGACGACCAGCGCCCGCTTTCCGGCCAGGCCGCCGTCGCCGTAGCGCCGGGTGTGCCCGTCCGGCGCCTTCACCCCGAACCCGAGCCCCTGCACCAGGACCCGGTCGAACCACCCCTTGAGGATGGCCGGCGGCCCGAACCACCACAGCGGGAAGTGCAGGACCACCACGTCGGCCCACGCCAGCTTCTCGATCTCATCGCGGATGTCGGCACTCAACTCGCCGCTCGTGTAAGCGCGTTCCTGTGCCGCCCCGACGAACAGCCGCTCCCCGTCGACGGGCGAGGGGCCGAAGTCGTCGGCGTCGAGCACCGCCTTCCACTTCATGGCGTACAGATCGGAGACCTCGTAGGCGTGCCCGAGCCCGTCGAGGGTGCGGAGCGCGTCGGTCATCAGGGAGCCGTTGAGGGAACGCTGTTCGGGATGGGCGAAGACCCAGAGAAGGTTCATGCCTCCGATCGTGCGCGCCCGCCTCGGCCTCCGTCAGTGGCCAGATGGCCACGACCCAGAAGAATCTGGCCAGGCAGCGTCGTGCCGGTCCGTCCCGGTCGGATCGAAGAGCGCCGGCTCAGCCCAGCTGTCGCCGCATCAGAGTCAGATCGAGCCAGCGGCCGAACTTCGTGCCGACCTCCCGCACCGTCCCCGCGTGCGTGAAACCGTGCCGCTCGTGCAGCCGCACCGACGCCGTGTTCCCCGCCTCGATCCCGGCGATCATGACGTGCAGCCCCGCGGTCTCCGCCGACGCGACGAGCGTGCCGAGAAGGCCGGATCCGATGCCGCGGCCGTGGTGGCCCTCGGCGACGTAGACCGAGTTCTCGACCGTGTGCCGGAATCCGGAGTAGTCCTTCCAGGGACCGTAGACCCCGAACCCGACGACGTCCCCCTCGCTGTCGGCCACATACGCGGAGCCGCGCTCCAGGTGCGCGCCGAGCCAGGCCGCGCCCTCGTCCCGGGACTGCGTCGTGTCCGTCCACAGCGCCGTCCCGTGCTCGATGGCGTGATTGCGGATACCGAGGACCGCGTCCAGATCGCCCGCGTGGGCCGCGCGGACCTTCACGGACCCGGGTCGCGTCTCATATCGTAGATCCATGTCCAATATGATAGATCCCTTGGTCGAGCGGATCGGCGCCCGCATCCGCGCGGAGCGCGACCGGCGCGGCTGGACCCTCGCCGAGCTCGCCGACGCCTCGGGCGTCTCGCGCGCCATGATCCACCGGATCGAGCGGGGCGAGAGCAATCCGACCGCCGTGGTGCTCGGCAAGCTCTCGGCCGCGTTCCGGCTGAGCGTCGCCACCCTGCTCGACCCGGACGGGACGGCGGAGGCCGAGCGCGTCCGGCGGGCCGAGGCGGCCCCGCGCTGGCTCGACCCCGAGACGGGGTACGCGCGACGGCAGATCTCGGGCCCGGGGTTCCCCGCCGAGGTGGCCGAGGTCCGGCTGCCCGCCGGAGCCCGGGTGCCCTACCCGGCGGCGGCGTTCGCGTTCCACCGGCAGATCATCTGGGTGCTCGACGGGCGGCTCACCTTCCACGAGGGCGACTCCGTGCACGAGCTGGCCCCGGGCGACACCGTCGAGCTGGGCGCCCCGGCGCCGTGCGTCTTCGTCAACTCCACCCGGGAAGAATGCCGTTACGCGGTCGTGCTCGTCCGGGACGAGACACCGTGAGGCTGCCCCGGGGCGGGGTCGCGCTCCTCGGCTGCACCGCGGGGATCGCGATCGCCAACAACTACGCCGTCCAGCCCGCACTCGGCGACATCGCCCACGACACCGGCGCCTCGGCGGCCGCCATCGGGCTCGTCACCACCGCCGCGCTCACCGGCTGCATCGCGGGGTTCGCCTTCCTGCTGCCGCTCGTCGACCGCGCGGCGCCCCGTCGGCTCGTCACCGGACAGCTCCTGCTCCTGACCGCCGGACTGCTGCTCGCGGCGGGCGCCCGCACCCTCGGACCGCTGCTCGCCGCGTACGTCGTCGTGGGCGCGGGGGCGAGCGTGAGCGCGATGGCGTCGGCGATCGCGGGGCGCGGGGTGCCGGGGGAGCGGCGCGGCGCCGCCGTGGGGCTCGTCGCCGCCGGGATGTCCGCCGGGATCCTGCTCAGCCGTCTCGTCGGCGGGGCGCTCGCCGAGGCGCTCGGCTGGCGCGGCATGCTGCTCGTCTCCGCCGGGCTGGTGCTGGTCTGCGCGGGCGCGGCGTGGTCGCGGCTGCCGCGCGAGCGGCCCGAGCCCGCGGGCGGCTATCTGGCGACGCTCGCCACGCTGCCCGGACTGCTGCGCCGCCACCGCGTCCTGCGCCGGGCCGTCGTCCAGGGCTGCCTGTGGTACTTCGCCTTCAGCCTGGTGTGGGTGGCGCTCACGGTACGGCTCGCGCAGCCGCCGTACGGGCTCGACGCCGCCGCGATCGGGCTCTACAGCCTCGCCGGGGCGCTGGGTTTCGCCGCGCTGCCGGTGGCCGGGCGGCTCGGTGACCGGTACTCGCCGCGGGCGGTGATCTGCGTGAGCATGGGCGTGGCCGCCGTCGGGGCGGGGGTGCTCTGCGCGGGGCTCGGGCGGCCGGTGCTCACCGGGGCGGGGCTCGCGCTGCTCGACGCGGGGTGCTTCACCGCGCAGGCCGCCAATCAGGCCCGGATCCTCGGGGTCGATCCGCGGCGGGGCGGGAGTCTCAGCGGGGTCTATCTGCTGCTGTACTTCTGCGCCGGCGCGGTGGGCTCCGCCGTGGCCGCGTCTCTGGTGGCCCGGGGCGGGTGGGGTGCGGCGTCCGGGGTGGTGCTGGGGGCGCTGGTGCTGGCCGGTGTGCTGGCCGTGGTGGACAGAGTGTCGGCCGGTGGGGCTTCTCGCGCAGTTCCCCGCGCCCCTGAGGCATGCGCTTCGCGCAGCCTCCCCAGGGGCGCGGGGAACTGCGCGACCAGCCACGACGCGCCCTGATCACTGCTGAGCGCGGCGCGCTTCCTCTTCGGCGTGCTTCTTCTTGATGCGGACGTTCTCCTTGCGGACGTCGGCCTGCGTCGAGCGCTCCTGCTGGAGCCACTCGGGGTTCTCGGTCTTGAGCGCCTCGATCTGCTCCGTGGTGAGGGCCTCGGTGACCCCGCCACGGGCCAGGCCCGCGATGGAGACGCCCAGCTTCTGCGCGACGACCGGACGCGGGTGCGGGCCGTCGGTGCGCAGCGCGACGAGCCACTGCGGCGGGTCGGACTGCAGCGCGGCCAGTTCGGCGCGCGAGACGACGCCGTCCCGGAACTCGGCGGGCGTGGCATCGAGGTACACACCCAGCTTCTTCGCCGCGGTCGCGGGCTTCATGGTCTGGGTGCTCTGGTGCGAACTCATGAGGTCAAGGGTATCGAGCCGGGCCGGGAGGTCCGACCACGCCGGGTAGCCTGGCGGCGTGACAGGCACGGAAGACACCCCCGCACCGCCCCCGGCCCCCGGGTTCCGACTCGCGTACGTTCCCGGAGCCACCCCCGCCAAGTGGGTGCGGATCTGGCGCGAGCGGCTGCCCGACGTCCCGCTGGAGCTGGTCCCCGTGTCCGCGTCCGAGGTGGCCGACGTGCTGCGCGGCGGTGCCGCCGACGCCGGTCTGGTCCGGCTGCCCGTGGACCGTACGTTCTTCAGCGCGATCCCCCTGTACACGGAGACGACCGTCGTGGTGGTCCCCAAGGATCACGCCGTGGCCGCCGTCGAGGAGGTCACCCTGGCCGACCTCGCGGACGAGATCGTCCAGCACCCGCTCGACGACGTACTGGAGTGGGCGGAGCACCCGCCCGGCCAGCCCGCGTTCGAGCGGCCGGCCACCACCGCCGACGCCGTCGAGCTGGTCGCGGCGGGCGTCGGCCTGCTCGTCGTGCCGCAGTCCCTGGCCCGGCTGCACCACCGCCGCGACCTCACCTACCGCACGGTCACGGACGCGCCGGGCTCCGGCGTCGGGCTCGCCTGGCCCGAGGAGCGGACCACCGAAGAGGTCGAGGACCTCATCGGCATCGTGCGCGGCCGTACCGTCAACAGCTCCCGGGGCCGCGCCAAGGCCCCCGAGGAGCGGCCCGCCAAGAAGAAGCCCGCCGCTCCGGGCAAGGGCGGCGCGGGCCGCCCGCAGCAGAAGACGGCCGGCGGCCGACGGCAGGGCGGCAAGCCCCAGGGAGGCAAGGCGCAGGGCGGCAAGCGGGGCAAGCCCCGCAAGCGCTCGTAGGGGCGTCAGTTCGGCGCCCCGGCCCGCAGCCCGTCCATCACCAGATCGAGCAGCCGGCCCGCGCGTGACTGCCAGTCGCCCCGCGGGTCGATCTGCCACAGGCCCGCTATCGCCAGCATGAAGTCGTCGGTGCTCACGCCGGGCCGGATCGTGCCGGCCTCCTCGTTCGCGGCGAGCAGGAGCGTGACCGCGTCCGTCAGCAGACCGTGGGCGATGCTCTTGAACGTGCCGGGGGCGGACGTTGCCTCCCGCAGCGCGTTCGCGAGACCGGCCTTGGCCATCGCGTACTGGGCCAGCCGGTCCATCCACTCCCGCAGCGCCACCTCCGGCGGACGGGCGCACAGCAGCTGCGCGGCGGTGTCGGCGACCTGCTGCACCTCGTACCGGTACACCTCCAGGACCAGCGCCTCCCGGCTGGGGAAGTTGCGGTAGAACGTCCCCTGCCCGACCCCGGCCTTCTTCGCGATCGCGCTCAGCGGCGCGTCGGCCGATCTGGTCAGCTCGCTGAGGGCCACCTCCAGGATGCGCTCGCGATTGCGCTGGGCGTCCGAGCGCAGCGGCGCCTGCTTCTCAGGGTGTCCCACGCTTCCTCCTTCGGCCGTGGCGCGGAAACGTCCTTGCTGGGCGGACAGTTGTCCACTACGGTCGAAGACCATAGAACGGACAGGTGTCCACTTAGGTTCACCATAGTGTCCCCGCGACGCAACCCCACACCGAGGCGTCCCACCGGGACGTAGTTCACCGCCGCCCCCTCCTGCGTACAGCGCCGATTCTCCTCGCACCAGAGCAACGCAACTGCGAAAGAAGGCTGTTCATGGCTCCGGCCGACAACTCCGCGTCCAGCACGATCACTCTGCACGTCAACGGGGAGAAGTACACCCTGCCCGTCGATCACCGCACCACCCTGCTCGACGCCCTGCGCGAGCGGCTCGATCTCACCGGCACCAAGAAAGGCTGCGACCAGGGGCAGTGCGGAGCCTGCACGGTGCTCGTGGACGGGCGCCGCGCGGTGTCCTGTCTGCAGCTCGCGGTCGCCGCCGAAGGACGCGAGGTCACCACCATCGAGGGCGTCGCCGAGGACGGCCGGCTGCACCCGGTGCAGGAGGCGTTCCTCGAGCTCGACGGATACCAGTGCGGCTACTGCACCCCTGGCCAGATCTGCTCGGCGCTCGCCGTCCTGGACGAGCACGCGGCGGGCTGGCCCAGCGCGGCCACCGGCGACGTGCGCCCCGAGGCCGGACCGCCACCGCTGACCCCGGAGGAGATCAGGGAACGCATGAGCGGCAACCTGTGCCGCTGCGGCGCCTACGGGTCGATCGTGCGAGCGGTGCAGCTGGCCGCCGAGGCGAAGGAGCAGCTGGCATGAAGGAGTTCGGTTACGAGCGGGCGCTCGACGTGTCCGGCGCGGTGGCGGTGCTCGGCGCCGACCCCGACGCACGGTTCCTCGGCGGTGGCACCAACCTCGTCGACCTGATGAAGGCCGGGGTCGAGCGCCCCGCACGCCTGGTCGACGTGCGGGAACTGCCCCTGGACCGGATCGAGTCCACCCCCGAGGGCGGACTGCGGATCGGGGCCACGGTCACCAACAGCGACCTCGCCGCCCACCCCGAGGTGCGTCGGCGCTACCCCGCGCTCAGCCAGGCCGTCCTGGCCGGCGCCTCCGGACAGCTGCGGAACATGGCGACCGTCGGCGGCAATCTGCTCCAGCGCACCCGCTGCGGCTACTTCACCGACGTCAGCAAGGCGTGCAACAAGCGAGTGCCGGGCAGCGGTTGCCCCGCCGTCGAGGGCGAGCACCGCAATGCCGCCGTGTTCGGCGCCAGCGAGCACTGCGTGGCCGTGCACCCGTCCGACATGGGCGTCGCGCTCGCCGCCTTCGACGCGGTCGTCACCTACGAAACCGCCGACGGCGAAGGCGAGTTGGCGCTCGCCGACTTCTATCTCGCCGTCGGTGACACCCCGCACCGGGAGACCGCCCTCCCGGCCGGCGCGCTCATCACCGGAGTGGTTCTGCCGCCCGCGCCCGTCGCCGCCCGCTCCCACTACCGCAAGGTGCGCGAACGGGCCTCGTACGCCTTCGCCATCGGATCGGCGGCCGTCGCCCTGGACGTGCGGGACGGCGTCGTGCACGACGTGCGCCTCGCGTTCGGCGCCGTCGCCTCCCGGCCCTGGCGGGCCCGCGCCGCCGAGCGGGCGCTGCTCGGCGGGCCCGCGACCGGCGAGGCGTTCGCCGCCGCGGCCGACGCCGAACTCGCGGCGGCGAGCCCGCTGCCCCAGAACGGCTACAAGGTGCCTCTGATGCGCAACCTCGTCGTGGCCATGCTCACCGAACTCGCCGATTCCGACCAGGAGGCCGGCCGATGACCACCACCACGACGACCACCGGGCAGCGCTCGGTCGGATCCGCGCGCACCCGGATCGAGGGCCTGGAGAAGGTCACCGGCACGGCCCGGTACGCGAGCGAGCTGCCGTTCACCGAACTCGCCCACGGCTGGCTGGTGCTGTCGACGGTGGCGCGCGGCCGGATCCGGGAGATCGGCGACGAGGCCGTCGCGGCGATGCCCGGGGTCCTCGCCGTCCTGCACCACCGCAACGCGCCGCGGGTGTCCATCGACTACATCGGCCAGCTCGGCGCCCCCGACCCCATCCTCGGCGTCTTCCAGGACGACCGCGTCCCGCACGCGGGCTGGCCCGTCGCGCTCGTCGTCGCCGAGACGTCCGAGCAGGCCAGGGAGGCCGCCGAGGCGCTCACCGTCGAGTACGACACCGAGCCGCACGACAGCGTGTTCCGCGCCGACCACCCCGCCGCGTACACGCCCGAGGCCCAGACGCAGGCCAAGGGCGACCTCGAGGCCGAACTGGCCGCGTCCGCCGTGGTCCTCGACGCCTCGTACACGACGCCCGAGCAGCACCACAGCGCCATGGAACCGCACGCGTGCACCGCCCGCTGGGAGGACGGCCGCCTGGAGGTCGTCGACTCCAACCAGGGCAGCATGTGGGTCGCCGACGAACTGGCCAAGCTGTTCTCGCTCGACCTGTCGGCCGTGCGCGTGCGCTCCGAGCACGTCGGCGGCGCCTTCGGCTCCAAGGGCGTGCGCGCCCACCACGTCGCCGCCGTGATGGCCGCGACCCAGCTCCAGCGCCCGGTCCGCGTCTCCATGACGCGCCGTCAGGTCTTCGCGGCCACCGGCTACCGCAGCCCGACCGCGCAGCGCATGCGGCTCGGCGCCGCCCCCGACGGCCGGCTGCGCGCCTTCGGCCACGAGGCCACCAGCATGACCTCGAACGTGAAGGAGTTCATCGAGTCGAGCGCCGGGTACGGCCGCGCGATGTACGCGGCCGACGCGCACCACACCGTGCACCGGGTGGTGCCGGTGGACGTGCCGACGCCGACGTTCATGCGGGCGCCGGGCGAGGCCCCGGGCTCCTTCGCCGTGGAGTGCGCGCTCGACGAACTCGCCGAGAAGCTCGGCATGGACCCGATCGCGCTGCGCGTGCGCAACGAACCCGAGGTGGGCCCGGTCTCCGGCCTGCCGTTCAGCAGCCGCAACCTGCTGGCCTGCTTCGACGAGGGCGCGCGCCGCTTCGGCTGGGCCGGGCGCGACCCGCGGCCCCGCACCCGCCGTGAGGGGCGCTGGCTGATCGGCACGGGCGTCTCCGCGTCGACCTTCCCCTCCGGGGTCGCCCCGTCCACGGCGTCGGTCACCGCCGAGCAGGACGGCACCTTCACCGTTCGGATCACCGCCTCCGACGTCGGCACGGGCGCGCGCACGGCCCTGTCGTCGATTGCCGCGGACGAGCTGGACGTGACACCGGACCGGGTCCATGTCCGCATCGCCGACAGCGACTTCGGGCCCGCCTGGGTCTCCGGCGGCTCGATGGGCACGCGCTCCTGGGGCTGGGCCGTCATGGCGGCGGCCCGCGAACTGCGCGAGACGCTGCCCCTCGCGCCGGGGGAGATCCCCGAGGGCGGCATCACGGTCCGCACGGACACCGCGGGACTCGTGGCCGAACTGGCGCAGAAGGAACGGCACTCGTTCGGCGCCCAGTTCGCCGAGGTCGCCGTCGACGTCACCACCGGCGAGGTGCGGGTCCGCCGGCTCCTCGGCGTCTTCGCGGCGGGCCGCATCATCAACCCCCTCACCGCGCGCAGCCAGTTGACGGGCGGCATGACGTGGGGCATCTCGATGGCGCTGCACGAGGAGGCGGTGCGCGACGAGACGTCCGGCGGCCATGTCGGCGCGGACTTCGCGGGCTACCACTTCGCGGCCAACGCCGACATCCCCGCCATCGAGGCCGACTGGGTCGAGGACCCCGACCCGACCGACCCCGTCGGCATCAAGGGCATCGGCGAGATCGGCATCGTCGGCACCGCCGCCGCGATCGCCAACGCGGTGTACCACGCGACCGGCGTCCGCCACCGCGATCTGCCGCTGCGCCCCGACCGGATCCTCGACGGGGAGTCGCGCAGGGCGGCGGACCCGGCGCCGGACCAGGAAGGGCCGCATGCTTGACCTGGCCGCCGAACTGGCCGAATGGGTCGCCCAGGGACGGGAGTTCGCCGTCGCCACCGTCGTCTCGGTGAGCGGCAGCGCACCCCGTCCGCCGGGCGCGGCCCTGGCCGTCGACACCGCGGGCGAGGTCATCGGCTCGGTCTCCGGCGGCTGCGTCGAGGGCGCCGTCTACGAGCTGTGCGAGCAGGCCCTCGCCGACGGCGTGCCGGTGCGGGAGAGCTTCGGGTACAGCGACGACGACGCGTTCGCCGTGGGCCTGTCCTGCGGCGGCGTCGTCGAGGTCCACGTCGTGCCCGTACGCGCCGGTTCTCCGTCCCGTACGACGGTGGAGACCGCCCTCGCGCTCGCGGCACGCGGCGACGCGGTGGCCCTGGCCCGGGTCCTCGACGGGCCCGCGCCGCTCGTGGACTCCGGCGGGCTGCTCCTCGTGCGCCCCGACGGCTCGGCGGAGGGCGCCCTCGGTTCGGCCGACGACGCCGGGCTCGCCGCGCAGGCCCGCGCCCTGCTGGACCTCGGGCGCACCGGTGTCTGCGCGGTACCGGAGAGCTCGGCGCGCTGCGGGGCGGACGTCACGCTGTTCGTCGAGTCGAGCGTGCCGCCCGCGCGGATGATCGTGTTCGGCGCGGTGGACTTCGCCGGGGCGCTGGTCCGCGTGGGCAAGCTGCTCGGGTTCCATGTGACTCTGTGCGACGCGCGGCCCGTGTTCGCGACGCGGGCCCGCTTCCCGGAGGCCGACGAGGTCGTCGTCGACTGGCCCGACCGCTATCTGCGGGCCACGGCGACCGACGAGCGGACGGTGCTGTGCGTCCTGACGCACGACGCCAAGTTCGACGTGCCGCTGCTGGAGGTGGCACTGCGGCTGCCCGTGGCCTACGTCGGCGCGATGGGGTCCCGGCGCACCCACGCGGACCGCTCACAGCGGTTGCGCGAGGCGGGCGTGACCCCGCGGGAGCTGTCCCGCCTGCGCTCGCCGATCGGCCTCGACCTCGGCGGCCGCACGCCCGAGGAGACGGCGGTGTCCATCGGCGCGGAGATCGTGGCGGTGCGGCGGGGCGGGACCGGGTCCCCGCTGGTCGCGGGGCAGGGCTCGATCCACGCGGAGTGAGAGGCGGTCATGGACGGTACGGAACGGCACGTCGACGACGGGGTACCGCTGGCCCGGTTCGCCGATCGGATCCTGGTGGTGTGCCCGCGCTGCGGCGGCCGCGCGACGGTCGTCCAGCGCCCGGGACTGCCCGAACTCCGCTACGCCACCGATCTGCTGGTGCGGCCGCGACGCCTGGTCTGCGCCGGGTGCGGCCGCACGGACGACTGGCGGGCGCGCCGCCGCGGCGCCGGTCTGGTGGGGGTGGTCCTGGGCGGCACCGAGGAGCCCTTCTTCGGGCGGCCCCTGTGGCTCCAGGTGCCCTGCGCCGGTCACGTGCTGTGGGCGTACAACGAGGGGCACGTGGCCGAACTCGCCGTCCACGTGGGCGCCCGCCTGCGTGAACGCGGACCCCTGGCGCCGACGCGGGCGATGATCCCGCGCCTGCCCGCCTGGATGAAGACCGCCGCCCACCGCCCCGCCGTCCTGAAGGGCCTGGCCGAACTGCGCGCCCTGGCCGCCCGCTCGGCGCCCGGGGACCGCCCGGCCGCGGCGCACGAGCGCGGCGACCGCCCACGCCCGTACGGCAGTCTGCCCTTCAGGGGCGGCTGCGACTGACGGGCCCGGTGGCGCTCAGGCCCCCACGGTGCCGTCGACGCCCTCGCGCAGGAAGTCGGCGTGCCCGTTGTGCCGGCCGTACTCCAGGAGCACGTGCACCATCACCATCCGCAGCGACACGTCCTCGCCCCAGCGCGGCTGATGCCCGGCGACGTCCAGGGACGCGGCCTCCCGCTCGATCCGCCGGGAGGTCTCCACCTCGGCCTCCCACGCCGTGAACGCCTCGGCGCGGGTCGAGGCGCTCGCGTCGTACGCCGCCTGGAAGTCGATCTCGTCGGACCAGACCAGCGGCGCCTCGTGGTCCTCGAACACCCGGCGGAACCAGGCACGCTCCACCTCCGCCATGTGCCGCACCAGGCCCAGCAGCGACAGCGTGGACGGTGCCATCGACTGCTGCCGCAGCTCTTCGTCCGTCAGGCCCTCGCACTTCATGGCGAGGGTCGCGCGGTGGTAGTCGAGGAAGGCGCGCAGGGTCTCGCGCTCCGTCCCGAAGTGCGGAGGCCCTACCCGGGTGTCGATGGTCATGGGATGTCCTTCGTGGTGAGACCGGACGGCGTCCGCGCGTCCCGTGACCGTACCGGGTGCCGTGATCTTGGGTGAAGGGGTTTCCGGTGGACCGCTGGTACGGTGCGCGGGGTCCGGACCGGGCGGGCGAGGAGAGAGGGGCACGCGACGATGCTGGCGTCGGAGGTGGCGCGGGCGGTACCAGCGGCCCAGGCGATCGCCGCGTCGCTCGGCCTGCCGGCCGACGACGCGATCGTGCTCCAGAACTCGAACAAGCTCACGCTGCGGCTGCTGCCGAGCGACGTCCTGGCCCGGGTGGCCCCGTCCGCGGACCGCAGCGCCTGGTTCGAGACCGGTCTGGCGCGCCGGCTCACCGGGGCCGGCTGCCCGGTGGCCGCCCTCGACCCCAGGGCGGCGGGCGACGTCCACGAGCGGGACGGTTTCGTGGTGACGCTGTGGACCTACTACGCGTCCGGGGAACCGGAGGAGACCGGACCGCGCGACTACGCGGCCGCGCTGCGGCGGCTGCACACCGGGATGCGCCTCCTGGACGTCCCGGCACCCCACTTCACCGAGCGGGTCGCGCACGCCCGGCGCCTCGTCGCGGACCGCGACCGCACTCCCGCGCTCGGCGACGCGGACCGGCGGCTGCTCGCCGACACCCTGGACGACCGCAGCCGGGCGATCACCGGGCGCGGCGCCCCCGAGCAACTGCTGCACGGAGAGCCCCACCCGGGCAACCTCCTCGCCACCCGTGACGGCCCGCGCTTCATCGACCTGGAGACGGTCTGCCGGGGGCCGGTCGAGTTCGACCTCGCCCACGCCCCCGACGACGTCGCCGCGCACTGCCCGGGCGTCGATCACGAGTTGCTGCACGACTGCCGGATCCTGGTGCTCGCGATCATCGCGACGTGGCGCTGGGACCGGGACGATCAGCTGCCGGACGGGCGCAGGCTGGGCCTCGAGTGGCTGGACCGGATCCGGGCGTAGCGTCCGCGGGGGCGCTCGGCGCCCGGCCCGAACCCGGCCGGCCGGTCCGGCCTCCGCCGGTCCTCTATCGGGCGAAGTTGGCGGCGATGCGCTGCCGGATGTAGTCGGCGGCGGTGATCGGCGGATAGCGCCGCTCGGGCCCCTCGATCACCGCGTCACGGTCGGCCTGCGCGAAGAACGCGATGCTGTGGCGCGCCGACCGGTCGTCGCCGGGCCCCGGCGACTTCACCCGGTGGAAGTTGGACGGCAGCCGGTCGTCGCTCCACCGCATCAGCATGTCGCCGATGTTGCAGGTGATGACGGCGTCGGCGGGCTCCACCGGCGTCCACTCCTGTGCCTCGGCCTCCTTGCCGGGGCACACCTGGAGACCGCCCTGCCCGTCCCGCTGGAACAGCAGCGTCAGACAGTCGAAGTCGGTGTGCGCGCCCGCCCGCCACACGTCCGCGGGGATCTCGGCGTCCTCGGGGACGGCGAAGTAGTGCAGCATCCGCAGAGTCGACTGGTACTGGGCGCGGGCCGGGTCGTGGGCCCGGGCGAAGAAGCCCTCGGGCAGGCCCAACCTGTCGGCGAAGCAGCCCAGTACGCGCATCGCGAGGTCCCGGCACCGCGCCTCGAAGGCGAGGGTGCGCTCCCGGAAGCCGGGCAGCACGTCGTCCGGCCACAGCCCGTCCATGTGCGGCCGGGTCACCTGGTACGACTCCTTCTGGTCCGGCGTCCCGACCGACGGCCGCACCTGGGTCATCGACTCCCAGCCGGAGTTGAGCCCCTTCTTCAGCCCGTGCCGCGCCTTGGTGTCCTCCGGGAGGGCGAAGAACGCGGCGGCGTCGGCGAACGCCCCGTCCACGACGGGCTGTTCGATGCCGTGATTCACGAGCTGGAAGAAGCCGATGTCGGTCGCGGCCGCCCACAGCTCCTCGGTGATCTCGGCCCGGCGGGCGTCGAAGTCGGTGAGATCGATCCGGCGGATCTCCCGCGCGGAGGTCTCCGTCCCGGCCCCGCCCATCCGGGTTTCCTTGTCCAACTCGGCCAGCTGATACGTGGTGTCGGTCATCGCGGCTTTCGCTCCTGAGGAGTGAGGTCCTTCGGGATGCAGTCACCGCCCCTGCGATCCCCACCGCGGACGCACAGAGGTCCGCGGGCACGGTCGCGGCGGATCCCGTCCGGGCCCGGCGCCGTGGGCTGGCACGGTCCCCGGTGACCCGGAGCCGTACGCGATGACCTCACTCTGCCGGGCCCGTGTTTCGTCCGGGGACCGTGCCGTTACGCGGCCGTAAAGGTGAGCCCGGCCGCCAACTCCTCCCCGGACAAGCGCACATGCTCCCCGTCCCGGACCAGCACCTCGCCGTCGACCAGCACGGCGGCCACGGTCCTGGTGCCCGCACAGGTCAGCAGCGTGGCTCCCGGATCGTGCACGGGGAGGCAGGCGTAGTCCCGGTCGAAGCGGTGCAGCACCAGATCCGCCTGCATGCCCACCCGCACCCCGTCGGGGCGTTCCTCCAGACCGAGGACGCGGTTGGCGCCGTTCGCGGCCAGCGCGAACATCTCGGGGAACCCCAGCAGATCGGCCTTGCGGTGCGCCGCCCGTTGCAGATACGCGCCGATGCGCAGCGCCTCCAGCATGTCCTGGGTGTCGTTGCTCGCGGCGCCGTCCACCCCGAGCCCGACCCGCAGCCCCGCCTCCAGCATGTCCGGCACCGGGGCGATGCCGGAGCCGAGCCGCATGTTGGAGAGCGGGTTGTACGAGACGCCGACCCCGTGCCGGGCCAGCGCCGCCCGGCCCGCCGCGCCCAGCTCGACGCAGTGCACGGCGAGCAGCCGCTCCCACAGGAACCCGGCCCGCTCCAGGTACTCGACGGCGCCGACTCCCGCGTGCTCCCGGCACATCGCGTCGTCGGTCGTCGTCTCCAACAGGTGCAGGGAGACCGGCAGTTCGCGCTCGTCGGCGAACGCGCGCACCGCCGCCATGCCCTCCGGGGTCAGACAGCGCGGATTGGGCACGGCCACCCCGACCGCCACCCGGCTGCCGCGCGCGGCCCCGATCAGCTCGTCCGTGTGCGCCAGCGACTCCTTCAGCGGCTGCATCAGACGCGGATCGAAGCCCCACTTGCGGGAGCCGTCGGCCCGGTCGGCGACCCCGCGGCACAGTACGGCCCGCACCCCGCTGTCCCGCAACGCCCGCAGCACCGCGTCGTGCACCTCGGGGGAGGGGTGCGGCCACATGTGCTCGACCAGAGTGGTCGTACCGCTGCGCAGGGCCTCGGCCGCGGCGGCGGCAGCGGTCCAGTACGCCCGCTCGGGGGTGAGCCGGGCCGCCTCCTCGCCGACGGCGCTCAGCCACGACAGCAGCGGCAGTCCCTCACCGATGCCGCGCAGACCGGCCTGGAAGAGATGGGTGTGCGTGTTCACGAGACCGGGCGTCAGATGGGCCCCCGACCCGTCCAGCACCCGCTCCCCGTGCGGTAGTCCACCCTTCGGTACGAGCGCGTGGACGCGGCCGTCGACGAGGTGGACGTCCGTCCCCGCGTGCCAGGTGCCGCCGCTGAGGACGGTGACGTCGGTGATCGTGTCGAGGCTCATCGCGCGGTTTCCTTCCGGAGACGGGACGTTCGGCCCGGGGTGTGGTGGAACAGCAGGTTGAGGAGGAAGGCGACGATGCCGGTGACGGCGATCCCGCTGTCGAGGATCGTGCGCGCGAACGAGGGCAGCGGCGCGTAGAAGTCGGGTGCGCCGACCGGGACCATGCCGAGCCCGAAGGCGAGTGCCACCGTCAGCAGATTGCGGGAGTCGCCGAGGTCGGCCTTGGCGACGATCCGCAGTCCGACCGCCCCGACCGTGCCGAACATGACGAGCGACACCCCGCCGAGCACCGCCCCCGGCACGGCCGCGACGGCCGCGCCCAGCACCGGCACGAAGGCCAGGACGACCATCAGCGCCCCGGACAGCGCCACGACGTGCCGGCTCATCACCCGCGTCACGCTGACCAGGCCCACCGACTGCCCGAACGTCACGATCGGGAAGGAGGACAGGGCGCCCGAGACCACGGTCGCCGCGCCGTCCGCGCGCAGCGCCCGCACCACGGTCGGCGCATCGTCGCCGCGCCCCACGATCTGCCCGACGGCGAGGGTGTCGCCGACGGACTCCACCATGTTCACCAGCTGCACGACGAGCATCGCGGCGATGGCGGGGACCACGAAGGTGGGCGCCCCGAACGCGGCGGGCTCGGGGACGGTGACGGTGCCCGCGCCGGTCACCCCCGAGCCGTCGAACAGGCCCAGCGGCACGGCCAGCACGGTCCCCGCCGCCATCGCGACGAGCACCGAGAACCGGGCGACGGCGGGCGGCGCGAGCCGTTCGACGAGCACGACCAGCACGACGGTCACGGCGGCGAGCGCGAGCCCCTTCCCGCCGCCCTCGCCGCCGCTCACGAGCCCGGCCGCGGACGGCACGAGTGAGAACCCGATGACGGCGATGACCGTGCCCGTCACCAGGGGCGGGAACAGATGCAGACAGCGCCCGAACCAGGGCGCGACCGCCAGCGTCACGAGACCGGACACGATGGTCGCGCCGAACACGGCGGCGAGCCCGTGCTCCTGCCCGATGAGCACCGCCGGGGTGATGGCCGTGAACGTCGACCCCATGACCAGGGGCAGCCGCGCCCCGGCGAGGCCCTTAAGGCCCAGCGACTGGAGCAGCGTGGCCAGGCCGCTCACCAGCAGATTGGCGCTGATGAGGAGCCGTATCCGGTCCTCGGGCAGATGCAGCGCGGTGCCCACGAGCAGCGGCATCGTGGCCATGCCCGCGTACGCGACCAGAAGGTGCTGGAGACTCAGCGGGACAAGGCGGCGCAGCGGCGGCCGTACGTCGACGGGGTGCGGGCCCGGCTCGGGTGCGACGGCATCGGTGTCGGTGGCGGCATCGGCGCGCGCGGAGACAGCCATCGTTCCTCCCTGAAAGCTCGGTGGAAGACGGCTGGTTAGCGCGCGGGGCGATGAACGGCCGCACGCCCACCGGCCGTTGCAGCCATGACCGGTGTGCGGGTGACGGTAGGCAGCGGGTGTTTCGCGGGCGTTGCCGCCAGGAAACCGCCGCCGACCGCCCGCCTCGCACGCCTCCCGGATTGGTCCAGACCCATTGACGAAAGGTCTGGACCTCTTTAGCGTGCGACATGCTCGCGACAACCAGGCACCCCCCACACCTGTCCGGCGTTCAGCGACCCACGGGAGCCCCCATGTCCTTCCGTCCCCGTACCCCCCGCCTCCTCGCCGCCGCCCTCACCGCGGCCGCGACCGTCACCACCCTCCTCGTCACCGCGCCGGCCGCGCCCGCCGCCGACACCTGCGCCACGAAGCCGAGACCGTCCGGGAAGGTCCTCCAGGGCTACTGGGAGAACTGGGACGGCGCCGCCAACGGCGTGCACCCGCCCTTCGGCTGGACCCCGATCACCGATCCCGCGATCGCCCAGCACGGCTACAACGTCATCAACGCCGCCTTCCCCGTGATCCGCTCCGACGGCACGGCGCTGTGGGAGGACGGCATGGACACGGGCGTGAAGGTCGCGACCCCGGCCGAGATGTGCCAGGCCAAGGCCGCGGGCCAGACGGTCCTGATGTCGATCGGCGGCGCCACGGCCGGAATCGACCTCAACTCCACGGCGGTCGCGGACCGTTTCGTCGAGACGATCGTCCCGATCCTGAAGCAGTACAACTTCGACGGCATCGACATCGACATCGAGACCGGGCTCACCGGCAGCGGGAACATCTCCCAGCTGTCCACGTCCCAGTCCAACCTGATCCGCATCATCGACGGCATCCTCGCGCAGATGCCGGCCGGCTTCGGCCTGACGATGGCCCCGGAGACCGCCTACGTCACCGGCGGCAGCGTCACCTACGGCTCGATCTGGGGCGCGTACCTCCCCGTCATCAAGAAGTACGCGGACAACGGCCGCCTGTGGTGGCTCAACATGCAGTACTACAACGGCTCGATGTACGGCTGCTCCGGCGACTCCTACTCCGCCGGAACCGTCGAGGGCTTCACCGCCCAGACCACCTGCCTGAACCAGGGACTCGTCGTGCAGGGGACCACCATCAAGGTCCCCTACGACAAGCAGGTACCGGGGCTTCCCGCCCAATCAGGCGCCGGTGGCGGCTACATGACGACCGGTCAGGTGGCGCAGGCCTGGAACACGTACGGCGGTGCACTCAAGGGTCTGATGACCTGGTCGATCAACTGGGACGGGTCGAAGGGCTGGACCTTCGGCGACAACGTGAAGGGGCTCTAGCCTCCCCAGCGGGACATGTTCCGCGCCTGGTCCTGCTGGCGCACGCGCCGCGTCATGACGGAAGCGGGAACGGCGAACGCCAGCAGGACCGGGGCCACGACGGCCAGCCCGAACCAGATGAAGATCGCGAGATATCCGTAGCCGGACTTGCGGCTGTCGGAGTCGGCCAGGAAGAGGAACGCCACGCTGATCGCGAACGCGACCGCCATGCACCCTCCGACGACCAGGGCGAGCCGGGTGAGAACGACGGCCCGCCGCCGGTAGGCATCGGTGATCTGCGGGTCCTCTGGCGGCGCGTGTCCCCACCGGGGGCCGGGCCTCGGTGCCGGCTGCTGAGCCGGCCGCTGGTCAGACATGAGGCCCAGTTCTACTGTGCGAGGGCGCCGTCGCGCCACTCGCGCAGGTCACTTCTTCGCGGCGTCCCACGCGCCGGCGTTGAAGCTGCGGAGCAGTGTGATCAGGGCCGCCCCGAGCCGCCAGTCCACCTCCGGGGCGTGCACGTGCAGTTGTTCGCCCTTGGACCGGAACTCCAGCGGGACCTGTCCCTTCGCGCGCCATCGGATGCGCCGGGGAGCGCGCGCGAATCCCCCTTCGTTCATCGGAACACTGTCGAACACGCTGAACAGGAGGACCAGCACCATCAGCGGCAGCAGCGGCCACCACAACCACCACCACACGATCCGGCCCTTGAAGCCCACCGAGTCGGGTCTGCCGGGCTGCGTGACGGTCCAGCGGGTGCGCAGCCCCCTGCCACGGAGCGCCTTCTCGCGCACGAGCGTGCCGATGAGCTCGCCCTGCGCGCCGAGCACCTGGAATCGGGCGACACCGCCGGTGGCCGACAGGGTCGCCACGGTGGCCACCCGCTCCCGCCTGCCGTCGTCGGCCCACAGCACGAAGGAACGGGCCCCGCTGCCACGGGCCGCGCGGTACGCGGGAATGCCTCCCTCAGGCAGGTCGCGCTCCACATAGACGGCCGACGGCGCACCCCCCGACCCGTTGGCGAAACTGACCATGGGCCCCAACTTCGCCTGTGCGCGGTCGTCGCTCCTCTTCGGGCCGGTGTACATGGTCAGTACGTTGCTCATCCGGTGCGCTCCTCGCTGGGTGACCGGGAAAGGCTCAAGTTTTACCCATGCGGGAACCATCGGGTGGCAAAAGCGGCGATGAAGCGGGTCAGGCGGCGACAGGGGCGCCCGTCGGGCCGTCGGCGTCCGGAGTGGGGTCCGCCGGGCCGAGCGGCTCGCCCTCCCAGAGCACGCAGCGCCAGCCGGTCTCGGGGGAGCCGTCGAGGATCACGACACCGGTGTTGGAGAGGGGGTGGGACGCCGAGTGGGCCACGTCGATGTTGGTGGCGCGGGCCGCGACCCAGGTGCGGATGGCCGCGCCGTGACTGACCATCGCCACCGAACCCGCTCCGGACCCGGCCGCCTCGGCGACGACGGCGTCGAAGCGGCCCAGGGCCTCGGTGCCGTTCTCCGCGCCCGGCATCCGCCGCTCGACGTCACCGTCCGCCCAGGCGAAAGCGGTCGTCATGTAGATGCCCGCGGCCTCGTCGTCGCCGCGCATCTCCAGCTCACCGGCGATCAGCTCCCGCAGTCCCTCGCGCACCACGGCCTCCAGGCCCCTGGCCTCGGCCAGCGGCGCGGCGGTGAGCTGGGTGCGCAGCAGTGTCGACACGTACAGGGCGTCGATCTCCTCGCCCGCCAGCGCCTCGGGCAGCGCGGCGGCCTGCTCCACCCCGAGCGGGGTGAGGCCGGGGCCGGGCACCGCGGTGTCCAGGAGGTGCTTGAGGTTGGACGGGGTCTGGCCGTGGCGGATGAGGATCAGACGCATGGGGAGGGGGCCTCCGGATCTCCGGTGATGTTCGGGCAGCCTCTCCACTGTGCCATCCGCCGCGGCCCCCCGACCCGCCGGACTACCGGTCGCCCTCGCGCATCGGCACGCGCACCCCGCGCTCGTCGGCGACCTCGGCCGCGTGCTCGTACCCCGCGTCGACGTGCCGGATGACACCCATCGCCGGGTCGTTGGTCAGGACCCGCTCGATCTTGCGGGCGGCCAGCTCGGTGCCGTCGGCCACGCAGACCTGGCCCGCGTGGATGGAGCGGCCCATGCCGACGCCGCCGCCGTGGTGCAGGGAGACCCAGGAGGCGCCCGAAGCCGTGTTGACCAGGGCGTTGAGGAGAGGCCAGTCGGCGATCGCGTCCGAGCCGTCCTTCATGGCCTCGGTCTCGCGGTACGGGGAGGCCACCGAGCCCGAGTCGAGGTGGTCGCGGCCGATGGCGACCGGCGCGGACAGCTCGCCGGAGGCCACCATCTCGTTGAACTTCAGACCCGCGAGGTGGCGCTCGCCGTAGCCCAGCCAGCAGATGCGGGCCGGCAGACCCTCGAAGGAGATCCGCTCGGCGGCCATGTCCAGCCAGCGGTGCAGGTGCTTGTTCTCCGGGAACAGCTCCTTGATCGCCTTGTCGGTCTTCGCGATGTCCTCCGGGTCGCCGGACAGGGCGGCCCAGCGGAACGGGCCGAGGCCCTCCTCGAACAGCGGGCGGATGTGCGCGGGTACGAAGCCGGGGAAGTCGAAGGCGCGGTCGTAACCGGCCTTGCGGGCCTCGTCACGGATCGAGTTGCCGTAGTCGAAGACCTCCTTGCCCTGGTCGAGGAAGCCGACCATGGCCTCCACGTGCAGGCGCATCGACTGCCGGGCCTTCTCGGTGAAGCCGGCCGGGTCCGCCTCGCGCTCCTTGTCCCAGTCCTCGACGGAGATGCCGACAGGCAGATAGGCGAGCGGGTCGTGGGCCGAGGTCTGGTCGGTCACGATGTCGATCGGGGCGCCGCGGCGCAGCAGCTCGGGGAAGACCTCGGCGGCGTTGCCGACGACACCGATGGACAGGCCGCGACGCTCGTCGCGGGCCTGCACCGCCAGCTCAAGGGCGTGGTCGAGGTTGTCGGCCTTGACGTCCAGGTAGCGGGTGCCGATGCGGCGGTCGACCCGCGACTCGTCGACGTCGACGCAGATCGCGACGCCCTCGTTCATCGTCACGGCGAGCGGCTGGGCGCCGCCCATGCCGCCCAGACCGGCGGTCAGCGTGATCGTCCCGGCGAGCGTGCCGTCGAACTTCTTCCGGGCGACGGCGCCGAAGGTCTCGTACGTGCCCTGGACGATGCCCTGCGAGCCGATGTAGATCCACGATCCGGCCGTCATCTGGCCGTACATGGTGAGGCCCTCGGCCTCCAGCTTGCGGAACTCCTCCCAGTTGGCCCAGTCGCCCACGAGGTTGGAGTTGGCGAGCAGCACGCGCGGCGCCCACTCGTTGGTGCGCAGCACACCGACCGGCTTGCCCGACTGGACGAGCAGCGTCTCGTCGTCCTTCAGCGTCTTCAGGGTGCGCACGATCGCGTCGTACGCCTCCCAGGAGCGGGCCGCCTTTCCGGTGCCGCCGTAGACGACCAGCTTGTCCGGGTGCTCGGCGACCTCGGCGTCGAGGTTGTTCATGAGCATCCGCAGGGCGCCCTCCTGCTGCCAGCCCAGGGTGGTGAGCTCGGTGCCGCGCGGGGCGCGTACCGGACGGGGCTGCGCCCCGGAGGGGCTCTCCTGAGGGTGGTGGCGGGTGACGGGCGGGAGGGGGGCGGAGCCGGTCATGAGACCTCCAGGAGAGCCGGTGTTCCCGACGGTACGGGGCGCCGGCGGGGAACGGGTGGATCACCGCCCCGGACGGGGAACGGTTCGTGCTCTGCCATCACAGAAGACGGGGGAGGCCCGGACCAGTGCGCCGGGGCAGATGTCTCGGATCCGAGACTGCTTCGGCCGGTGGGACGCAGGCCGCCGCGGGGCTCAGGCGGGGGAGTGGCCGAGCATCGCCGCCGTGAGCCGGGCAGCCGCGCGCCGCAGCCGCTCCACGATCTCGTCGACCGTGTGGTGCCCCGCCGCCCGCCGCCAGGTCGTGGACAGCGCGGCGACCGGCTGCCCGAGGTGGTCGAAGGCGGGCACCGCCAGCGAGCGCATCCCCTCCGTCACCAGGCCGACCTCCTCCGACCAGCCCCGCTCCCGCTCCACGGCGAGGCCGCTCCGCAGCTCGGCCGGGGTGCGCGGCCCCCGGCCCGTGCGGGTGATCAGCGGGCCCGAGGGGAAGAGCGCGCGGACCTGCGCGGGCGAGGAGTGGGCGAGCAGGGCGCGGCCGTTCGCCGTGAGGTGCGCGGGCAGCCGGACGCCGACGTCGGTCACGAGGTCCGGCGCGGGCTCCGGGGCGTGCGAGGCCGACGGCAGTTCCTTGAGCAGGTACACGCTCTCCGCGCCGTGCAGCACCCCGAGGTGCACGGGCTGGCCCAGCTGCTGGGCGAGCGTGCGTACCAGCGGGCGGGCCAGCCGCTCCAGGGGCTCGTGCCGCAGATAGGCGGAGCCGACCTCGAAGGCCGAGACCCCGAGCCCGTAGAGCTGTCCCTCCGGGATGTAGGTGACGAAGCCGCGGTCCACCAGCACGGTCAGGATGTGGTAGACGCTGGAGCGCGGAATGCCCAGGTCGGCGGCGAGCGCCGGAGCGCGTACCGGGCCCGGACGGCCGGACAGATGGAGCAGGATGTCCAGGGCGCGGCCGACGGCCGGGGAGGCGCTGGTGGGCATGGGGGCGGCACGGCCTTTCACGACGGGGCCTCACGACGGGGGCTGCCTGGCGCCGACCCTACGCCGGGCGGCGACGATCCGGGAAACCCCCGCGGGGCGGCGTGCCGGGCCGCGTAGCGTGCAGGCGTGGATCTCTTCTCACGTACCTGGACGGACCTGCTCACGACGGTCGGGGACCTGACGGACGAGGACTTCGCGCGGCCGTCCGGCTGCGCGGGCTGGCTCGTCCGGGACCTGGTCTGCCACCTCGTCATCGACGCGCAGGACGTCCTGATCACCCTGGTCACTCCCGCACACACCGCGCCGACCCGGGACGCGGTGACCTACTGGACCATCGACGACCACCGGCCCGGCGAGGACGATCCCCTCGCCGCGCTCACGGTCCGGCTCGCCGCCGCCTACGGGGACCCGGGCCTGCTCAGGTTCCACCTCGACGACGTCGGCTCCGCCGCCGGACGCGCCGCGCGGCTCGTGGACCCGGCGCTGCGGGTCGGCACCCGCGACGAGGTGCTGACCGCCCGCGACTACCTCGACGCGTACGTGCTGGAGTGGACGCTGCACCACCTCGACCTGATCGCCGGACTCCCCGACGCGCCCAGGCCGTCGGCCGAAGGGCTCGGCCGGGCGCGGGAGTTGCTGGAGTCCATCGCCGGCGCGCCGCTGCCCGCCGTGCTCTCCGACACGGACGCGCTGCTGCTCGGCACCGGCCGGCGCGCGCCCGACGAGGCGGAGCGGGCGGCGCTGGGGGAGGTGGCGGACCGGCTCCCGGTGATACTCGGATGAGCGGGTCGGGCCGGCGGTTCCGTGGCGGCCCGGCAGAGGGTGAACGAGCAGGGGGAGGGGCGCGGATGGCGACATGGGGGCTGGTGGTCGAGACCACCGTCGGCACCGGGGAGCGCAAACACATCGAGGCCGCGGTGGCGGCGCAGGTGGAGGGCGCGCGGGAGGACGCGCTGGCCGAACTCGAACGGCGGGCCCGGGCGTTCTCGCCCACGCACCCGATGAGCCCGAAGCGGCGCCGGCTGTTCCGGCAGACCGACGGGTTCCTGCTCGTCGTCGACGGGGCCTGGCAGACGTTCAGTACGCGGTTCACGCTGGCCGAGCTGATCGACGACTCGGCGGCACCCGAGCCGGAACCTGAGCCCGTGCCGGAGCCCGAACCTCCGCGGCCGGAACCGGCGCACCGGCCCGATCCCGTCGTGCGCTACGACGAGGACGGGATCCCGGTGAAGCCGTCCTGGCTCGGCCGCGCCGATCTGTCCTGACGCTCCCGCGGCAGGCTGCTCGGTGTCGCTCCCCGGCATCAAGAACGCGTAAAGATTGCCGGAACACGGCAATGCGCGGATCCTCCGTGGCAGGACAGGATGACCACGGCAGAAACGGGGGCCTGGCCCCGGTGCCGCGCCTCGGAAACGAGGCCGGACGCCGGGGCGGAGCCGAGCACGGCGGTGAAGGGGGCGTAGGAATGGGGGAGTTCCTCACGGCCGGCTTCGGGACGGACGCGGGTATGCGCGCGGCGCGCCCGACGGACCGCATCGCTCCCGATGAACCCGGGCCGTCGTCGCACGGCTCCGGCGCGACTCACCCGGTCTCCGCGTAAGCGGTCCCGGGCGACGGCAGGAGTGTGCGGCACGGCCGCCTCCGCCCGCGTTCTCTCATCTTCTTCTCGGGGTGCCGTCGGCCCCCGGATCCAAAGGATTTCACCATGGATGCCACCACTGTGGGCATCGGCGTGTCCGTCGTCGCTGTCCTGCTCGCCCTCGTCGTCATGCTGCTGGTGTTCACCAGACTGTTCCGCAAGGTGGAACAGGGCAAGGCGCTCATCGTCTCCAAGATGCGCAAGGTGGACGTCACCTTCACCGGACAGGTCGTGCTGCCCGTCCTGCACAAGGCCGAGGTCATGGACATCTCGGTGAAGGTCATCGAGATCACCCGGACCAGCCGCGACGGCCTGATCTGCCGGGACAACATCCGCGCCGACATCCGGATCTCGTTCTTCGTCAAGGTCAACAAGACCGTCGACGACGTCATCCGGGTCGCGCAGTCGGTCGGCACCGCGCGTGCCAGCGACGTGAAGACGCTCCAGGAGCTGTTCCACGCGAAGTTCTCCGAGGCGCTCAAGACCGTCGGCAAGGGGATGGACTTCACCGACCTCTACACCAAGCGCGAGGAACTCCGCTTCAAGATCATCGAGGTCATCGGTGTCGACCTGAGCGGCTACCACCTCGAGGACGCGGCGATCGACTACCTGGAGCAGACGCCGCTCAACCAGCTCGACCCGCACAACGTCCTCGACGCCCAGGGCATCCGCAAGATCACCGAACTGACGGCGATCGAGCACGTCAAGACCAACGAGTTCCAGCGCACCGAGGAGAAGGAGATCACCCGGCAGAACGTCGACGCCCGGGAGACCATCCTCGAACTGGAGCGCCGCCAGGCCGACGCCGAGATCAAGCAGAAGCGGGAGATCGACACCGTGCGGGCCCGCGAGGAGGCCGAGACCGCGCGGGTGGTCGAGGAGGAGCGGCTGCGCGCCCAGGGAGCCTTCCTCGCCACCGAGGAGAAGCTCGGCGTGCAGCGCGAGAACCAGGCCCGCGAGGTCGCCGTCGCGCAGAAGAACCGCGAGCGCGTCATCGCCGTCGAGAACGAGCGCATCGAGAAGGACCGGATGCTGGAGGCCATCGCGCGGGAGCGCGAGACACAGCTGACGCAGATCGCCGCCGAGAAGGAGGTCGAGGCGGAGAAGCGGGAGATCGCCGAGGTCATCCGCGAGCGCGTCGCCGTCGACCGCACGGTCGCCGAGCAGGAGGAGTCCATCAAGAAGCTGCGTGCGGTCGAGTCGGCCGAACGCGACCGCCAGGCCGTCATCATCGCCGCCGAGGCCGAGGCGCAGGAGAAGCTGGTCAAGGACATCAAGGCCGCGGAGGCCGCCGAGCAGGCCGCCACGCACCGCGCCGCCGAGCAACTCACCCTCGCCGAAGCCGAGTTGAAGTCCGCCGACCTCCAGGCGCAGGCCAAGGTCAAGCTGGCCGCCGGCATTCAGGCCGAGACGGCCGCCGCGGGCCTCGCCGAGGTGCAGGTGCGCGAGCAGGAGGCCGACGTCATCGAGAAGGCCGGGCGCGCGGAGGCCGAAGCGACCGGGGCGCGGATGCGCGCCGAGGCCGAGGGCGAGCGGGCCAAGGCCCTCGCCGCGGCGGAGGGCGGCCGGGCGAAGGCCCTCGCCGACGCCGAGGCCATCGCCGCCAAGCTGAAGGCCGAGGCGCAGGGCATCAACGAGAAGGCCGCCGCGATGGCCGCCCTCGACGACGCCTCGCGCGGCCACGAGGAGTACCGGCTGCGGCTCCAGGCCGAGAAGGAGATCCGGCTCGCCGGGATCGACGTGCAGCGCCAGGTCGCCGAGGCGCAGGCCACGGTCCTCGCCACCGGCCTGGAGAGCGCCGACATCAGCATCGTGGGCGGCGAGTCCGTCTTCTTCGACCGGCTGATGTCCTCGATCGCGCTCGGCAAGGGCGTCGACTCCTTCGTCCAGCACTCCGACACCGCGCAGGCCCTCGCCAAGCCGTGGCTCGACGGCTCGGCCAGCTTCACCGACGACCTGTCGAAGATCCTCGGCTCCGTCTCCACGGCCGACGTGCAGAACCTCACCGTCTCCGCGCTGCTGATGAAGATGATGCGCGACGGCGGCGAGCAGTCCGGCCAGATCGGCGAACTCCTGGAGAAGGCCAGCCAGTTGGGTGTGGCAGACCTGCCGCTCGGCAAGCTGAACGGCGTGGCGCACGCCTGACCGCACAGACCGGCCGGGGCCGCCGTACGGGGGTCGGCGGTCCCGGCCGCACCACACTCGAACTGAGCGTGCATCACGCAGGAAAGGACGCCACGCATGGAGACCGGCACGGCCCGGACGGCCGACGGCCCCGACGCGGGCACGTACGAGGTACTGCGCGACCGGCTCGCCGCACAGGCCCGCGAACTGGCCGACCGCGCGGGCGCGCTGAACGACCGGCGCGGCGCCGCGTTCGGCTCCACGGAGCTCACGCTCACGGGCAGCGGCGCCGTCCGCACCGACGCCCCGCGCCTGGCCCGGGACGTCGTCGCCGTCGGCGGCGCCCTCCTCGTCGGCCTGCGCGACGTGCTCGGCACCCAGCCGCCCGAGGTCGGCGACATCTTCACCCTGCACACCCCCGACGGCGAGCTCGCACGGCTGCCCGAGGACGCCGTGCCGGGACTCCTCGACGACCCGGCGTTCCGGACCGAGTTCGCCGCCCTCTTCCGCTACTACCGCGACAGCAGGCTCCTCGAACTCCGGCTGATCGACGGCAAGTTGCTCGCCGTCTTCCAGACCGGCGACAAGGCCGACGACATCCGGGTCCTGCGCTGGGAGCTCGACGCCCGAGGCGGCGCCCGCTTCCTCGACGCGCGCGGTGACCGCGACGACGTCCGGCCCCCCGCCCACGACATCGACTGGCGGCCGACGACCCGCGAGGACCACGTCCTCGGCCGCCACCCGCACATCGCGATCCCCGGCGGCGAGATCTGGGTGTCGACGGTCGGCGGCAGCCTCACCGTCAAGACCGAGGACGACACCGAGACCGGCGACGGCATCCACGCCGAACCCGTCGACGAACCCCTCCAGTCGCTCGCCGACGCCGCCGTCGCGCACGCCCGCGTCGGCCCGCTGATCCTGCTGCGCGTGCGCCCCTACAAGGAGCGGGTCGACCGCCACCTCGTCTTCAACACCCTCACCAAGTCCGTCGTCCGCCTCGACGGCATCGGGCAGGCCTGCCGGGTGCTCCCCGACGAGCAGGGCGTCGTCTTCCCCGGCGGCTACTGCCTGGCCACCGGCGCCCACAAGACCTTCGACGCCGTCGACACCACGGGCCTCGCCTACGAGCGCACCGTCCGCGCCCCCGGCGGCGAGGACGTCCTCTACGTCTTCCGGGCCCGCGCCGCGGGCCGCACCCTGCTGCTGCCCTACCACCTCATCCGCAAGGAGATCGCCACCCCGCTCACCGGCCGCGGCCACGCCCTCTTCGACGACGGCACCCTCGTGCTGCTGCGCGACGGCGCCACCACGGAGCCCGGCCGGGCCCACCCGGTGCAGAGCTGGGCGACCCCCTTCACCGCCGACACCCACGAGACCGCGGCCGGCTCCGCCGACCCCGAACTGGCCCGCATCGGCAACGCCGACCTGGTGCGCGGCATCGCCGACTGCCTCTCCCTCGTCCACACGGTCCAGGAGGCGGCGGCCACCCCGACCGCCACCGCCTACGAGGCACTGGCCGCCGCCTGCGAACGCGTCACCGACACCTTCCCCTGGCTCGCCGACACCGGCGAACTGCGAGCTCCCGTCGACGAGTTGCGCTCCACGGCCGCCCGGATCGTCACCGAGTACGAGACCGTGCGCGCCCTCACCAAGCAGGCCGCCGACGCCTACGACGAGGCCGCCGCCCACCTCACCACCCTGGTGCGCCGGATCCGCGGCGAGGCACCCCGCAGCGCCCACGAATGGGTCGAACGGCTCACCGAACTGCGCCGCGCCCAGGGCCGCCTGCTCACCCTCAAGGAACTGCGCTACTCCGACGTCGAACGCATCGACGCCCTCGCCGCACAGCTCGCCACCGATCTCGCCTCCGCGGGCGCCCGCGCCGTCGCCTTCCTCGCCCGGCCCGACGCCCTCGCCGCCCACCACGCCGACCTCGACCGGCTCACCGAGCAGGCCGGACAGCTCACCACCGTCGCCGAGGCCGCGCCGCTGACCGAACGCGTCGCCGAACTCGCCGAACAGCTCCAGACCGTCACCGACGTCGTCGGCGGCCTCGACATCGACGACGCGACCGTGCGCGCCGACGTCCTGGAGCGCATCGCCGAAGCGCTCGCCGGCGTCAACCGGGCCCGCGCCACCCTCGACGCCCGCCGCCGCGAACTCGCCGTCCACGAGGGGCGGGCCGAGTTCGCCGCCGAGTTCTCACTGCTCGGCCAGGCCGTCACCGGCGCGCTGGCCGCCGCCACGACACCCGAAGCCTGCGACGACCAGCTCGCCCGCCTGCTGCTGCGCCTGGAGAACCTGGAAGGACGCTTCGCGGACAGCGACGACTTCCTCGCCGACCTCGACGCCCGGCGCGTCGAGATCCACGAGGCGTTCGCCGCCCGCAAGCAGACCCTCGCCGACGACCGCGCCCGGCACACCGAACGCCTCGCCACCTCCGCCCAGCGCATCCTTCAGACCGTCGCCCGGCGCCTCGCGGACCTCGGCTCCCTCGACGAGATCAGCACGTTCCTGGCCTCCGACCCGATGGTCGCCAAGGTCCGCCGGACCGTCGAGGCCCTGCGCGAGCGCGACGACCAGGTCCGCGCCGACGAACTCGACGGCCGCCTCGCCGTCGCCCGGCAGGACGCCCTGCGCGCCCTGCGCGACCGCACCGAGCTGTACGCCGACGGCGGCACCGCGCTCCGCCTCGGCCGGCACCGCATCGCCGTCAACACCCGGCTGCCCGAACTCGCCCTCGTCCCGCACGGCGACGACGGCATGGCCTACGCGCTCACCGGCACCGACTACCGCGCCCCCGTCGACGACCCGGCCTTCGCCGCACTCCGCGCCCACTGGGGCCAGTCGCTGGCCTCCGAGAACGCGGCCGTCTACCGCGCCGAACACCTCGCCGCCCGCCTCCTCGCCGAGCGCGGCGCCGAGGACCTGCTCGCCCGCGACGACCTGCCCTCCCTCGTGCGCGCCGCAGCCGAGGAGGCGTACGACGAGGGCTACGAACGCGGGGTCCACGACCACGACGCCACCGCGATCCTCACCGCGCTGCTGCGGCTGCACACCGGCGCCGGACTGCTCCGCCACACCCCGGCCGTCCGTGCCGCCGCCCAGCTGTTCTGGGCGCACGCGACGACGGAGACCCAGCGCGGCCAGTGGACCCGGCGGGCGGTGTCGCTGGCCCGCGCCCGCGACACGTTCGGCCTCGCCCCCGCGATCGACGACTGGTGCGCGGAGCTCGCCGAGCGCATCGGCCCCGACGACCCGCAGGCCCCGAACGTCGCCGCCTATCTCTTCGAGGAACTCACCACAGGACCCGACGGCTTCGTCACCGCCGTCGGCGCCCGCACCTTCCTCGACAAGTTCCGCCGCGCCGTGGACAGTCCGTCCTACGAGGACGACCTCGCCGCCGTCGGCGACCTCGGCGCCCGCCGCTCGCTCGTCGAGGCCTGGCTGACCGCGTACGCGACCGCCGTCGGCGACGACGCCGGTGAGCTGCCGGAGGCCGTCGCGCTCGAACTCTGCCCGGACCTCCCGCGCCACGACGCCGACGCGACCCTGACCGCCACCGTCGAAGGACTGCTCGGCACCCACCCGCGGATCGACGGACGGCGCCTCACCTTCCGCCTGGACGAACTCCTCGCCCGCACCCGGGACTTCCGCGAGCACACCGTCCCCGGCTTCCGCGCCTACCAGCGGCTGCGCACCTCGCTCGTCGCCGCCGAACACGACCGGCTGCGCCTCGCCGACCACCGGCCGCGCGTCCTGCCCACCTTCGTGCGCAGCCGTCTCGTCGACGAGGTGTACCTGCCGCTCATCGGCGACAGCCTCGCCAAGCAACTCGGCACCGCAGGCGGCCTGTTGCTGCTGATCTCACCGCCCGGCTACGGCAAGACGACCCTCGTCGAGTACGTCGCCGACCGGCTCGGCATGCTCCTCGTCAAGGTCGACGGACCGGCCCTGGGCCACGACGTCACCTCCCTCGACCCCGCCGAGGCCCCGAACCTCACCGCACGCCAGGAGATCGAGAAGGTCAACTTCGCCCTGGAGGCGGGCAACAACGTCCTGCTCTACCTCGACGACATCCAGCACACCTCGCCCGAACTGCTCCAGAAGTTCATCGCCCTGTGCGACGGACAGCGCCGCATGGACGGCGTGTGGCAGGGCGAGCCGCGCAGCCACGACCTGCGCGGCAAGCGGTTCGCCGTCTGCATGGCCGGCAACCCGTACACCGAGTCGGGGCACCGCTTCCGCATCCCCGACATGCTCGCCAACCGCGCCGACGTGTGGAACCTCGGCGACGTCCTCACCGGCAAGGAGGAGGCGTTCGCGCTGAGCTTCGTCGAGAACGCGCTCACCGCCAACCCGCACCTCGCCCCGCTCGCCGGCCGCGACCGCGCCGACCTGGACATCCTGCTGCGGCTCGCCGCGGACGACCCCACGGCCCGCGCCGACCGGCTCACCCACCCCTACGCCCCGGCCGAGACCGAGCGGATCGTCTCCGTCCTGCGCCATCTGCTGACCGCCCGCGACACGGTCCTCGCCGTCAACGCCGCCTACATCGCCTCGGCGGCCCGGTCCGACGACGCCCGCACCGAACCGCCCTTCCTGCTCCAGGGCTCGTACCGCAACATGAACAAGATCGCCGCCCGGATCGACCCCGCCATGAACGCCGCGGAACTCTCCGCCGTCCTCGACGACCATTACACCGGCGAGGCCCAGACCCTCACCTCGGGCGCCGAGGCGAACCTGCTCAAACTCGCCGAGCTGCGCGGCCGCCTGAGCGCCGAACAGGCCGACAGATGGGCCGAGGTGAAGGCCGCCCACGTCCGTGCCCGCGCCCTCGGCGGCGCCGACGGCGACGATCCCGCCGCCCGCGCCGTCGCCGCGCTCGGTCTCCTCGCCGACCGGATCGCGGCCGTCGAGTCCGCCATCACCCGGGCCACCGGCACCGCCGCCCCGCACCCGCCACGGCCTTGAACAGGCGAACCGCGGGCCCCCGCACGATCGTCTCCGTCGACGGTGCGTTAAAAAGACGGAGCCGACACAGCACGACAGCGAGGGCGCGCATGGCCGATCACGACATACCCGACCACTACCTGGACGGGTACGCCGCGCTGCTCGCCGACGCCTCCGCGACCGGCCGCCGCCTCACCCGCGACGAGCTCGACACCCGCCGCGCACTCGGCGAACAGGCCGCCGACGCCGGATACGGGCTGCGCGCCCTGGTCGCCGCGCACCTCGCCGGCGCGCGCCTGAACTGGCCGTCCGGCGCCCCGGCCCCGGACAGCGTCATGACGGCCGTCGAACAGGCCGTCGACGCCTTCGCCGAGGGCTACGAGCGCGCCCAGCGCCAGGCCATGCGGCAGGAGGAGGCCGCCCGCCGCGAGTTCATCGACGACCTCCTGTACGGCCGCAGCGACATGGGCCAACTCGCCGAGCGCGCCGAGCGGTTCGGGCTCCGGCTGGCCTACGAGCACGCGGTCGCGGTGGCCGAGGGCGAGTTCGCCTACGACGAGGGCGACGCCGTGGCCCGCGGGGTGGAACAGGCGATGATCGGCCGGTTCGGCGACCGGGACATCCTGCTCACCACCAAGGACGGCCGCCTCGTCTGCGTCGCCCCCGGCGACCAGGACGAGATCCTGAGCTTCTTCGCCAAGCAGGCCTACGCCGCCACCGACGGCGGCCACGTCGCGATCGGCCGCCCCCAGCCCGGCCCCGGCGGCGTCGTCCAGTCCTACGAGGAGGCCCTCAGCACCCTCGAACTCGCCCAGCGCCTGGAGTTCGCCGATCCGGTGCTGCGCTCCGCCGACCTGCTCGTCTACCCGGTGCTCACCCGTGACCGGCAGGCCATGGCGGACCTCGTGCGGACCACGCTCGGGCCGCTCCAGAGCGCCCGCGGGGGAGCCCAGCCGCTGATCGACACCCTCACCGCCTACTTCGACTCCGGCTGCGTCGCCGCCGAAGCGGCCCGCCGGCTGAAGCTGAGCGTGCGCGCACTCACGTACCGGCTGGCCCGCATCCACAAACTGACCGGCGCCGACGCCACCGACCCGGTCTCCCGCTACACGCTGCAGACCGCGGTGATCGGGGCCCGGCTGCTCGACTGGCCGGACCGCCCGCTGTGAGCGGCACGCGCTAGACCGGCAGCAGCCGGCCCACCAGGGCGCTCAGCTGGCGCGCGTTGCGGCACTCGTACATCTCGACGACGTCGCCGTACAGCCCGGCCGCCGAGTCCCCGGTGTCCCACTGGGCGCGCGACTCCGGGTTGAGCCAGTAGGTGCGGCGGGCGGCGCGCACGATCCGGCGCAGCGCGGGCAGATTCGGGTCCTGCTGGTTGTTGCGGGCGTCGCCGAGGACGAACACCGAGGTGCGCGGGCCGACCGCGGCGCCGTAGCGCTCCACGAACTCGCCGAGCGCCGTGCCGTAGTCGCTGCTGCCGTGCCAGCCGGTCAGCGTCGCCTCCGCGGTGATCCGCCCGCTCAGCCCCTCCGGATCGGCGGCACCGTCCGCGATGAGGTCCGTCACCTCGTCCATGCGGTTGACGAAGGCGAACACCCGGATCTTGCTGAACTGGTCGTGCAGCGCCTGCACCAGCAGCATCGTGAAGTTCGCGAACCCCGCGACCGAACCGGACACGTCGCACAGCAGCACGAGTTCGGGGCGGGCCGGACGCCGCCTGCGCAGCACCGGGTTCATCGGCACACCGCCGGTCGACAGCGAGCCGCGCAGCGTGCGGCGCAGGTCGATGTGGCCGCGCGCCGCGCGCCGCCTGCGGGCCGCCAGCCGGGTGGCCAGCTTGCGGGCCAGCGGATGCACGGTCCTGCGCAGCTCGGCGAGCTGGTCCTTGCCCGCGTACAGGAACAGCGTGCGGTCCGGGGTCTGCACGGGCATCCGGCGGGCGACCTCGTCCCGGTCGCGGGCCTCGGCCACCCGGCGCCGCGCCTCGTCGCGCACCCGCGTGCGGAACTCCTCGATGCGGCGCCGGATCTCGTCGGCCTCGATGCGGTCGGTGAACGCCCCCGCCTGCCCGCCGCCCGCCCGGATCCCGGCCATGATCTGCGCGAGCAGGGTCTGCGGGCGCAGCCGGTCAAGGGCCTGCTGCGAGGAGAAGCCCGAGCCGCCGTCGTAGCCCCCGAAGCCGTCCACCGCCTCCGCCGCGAGCGCGTCGAGCGCGGCCCGGTCGTTCGCTGCCAGCGCCTCGGCGAGACGGGCGCGCAGCTCGTCACGGTCGGCGGGACCCGACGGCCGCTCCGGCGCCCCGACCGCACGCGGGAAGTACAGGTCGAAGACGGGGTCGAAGACGGCGCGCTGCCCCTGGTCGTGCAGGAGCGCGGCGGCCAGCCCCTCACGGACGTGCTCGCGGTTGTCCAGGCCCAGGGCGGCCACGGCGCGGGCGGCGTCCACGCTCTCGCCGGTGCCGATCCGCACGCCGTGCGCGCGCAGCGCCCGGACGAGGGCGGTGACGCGGTCCCCGGTGCTCACACGGCGTCCAGATCGAGCTTGGCCGCGGCCGTCTGCACATCCTCCTGGTGCTTGAGGACGACGCCGAGCGAAGCCCGTACGACCTCCTCGTCCAGCCGGTCCGCGCCGAGCGCCAGCAGGGTGCGCGCCCAGTCGACCGTCTCCGCCACCGACGGCACCTTGCGCAGGTCCATGGCGCGCAGCGCGCCCACGACCCGCACCAGCGACTCGGCGAGCACCGTGTCGAGCTCGGGCACCTTCAGGGCGACGATCCGCCGCTCGAGCTCCTCCTCGGGGAAACCGATGTGGAGGAAGAGGCAGCGGCGGCGCAGCGCCTCGGACAGCTCGCGCGACGCGTTCGAGGTCAGCACCACGAACGGGCGGCGCGTCGCCTCGATCGTCCCCAGCTCCGGCACCGTCACCTGGAAGTCGGAGAGCACCTCGAGCAGCAGGCCCTCGACCTCGACGTCCGCCTTGTCCATCTCGTCGATGAGCAGGACCTTCGCGTCGTCGCCGCGGATCGCCGTGAGCAGCGGCCGCGCCAGCAGGAACTCCTCGCTGAAGATGTCCGTGCGGGTCTCGTCCCAGGACTCGTCGCGCCCCGCCGTGATGCGCAGCAGCTGCTTGGCGTGGTTCCACTCGTACAGGGCGCGGGACTCGTCGACGCCCTCGTAGCACTGGAGCCGGATCAGGCGGGCGTCGCTGATCGCGGCGACGGCCTTCGCCAGCTCCGTCTTGCCGACGCCGGCCGGGCCCTCCACGAGCAGCGGCTTGCCCAGCTTCGCGGCGAGGAAGACGGTGGTCGCCACCGCGGGGGAGGCCAGATAGCCGGTCTCGGCCAGACGAGCGGTGACATCGTCCACGGACGTGAACAACAGGGCCTCCAGAACGGGTGCGTCGCGGACTGTCAGCTGATCAGTTCCCCCGGCGCTCCACAATGACCCGGCGCGCTTCATGGCGAACGTCACGTCCCGTACCGCCTCCTGAGTCTTGAACAAGGACGGACTCGGCGAACCGTCCGTATCCTGGCCCCATGAGGCGCACTTCCTTTGCCGACTGGCCCTGCTCCATCGCCCGCACCATGGACCTCCTGGGCGACTGGTGGACGCCGCTCGTGCTCCGTGAGGCGTTCTACGGGATCACCCGCTTCGACGTCTTCCAGCAGGAACTCGGCATCGCCCGCACCACCCTCGCCGAGCGGCTGCGCCGCCTGGTCGACGAGGGGCTGATGGAGAAGCGCGCCTACGAGACGGCGCCGGTCCGCCACGACTACGTCCTCACCGAGAAGGGCCGCGACTTCTTCGGCGTCCTCGCCGCCATGAACGCGTGGGGCAACCGCTGGCTGTCCGGCGAGGAGGGCGCGCCCGTCGTCTTCGAGCACGACCGGTGCGGCCAGGTGGCGGAGGCGGCGGTCGTGTGCGGCGGCTGCGGCGAGCCGATGACGGCCGCCGACACCCGCCCGCGCCAGGGCCCCGGCTACCCGGAGCGGCTGGCCCGGCGCCCCGACGTCGCGGCCCGCTTCACCCGCTGAACCAGCGCCGCCCGAGTGGTCCGTCCCTCTGGGGCCAGTCCTCTTGACGGAGTGAGTCCATCTACGAAACTCTCGTGGTCAGAACCGAGAGAGGTGGTCACCATGGAGTGGACGGGTGCGCGCTACGCGGACACCCCGACCGTCGAGGTGCGGCGTGGGATCGCGGCACCGCCGGAGCGGGTCTGGGCGCTGGTCACGGACATCGGCCTGATGCCGCGGCTGAGCGACGAGCTACAGGCGGCCGAGTGGCTGGCGGAGGCGGGCGGGCCCGAGGTCGGCGCCCGGTTCCTCGGCCGCAACCGGCACCCGTCCTTCGGCGACTGGGAGACCACGTCGTACGTCGTCGAGTGCGCGCCCTGCCGGGCCTTCGCCTGGGCCGTGTCCGACCCCGAACTCCCCAGCGCGGTATGGAGGTTCACGCTCGACGCGCAGGACGACGGATCCACGGAACTGACGCAGTGGGTCCAGCTCGGCCCCGGCCGCTCCGGACTCTCGTACGCGATCGACCGGATGCCCGACAAGGAGCAGAAGATCGTCCACGTACGGCTCAACGAGCTGGAGCGGGCCATGGGCGCCACGCTCGACGGCCTGAAGTCCCTCGCCGAGGAGGCCGGGACCCGCTGATGCGCACCTCTACGACGATCGAGGCGTCCGGCGGGAACTGGCGCGAGACGGTCGACTTCGTGACCGAGGCCGAGAAGCTCGGCATGGACATCTGCTGGGTCGCCGAGGCCTGGGGGTCCGAAGCGCCCTCCCCGCTCGGCTACTTGGCGGCCCGCACCGAGCGCATGCTGCTCGGCTCCGGCATCATCCAGCTCGCCACCCGCACCCCGGCCGCCATCGCGCGGGCGGCGATCACCCTGTCGAACATCTCCGAGGGGCGCTTCCTGCTCGGCCTCGGCCCGTCGGGTCCCCAGGTGATCGAGGGGCTGCACGGGGTGCCGTTCGCGCGGCCGCTGGCCCGGATGCGGGAGACCGTCGAGATCGTGCGGCTGGCGGCGAGCGGCGAGAAGATCGCTTACGACGGACGGGAGTTCACCCTCCCGCTGCCCGGTGGTGACGCCCGCCCGATGCGCCTGTCGATGCGGGCCGAGCACGAACTGCCCGTCTATCTGGCCACGTTGTCGCCGAAGATGCTGCGGCTGACCGGCGAGGTGGCCGACGGCTGGCTCGGGACCAGCTTCGTGCCCGAGGGGGCCAAGGAGGCCTACTTCGACCATCTCGACGCCGGGCTCGCCGCGGGTGGGCGCGTCCGCGCTGACCTGGACATCTGTCAGGGGGCCGAGGTGAACTTCGCCGAGGACGAGGACGCGCTGCGGGTCATCCTCGCGAGCCGCAAGAAGGAACTCGCCTTCAGTCTCGGCGGCATGGGCTCCGCGTCCACCAACTTCTACAACCAGGCGTACAGCAGGCAGGGCTGGGCCGAGGTGGCGGCGGCCGTGCGGGAGCGGTGGCAGGCCGGTGACAGGGACGGTGCCGCGTCCTTGGTCACCGACGACATGGTGCTGGCGACGACGCTCATCGGTACCGAGGAGATGGTGCGGGCCCGGTTGGGGGTGTGGCGGGACGCCGGGGTGGACACCGTGCGGCTGTACCCGGCGGGCGACTCCCTGAACGCCCGCCTCGCCACGCTGGGCCGGGCCATCGAGCTGGTACGCGAGGTGAGCTCTTCGGGTGCCGCCTGAGTGTGGCTGGTCGCGCAGTTCCCCGCGCCCCTGAAGGCATGCGCTGCGCGCAGCCTTCCCCGATGAGATGGCGCACGCAGTGCGCATCTCAGGGGCGCGGGGCCAAGCGCGCCCGCGACCCGCAACTCGCCCCGCTGCCCCGGCTGCTGCTGGTCATCGACGAGTTC
>NZ_JBEYYU010000074.1:0-38290 GCF_040645755.1 Streptomyces sp. NPDC046716
GGCGGCCTCCAGGCGGTCGGAGAGCGCGCGGTGCGTGTAGCCGCCGAGCGTGTCGACCCACGGCCGTGCTCCCCTGAGGGGCGAGCTTCGCTCGCTTCAGGGGCGCGGGGAACTGCGCGAGAAGCCCCACCGGCCCGCACACGGCACCCCCTCAGCAACCCGGCAGACGAGAGGCTCCCCCATGGACCTGGTCATCAAGAACACCCGCGTGATCGACGGCACCGGCGGAGCCTCCTACCGCGCCGACGTGGCGATCGACAACGGCCGCATCGCGGAGATCCACCGCCCCGGCGAAGGCCCCCGCCCCACCGGCACCCGCACCCTGGACGGCCAGGACCTCGCCCTCAGCCCCGGCTTCATCGACATGCACGCCCACAGCGACCTCGCCCTGCTCCGCGACCCGGACCACAGCGCGAAGGCCGCCCAGGGCGTCACCCTCGAAGTCCTCGGCCAGGACGGCCTCTCCTACGCCCCGGTCGACGACCGCACCCTCGACCAGGTCCGCCGCACCATCACCGGCTGGAACGGCGGCGGCCCCGACGACACCTCCGTCGACTTCGACTGGCGCACCGTCGGCGAGTACCTGGACCGCCTCGACCGCGGCATCGCCGTGAACGCCGCCTACCTCATCCCCCAAGGCACGGTGCGGATGTACGCGGTCGGCTGGGACGACCGCGACGCCATCGACGCCGAACTCGACCACATGAAGCGCCTCGTCGCCGAGGGCCTGGAACAGGGCGCGGTCGGCATGTCCTCGGGCCTCACCTACACGCCCGGCATGTACGCCAAGGACGCCGAACTCACCGAACTGTGCCGCACGGTGGCCGCGTACGACGGCTACTACTGCCCCCACCACCGCAGTTACGGAGCCGGCGCGCTCGACGCGTACCGCGAGATGGTCGAGCTGACCCGCACCGCGGGCTGCGCCCTGCACCTGGCCCACGCCACCATGAACTTCGGCGTGAACAAGGGCAAGGGCGTGGATCTGCTCGCGCTCCTCGACGAGGCGATCGCGGCCGGCGCCGACATCAGCCTGGACACGTACCCGTACACGCCGGGCGCCACCACGCTCGTGGCGATGCTGCCGAGCTGGGCCAACGAGGGCGGCCCGGACGCCACCCTCGCCCGGCTCCGCGACGACGCGACGTCCGAGCGGATCCGCGAGCACGTCGAGGAGATCGGCTCCGACGGCTGCCACGGCGTACCGATCGAGTGGGACCGGATCGAGATCTCGGGGACGACGAACCCGGCGCTCGCCTCCTACATCGGCAGGACGGTCGCCGAGTCGGCCGCCGAGCGCGCCGAGTCGACCTGGGTCACCGCCCGCCGTCTGCTCCTGGAGGACAGCCTCGGCTCGACGATCCTCCAGCACGTCGGGCATGAGGAGAACGTCCGGGCGATCATGCAGCACCCGGTGCACACGGGCGGCAGCGACGGCATCCTCCAGGGCGCCAAGCCGCACCCGCGCGCGTACGGCACGTTCCCGCACTACCTCGGCCACTACGCCCGTGACCTGGGCGTGCTGTCGCTGGAGGAGACGGTCGCGCACCTCACGTCCCGGCCGGCGGCCCGCCTCCGGCTGGCCGACCGGGGGCTGATCCGCGAGGGCTACCGCGCGGATCTGGTGCTGTTCGATCCGGAGACGGTGGCGGCGGGCTCGACCTTCGACTCCCCGCGCACCCTGCCGGTCGGCATCCCGCACGTCCTGATCGACGGCAAGCCGGTCATCGAGAACGGCCGCCGCACGGACATCCTGGCGGGCCGCTCGGTCCGCCGCACCCCTGGGTCGCCGACCGCCTGACGCCCGGCTCGTCGTTCACCCGCGGCCCGGTGGCCGCTTCTCGCGCAGTTCCCCGCGCCCCTGAGGCAGGCGCTTCGCGCCGCCTCCCCTCAGAGGCATCGCAATGGGCGCGCCTCTCTTGATGAGATGCCGCACGCAGTGCGCATCTCAGGGGCGCGGGGAACTGCGCGACCAGCCACGATGGCGCCGCACCCGGCGACGGACCCGTCACCGCACCCCACTGGGCCGGAACTGCACACTGATCCGCGGCCCGGCGGCCCGCGTCGACTTCGGGATCGCGTGTTCCCAGGTCCGCTGACAGGACCCGCCCATCACGATGAGATCCCCGTGCCCGAGCGCCCGCCGCACGGCGACCCCGCCCCCGCCGACAGGCCGCAGCACCAGATCGCGCGGCGCCCCCACGGACACGATGGCGACCATGGTGTCCTCCCGGGCGCCGCGCCCGATCCGGTCCCCGTGCCAGGCGACGCTGTCCCGCCCGTCGCGGTAGAAGCAGAGCCCCGCGGTGGTGAACGGCTCGCCCAGCTCCTGCGCGTAGTGCGCGGACAGCGCGTCGCGGGCCGCGCCGAGCACCGGATGCGGAAGCTCCCGTCCGGCCCCGTAGAACTTCAGCAGCCGCGGCACGTCGACCATCCGCTCGTACATCTGCCGCCGCTCGGCCTGCCAGGGCACGTCCCCGGCCAGCCGCTCGTACAGCGCGTCGGCGCCGCGCAGCCAGCCGGGCAGGACGTCGATCCAAGCGCCGGCCCCGAGCACGGTCCGCCGCACACCGGTGAGCGGGCCGGGCGCGATCTCCTCGGTCTGATCGAACAGCGATCCCTGAAGCATGACCCCACCGTACCGCCCTATTCGAACATTTACTCGAACGACAGATGTTTCAGGGTACGAATCGTTCATGTTTTCCCGTAGCGCAAAACCCTTGCGCGCCCCCATCGCACCCCTTCGCGCTGCTAATTTCACCGACTGTGATCAATTCCGCCCCCTCCGTCACTCTCCGCGCAGGCCTGCGAGGAGCGCCGGACACCCCGGCCGCACCGGCCCCCTGGCGCCCCGTCCTGCTGCGTCCCGTCGATCCCCATGACCGGGCCCGCCTCGACTCCCTGCGCGCCTCCGGCGACGTCCGCGAGACGCACGACCGCCTCACGGACCAGCTCATCGAGCTCGTGCGCTGCCTGCGCCCGGGCGAGGCCCCGGCCGGGCCCGCGCTCGACGCCGCCGTCGCCGAACTGCTCGACGGCACCGACCCGGACCGGTACGGCACCTGGGCCTGGTACCCGTGGTCGGGCCGGCTCGTCCGCGTGCTGCCCGAGCCGGAGTTCCGCCGGGTCCGCACCGACCGCAACCGGGACAAGATCACCGGCGCCGAGCAGGAGCTCCTGCGGGGCCGCAGGATCGGCGTGGTCGGCCTCTCCGTGGGCAACAGCGCCGCGCTGACCTGTGCCATGGAGGGCGTCGGAGGATCGTTCCGGCTGGCCGACTTCGACGAGATCGGCCTGAGCAACCTCAACCGGCTGCGGGCCGGCGTGCACGACCTCGGCGTCGCCAAGTCCGTGCTGTGCGCCCGCCAGATGTACGAGACCGACCCCTACCTCGACATCGAGCTGTGGCCCGAGGGGCTGACGGAGGACAGCGTCGGCGCGTTCGTCGGCGCCGGGGAGCAGGCCCTCGACCTGCTCGTGGAGGAGTGCGACACCCCCTGGGTGAAGACGGCCGTCCGGGAGCACGCGCGGGCGCGGCGCGTCCCCGTCCTGATGGACGCCAACGACCGCGGGCTGCTCGACGTCGAGCGCTTCGACCTGGAGCCCGGCCGCCCGCTCTTCCACGGTCGCGGCGGCGGTCTGACGGCGGCGCAGGTGCGCGGCCTCGCCCCGGCCGACGCGCTCGCCCACCTCCTCGACGTCTGCGACGAGGCGAACCTGAGCCCCGCCATGACCGACGCCCTGCGCCGGATCGGCACCACCCTGTCCAGCTGGCCCCAGCTGGCCAGCGGGGTGGCGCTCGGCGGCGCCCTGGTCACCGACACCGCCCGCCGGATCCTGCTCGGCGAACCGGTCGCGTCGGGCCGCTACTACGTGGACCTGGAGCGGCTCATCGGCCGCGCGACGGCGGGAGCGGCCGCGTGAACCAGCTGCCCGAGCTCCACGGCCACCACCTCTGGCTGCGCGAACTGCGCCCCACCGACCTGGCCCCGTTCGAACGCATCCACACCCACCGGGTCCTGACCCGCTATCTCGGCGTCGACCGGATGGACGCCCGGCAGGCCCAGGACGCCTTCGTCCAGTGCCTGACGCAGCCCTTCGCGCACCCGCGCCGCAAGCACACGATGGCCGTGTGCGCGCCGGGCGACGACACGATGGTCGGCATGATGGGCCTGCTCGTCGAGGAGTACGGCCGCAACGCCATGCTCACGAGCCTGGTGCTGCTGCCCGGCGCCCCCGTGCGCGGCCACGGCCACGAGGCGGGCCGGCTGCTCATGGCCCACGGCTTCGGCCGGCTCGGGCTGCACCGGATCTGGGCGGGCCACCGCGCCGACCACACCCGGATGCGGGACATCATGCTCGCGGCGGGCCTGCACCCGGAGGCCACCCTGCGCGGCCTCTTCCACACCCAGGGCTCCTGGCACGACGTCACGACCTACGCCGCCCTGGCCCCGGAGTGGACCGAGCAGGCGACCCCCGCGGAGCGGGCCATCCTCGCCGGGGCGTCCGGCGAGGATGCGGACCGGTCGCCAGTGGCCCATCTCACCCACCCGCGCGACCAGCTCGTTCCAAGCTCGGCCGGGCCGTCCACCCCGTAATCCGAAGACACCCGGCACTCCGTGCCACGGCATCCGAAGTGCCCCTGCCGCCTCCTCCCGCCTGTGGCGCAAACCGCGCGCGCCCGGGCGAAACACCGCCGTAAAGTCGCAGCATGCAGCTCATCCAGTCGACCAAGCTCGCCAACGTCTGCTACGAGATCCGGGGCCCGGTGCTCGAGGAGGCGATGCGGCTGGAAGCGGCGGGGCACCGGATCCTCAAACTGAACACGGGCAACCCGGCGGCGTTCGGCTTCGCCTGCCCGCCGGAGATCCTGGAGGACATGCTCCGCAATCTCGGTGACGCCCATGGCTACGGCGACGCCAAGGGCCTGCTCGCCGCCCGTCGCGCGGTGATGATGCACTACCAGACCCTCGGCGTGGAGACCGACGTCGAGCACGTCTTCATCGGCAACGGCGTCTCCGAGCTGATCGTGATGGCGATGCAGGCCCTCCTCGACGACGGCGACGAGGTGCTGGTCCCCGCCCCCGACTACCCGCTGTGGACGGCGGCCGTCTCGCTCTCCGGCGGGACGGCCGTGCACTACCGCTGCGACGAGCAGGCCGACTGGATGCCGGACCTCGCCGACATCGAGCGCAAGGTGACGGACCGCACCAAGGCGATCGTCATCATCAACCCGAACAACCCCACCGGCGCCGTGTACAGCGACGAGATGCTGCGCGGCCTCACCGACATCGCACGCCGCCACAACCTGCTCGTCTGCTCCGACGAGATCTACGACAAGATCCTCTACGACGACGTGACGCACACTCCGACGGCGGCCATCGCCCCGGACGTCATGACGCTCACCTTCAACGGCATGTCGAAGGCGTACCGCGTCGCCGGTTACCGCGTCGGCTGGATGGCCGTCTCCGGCCCGCGCACGCACGCCGAGTCCTACATCGAGGGCCTGACGATCCTGGCGAACATGCGCCTGTGCGCGAACATGCCGGGCCAGCACGGGGTCGTCGCCGCGCTCACCGGCCGCCAGACGATCAGCGATCTGGTGCTGCCGGGCGGCCGGCTGAAGGAGCAGCGGGACGTCGCGTACGACCTGCTGACGCAGATCCCGGGCGTGACGTGCGTGAAGCCCAAGGGCGCCCTGTATCTCTTCCCGCGCCTGGATCCGCAGGTCTTCAAGGTCAAGGACGACCGGCAGATGGTGCTCGACCTGCTGCGCGCCGAGAAGATCATGGTCGTCCACGGCACGGGCTTCAACTGGCCCGAGCCCGACCACTTCCGCGTCGTCACCCTGCCCTCGGTGCAGCAGCTGACGGAGGCCGTGACCCGGATCGGGACCTTCCTGGACGGCTACAGCCAGCCGTGACCCGCCGGCCGCGGCTTTCTTTGGACAAGTTCTAACTTAGACAGCTTCTAAGGTACGATGGAGACCAAGTTAGCCGCCCGTCGCTGCCCGGAGGTCGCCATGTACGAGCCGATCCGCACCAAGTCGGTCCACACGATGGCGGCCGGCCACGACTCCTTCCCGCACCGCTCCCGCGAGGAGGAGCTGGACATCCAGCTCGCCGGACACCTGTCAGCGCTGCTCGCGGTCACCGACGAGCTGCGGCAGCTCTCGCCCGGCCCGGAGCTGGACGGGGCCGCGGAGGCGCTGGCCGAGCAGGTGACCCGCCTGCGCGGCGGCCACCCGCCGGTCCGCTCCGCCGTGGCCGCCGCGATCCACGAGCCCCACATCGCGGGCCTCCACCAGCGGGCGCACGCCCTCGCGGGCCGCGCCCTGGTCGTCGCCGCGTCCCGCGCCGACACCGCCGCCGCGATCCTGGCGGCGCAGCGCATGGAGCACCACGCGGGCGCGGGACACCTGGTGTCCGCGTAGCCGCGTCATGCCCGCGCCTTCCGGTGGGACGAGCCCCGGAAACGGGCGAGGGCCCGCCGCCTCCCGCCGTCCCCAGGGGCTTGCGCGGGGACGGCACGGGAGAGCGGCGGGCCCGTGATCCCGTACGTCGTTGTACGGGACCTCGCCGGTCTTCGGGCGGGGCGGGTCAGCCCAGGCGCTTCACCAGCGCGTGGTACTCGTCCCACAGCTCCTTCGGCGTGTGGGCGCCGAAGGTGTTGAGGTGCTCGGGGACCAGGGCGGCCTCCTCGCGCCAGACCTCCTTGTCGACGGTGAGCAGGAACTCCAGGTCCGCGTCGGCCAGGTTCAGGCCGTCCGTGTCCAGGGAGCCCTTGGCCGGAAGGATGCCGATCGGGGTCTCGACGCCTTCGGCCCGGCCGTCGAGGCGGTCCACGATCCACTTCAGGACGCGGCTGTTCTCGCCGAATCCGGGCCACACGAAGCGCCCGTTCGCGTCCTTGCGGAACCAGTTGACGTAGTAGATCTTCGGGAGCTTGGCGGCGCCCCCTTCTGTCCGCGCGGCGGCCTCGCCGACCTTCACCCAGTGGGCCATGTAGTCGCCCATGTTGTAGCCGCAGAACGGCAGCATCGCGAACGGGTCGCGGCGCAGCTCGCCGACCTTGCCCTCGGCCGCGGCGGTCTTCTCGGAGGCCACGTTCGCGCCGAGGAAGACGCCGTGGTTCCAGTCGAAGGACTCGGTGACCAGCGGCACGGCCGAGGCGCGGCGGCCGCCGAAGAGGATCGCCGAGATCGGCACGCCCTTGGGGTCCTCCCACTCGGGCGCGATGATCGGGCACTGCGCGGCGGGGGTGGTGAAGCGGGCGTTGGGGTGCGCGGCCGGGACGTCCGACTCGGGCGTCCAGGAGTTGCCCTTCCAGTCGGTGAGGTGGGCCGGGGCCTCCTCCGTCATGCCCTCCCACCAGACGTCGTTGTCGTCGGTGAGGGCGACGTTCGTGAAGACCGAGTTGCCCCAGAGGGTCTTCATGGCGTTGGCGTTGGTGTGCTCGCCGGTGCCGGGCGCGACGCCGAAGAAGCCGGCCTCGGGGTTGATCGCGTAGAGCCGGCCGTCCTCGCCGAACCGCATCCAGGCGATGTCGTCACCGATCGTCTCGACGGTCCAGCCGGAGATCGTGGGCTCCAGCATCGCGAGGTTGGTCTTGCCGCACGCGGACGGGAAGGCCGCGGCGACGTACTTCGACTCGCCCTGCGGCGGGGTCAGCTTGAGGATGAGCATGTGCTCGGCCAGCCAGCCCTCGTCCCGCGCCATCACCGAGGCGATGCGCAGCGCGTAGCACTTCTTGCCGAGCAGGGCGTTGCCGCCGTAGCCGGAGCCGTAGGACCAGATCTCGCGGTCCTCGGGGAAGTGCGAGATGTACTTGGTGCTGTTGCACGGCCAGGCCACGTCGGCCTCGCCCTCGGCGAGCGGGGCGCCCAGCGTGTGGACGGCCTTGACGAAGAAGCCGTCCGTGCCGAGCTCGTCCAGGACGGGCCGGCCCATCCGGGTCATCGTGCGCATGGAGACGGCCACGTAGGCCGAATCGGTGATCTCGACGCCGATGGCGGACAGCGGTGAGCCGAGCGGGCCCATGCAGAACGGGACGACGTACATCGTCCGGCCCTTCATGGAGCCGCGGAAGATCCCGCCGTTGCCCTCGTTGCCCCGGAAGATCTCCCGCATCTCGGCGGGGGCCTTCCAGTGGTTGGTGGGGCCGGCGTCCTCCTCCTTCGCGGAGCAGATGAACGTCCGGTCCTCGACCCGCGCGACATCGGTCGGGTCGGAGGCGGCGTAGTAGGAGTTCGGGCGCAGCGTCGGATCGAGCTTCCTGAACGTCCCCTTGGCGACGAGTTCCTCCGCGAGCCGCTCGTACTCGGCCTCGGAGCCGTCGCACCAGACCACCCGGTCCGGTTGCGTCAGTTCAGTGATCTCGTTGACCCACGAGATCAGTTCTTTGTGGTTGGTCGGGAGAGTGGTGGGGTCCTGGGAAACAGGGGCTGTGTCGAGCCGGGAGTGGGGAGCCGCGATGTCGCGCGCCACGATCGCTCCTAAAGAGGGTGTTGAGTTGGTTGCCCCGTGGGGGCTGCGACCCGGACGCTGCGCCTCCCGTTCCACTGTTTCCCAGTGAGCGCTCATCCGGTGCCGACCGCACTCATTTGATCATCCGACCGTTTCGCCCATCTGTCCAGGGGGGCTCACAGGTGAGCGACGTGAGCATTGCCACTCACACAGGAAGGCCTCCGGAGGCTTAACGATCGATGAATTCGGGTTCCCCCCAGGCCGGATCCGGGGGTTGGCCCTATCTGTTACTTACGGTCGCGTAGGTACGATGCCGGGCATGAGCGTCGCCGCAGAGCAGCCCGGGACCCCCGCCGCACTCACCGAATCGCCAGCCCTGAAGCCGAGACTCCGGGGCTGGCTGCACGCGGGCATGTTCCCGGCGGTGCTGATCTCCGGCCTGTTCCTGACCGCGCTGGCGGACTCCACGCGCGGGCGCGTGGCCTGCGGCATCTTCGTCCTGACGGCCTGCCTGCTGTTCGGGGTGAGCGCGCTCTACCACCGGGGCAACTGGGGGCCGCGCGCCGACGGCGTGCTGCGCCGGCTGGACCACGCCAACATCTTCCTGATCATCGCCGGTACGTACACGCCGCTGACGATGCTGCTGCTGCCGGGCGCCAAGGGTGACGCGCTGCTGTGGGGCATCTGGGCGGCGGCCGGGGCGGGGATCGCGTTCCGCGTCTTCTGGGTCGGCGCCCCGCGCTGGCTCTACACCCCCTGCTACATCGCGATGGGCTGGGCGGCGGTCTTCTTCCTGCCCGACTTCATGCGGACCGGCGGCATCGCGGTGCTCGTGCTGGTCGTCGTGGGCGGGCTGCTCTACAGCGCGGGCGGTGTCATCTACGGCATCAAGCGCCCGAACCCGTCACCGCGCTACTTCGGCTTCCACGAGGTCTTCCACTCCCTCACCCTCGCGGCGTTCGTCGTGCACTACGTCGGCATCTCCCTGGTGGCGTACCAGCACGGCTGACGCCCCACCCCGTACGACCCATGGCCGCGGCTCACCAGCCGCGGCCATTTTTGCGTTCCCGGGAGGAACTCTTTATTGACAGACACTACGAACTGACAGCTACTCTCAATTCATGGTTACTGTCACTGATCCTCCTGAGTCGCGCCCGGACCCCCGGCGCTGGTGGGCCCTCGGGGCCCTGGTCGCGAGCATGCTCGTGCTCGGTTTCGACATGACGATCCTCAATGTGGCGCTGCCGACGATCGCCGGGGACCTCGGCGCGAGCACCGGTCAGCAGCAGTGGATGGCGGACGCGTACATCGTGGTCTTCGCCGCCCTGATGCTCCCCGCAGGACTGCTCGGCGACCGGTTCGGGCGGCGCCGGATGCTCATCGGCGGGCTCGGCGTCTTCCTCGTCGCGTCCCTCGTCGGGGCCCTCTCGAGCAACGTCACCTGGGTCATCGCGGCCCGCGCCCTGATGGGTGTCGGCGGTGCGCTCGTGATGCCGCTGGCGATGTCCGTGCTGCCCTCGCTCTTCCCGCGCGACGAACAGACGAAGGCCATCGGCATGATCTCGGCGGCCTCCGCGCTCGGCATGCCGCTCGGCCCGATCATCGGCGGCTGGCTGCTGAACCACTTCTGGTGGGGCTCGGTGTTCGTCCTCAACGTGCCGATGGTCGCCATCGGCATCACCGCCTGCCTGTTCCTGCTGCCCGAGAGCCGGGACCCGGCCGCGCCGAAGGTCGACATCGTCTCCACCGTGCTCACCGCGCTCGGCCTCGGCAGCCTCATCTACGCGATCATCGAGGGCCCGGGCCGCGGCTGGAGCGACGCCCTCGTCGTCGGCGCCTTCGCGGCGGCCGTCGTCCTGCTCACCGCGCTGGTCCTGCGCGAGCGGCGCGGCACCCGCCCGATGCTCGACCTCTCGCTCCTGGCCCACCGCGGCTTCCTCAGCAGCACCCTGGCCGCCACGCTCGGCATGTTCGTGCTGTCCGGCGTGCTGTTCCTGCTGCCGCAGTACCTCCAGGCCGTCCTCGGCATCGACTCGCTCGGCACCGGGGTGCGGATCGTCCCGCTGATGGGCGGCATGCTGCTCGCGGCCCGGCTCGCGCAGCCGCTCGTCGTCCGGTTCGGGGCCCGGTCGGTGGTCGCGGCGGCGCTGGTGGTGCTCGCCTTCGCCGCGTTCCTCGGCGCGCGCACCACCGTCGACTCCGGCTACGGGTTCACCGCGCTGTGGCTGTCGATCGCCGGCATCGGCATCGCCTTCGCCATGATCCCGGCGATGGGCGGCGCCATGGCCGCGCTCGACAAGGACCAGGCCGGCCGCGGCTCGGGCCTGCTGAGCACGGTGCGGCAGACCGGCAGCGCGCTCGGGGTGGCCCTGCTCGGCGCGCTCGTCGCCGGCGCCTACACGGACCGGCTCTCCACCGCGGGGCTGCCGGGCGCGGCCGCGGAGCTCGCCCGGGACTCGGTGACCGGCGCCCATGTGGTGGCCGGCCGGCTCGGCGACCGGGCCCTGGCGGCCTCGGCGAACTCCTCGTACGTCCACGGCATGGACCTCGCCCTGATCGTCATCGGCGTCGTCGCGCTGGCCGCGGCGCTGCTCTCCGCGGCCCTGATGCCCGGCCGCGTCCGCCTCGCCGCGCACACCTCCTCCGGAACGGAGGTGGCCCCGATCAGCGCGGATGCCGGACAATGAGCGCCATGGCCGCCTCAGCACAGACGCCCGCGGAGCCCAAGGTCGGGCTCCGCGAGCGCAAGAAGATCAAGACCAGGACGGCGATCCGCGAGGCGACGTACCGCCTGATCGGGGAGCAGGGGTACGACGCGACGACGGTCGAGCAGATCGCCGAGGCCGCCGAGGTGTCGCCGTCCACGGTCTTCCGCTACTTCCCGACCAAGGAAGACATCGTCCTCACCGACGAGTTCGACCCGATCCTGGAGCGGGAGCTGCGGGCGCGGCCGGCCGACGAGCCGATCGTCGACTCCGTACGGCACGTCGTCGACCGCAGCCTCCAGCTCGCCTTCGCCGACGAGTCACCCGAGGTCGCCCGGCTGCGCCTGCGCCTCCAGATCGAGGTGCCCGCGGTGCGCTCGCGGATGATGGAGTCCATGTCGGTCACCGGACAGCTGATGTGCCGGGTGATCGCCGAGCGCACCGGCCGCGACGCCGACGGCCTGGAGGTCCGCGTCTACGCGATGACGCTGGTCAGCGCCATGATGCAGGCCACGATGTACTGGGCCGAGCACGACCACGAGGACGACCTGCGCGACCTGGTGCTGCGCGCCCTGCACACCGTGCAGCACGGGCTCTAGGGCAGCACGGGCTCTGGGGCAGCCCGGCTAGGCGGGCCCCAGATCGGCGAAGCCCAGCGGCTTCAGGGAGACGAAGCTCCACGTCGAGCCCTTGGCGCCGGCCTTGACCTTGATGTCCTCGTTGCCGGACGCCTCCGAGGACCAGCGGACGCGCAGGGTGTGCGCGGTGTCGCAGCGATTGCGGTAGTACACGGTCGTCGTCAGCGCGCCGCCGTCCTTCCAGGACCAGGAGAAGCAGCCGGTGACGCCCCGGTGGACCGTGTCGGAGGCGAGCGCCGGGGAGGCGCTGACGAGGAGCGGCGCGGCGGCGAGCGCGGCGGTCGCGAGGTAGCGGATCATGTCCTACGTATCTCAGCGACCGCCGGGCAGGAAACGGCCTTTGCACCGGTCCAGTGACACCGGGACCGGTGCCGGGCGCGCTAGGAGGCCGCTTCGCCCACGATCTGTCCCAGCCGGTCGGGATCGGTCACGGGGGCGTCGCACACGAAATGCCGGCACACGTACGCGGTGTCCCGGTCCTCGATCCGCAACCGGTCCGCGAGCAGCGGCAGTTCGTCGCCGCCCTCGGGACCGGCCGCGACGACGGCGCCGGGGGCCGTCGCGGTGAGCGCGGTGTGGTGCAGCCGTCCGCCGACCTCCCCGATCACGGCGATCTCACGGGGCCCGTCGAGCAGCGCCTCGGCGACCGCCAGACCGTTGCCGATGAAGCGGGGCACGCGCGGGCCGAGCGCCTTGACGACGCCCAACGCCCGCTCGGCGGCGGTGCGGTGCGGCTCGGAACCGGTCTGGGCGGCGTACGAGAGGAGGGCGCCCGCGGCGGCGGTCCAGCCGGACGGGGCGGCGTTGTCGGTCGGGTCCTGCGGGCGGCGGATCAGCCGCTCGGCGTCGACGGCGGTGTCGTAGAGCGCCCCGCTCTCCGCGTCCACGAACCGGTCCAGCACATGGTCGAGCAGGAACCCGGCGAACTCCAGCCAGACGCCCTCCCCCGTCACCGACGCCAGCGCGAGGAAGCCCTCGGCGACGTCGGCGTAGTCCTCCAGGACGCCCGCGTTCCGGCCGAGGTGGCCGTCCTTGCTGGTGCGGGAGAGGCGGGCCTGGGGGTCCATGTGCAGGCGCACCAGGAGGTCGCCCGCGCACACGGCGGCGTCCACGAGGTCCTGCCGCCCGAAGTAGGCGCCGGTCTCGGCGAGCGCGGCGATCGCCAGACCGTTCCAGGCGGCGACGACCTTGTCGTCCCGGCCGGGGGCGGGGCGCTCGGCGCGGGCCGCGGTCAGCCGCCGCCGGATGTCCTCGATCCGCTCGGCCTCGAACACCTCGTCGGTCTGCGGGAGTTGGAGGACGGAGGCGCCCTCCTCGAAGGTGCCCTCCTCGGTGACGCCGAAGTACCGGGCGGCGAGCCGTCCGTCCTCCTCCCCCAGGACCTCGGTCAGCTGCGCGGGCGTCCACACGTAGTAGGCGCCCTCGACGTGCTTGCCGCTCGCCGGGTCCTCGCTGTCGGCGTCCAGCGCCGAGGCGAACCCGCCCTCGTTCGTGCGCAGTTCGCGGACCATGAAGTCGGCGGTCTCCAGGGCGGTCCGGCGGGCGAGATCCGAGCCGGTGGAGCGCCACAGATGCGCGTACGCGCGGCACAGCAGCGCGTTGTCGTAGAGCATCTTCTCGAAGTGCGGGACGGTGAACTCGCGGTCCACGGAGTAGCGGGCGAAGCCGCCGCCGAGCTGGTCGTAGATCCCGCCGCGCGCCATCCGCTCACAGGTGTCCGAGGCCATCTGGAGCGCGCCCTCGGCGCCGGTGCGCGCGTGGTGGCGCAGCAGGAACTCGATGACCATGGACGGCGGGAACTTGGGCGCGCCGCCGAAACCGCCGTACGTGGCGTCGTACTCGCGCACGAGCCCGAGCAGCGCCTGCCCCAGCTCCTCCGCGCCGGGCACCTCGGTGCCCCCGTACGTCATCTCGCGCGCCGCGAGATCGGCGCTGATCTTCCCGGCGACCTCGGCGACCTCCCCGCGCCGCTCGCTCCAGGCGTCGCGCACCCCCTGGAGCACCTGGGAGAAGGAGGGCGACCCGTGGCGCGGCTCGGGCGGGAAGTACGTGCCGAAGTAGAACGGCTCGGCGTCCGGTGTCAGGAACACCGTCATGGGCCAGCCCCCGTGCCCGGTGGCGGCCTGTACGGCCTCCATGTAGACGGCGTCGACGTCGGGCCGCTCCTCGCGGTCGACCTTCACGGCGACGAAGTGCTCGTTGACGAGGGCGGCGGTGGCGTCGTCCTCGAAGGACTCGTGCGCCATGACGTGGCACCAGTGGCAGCTGGAGTACCCGACGCTGAGCAGCACCGGCACCCCCCGCCGCTTCGCCTCCTCGAAGGCCTCGGCCGACCAGGGCCACCAGTCCACCGGGTTGTCGGCGTGCTGGAGGAGGTAGGGGGACGTCTCTTGGGCCAGTCGGTTCGGCATGCCCCCATCCTCGCGCATGGCCGTCACGGACCCGCCTTTGATCGCAGGGACTCTCGCGCCGACACCCCATACGCAGGACACTTGACGCGGAAGAGACGCGACGGAGGGGGACCGAAGATGCGAGACAGCCATCGGGCGGAGGCCGAGCGGCTGTTGGCCCGGGCCGTTGAGGAGGAGGTTCGGCGCTCGGGCGGGCGGACGGATGCCGGGGTGCTGCTGTCCCGGGCCAGGGGCGCGCTGGATGCCATGGAGCAGACGGCGGCCGAGGAGTACGCCGCGTACACCCGGGCGCTGGACGAGGCGGCGGCCGGGCAGATGACGTTCGGGGAGCGGTTCGCCAAGGAGGGCGGGTCGACTCCCCTGCAAGTGGCCGGAGTCGGGGCCGTCACCGCGTGCGTGGCCGACCTGATCCTCGGCACCGGCACCGGGACGGCCCTGGGAGTGGGCGCCGCCGTGGCGGTGCTCGGCGCCGCCGCGACGGTCGCCAAGGTGACCGCGTCGCACGTCCCGGCGGCCAGCCGCAGCGCCGGCGCCAGGAACCAGCCGGGCGGGCCCGAGCAGCTGCGGCTGCAGTGGCTGACCGCCCTGGAGGTGCGGGGCATCCGGCCGTTCCTGGACCAGCAGCGGGTGCTCGCCGCGTCCACCGGATCGGTGGGCACCAAGACGGTCGTGCCGGGCGGACGCAGGCCCGACCGGAGCGCGGCCGCCCGGCGCCGAAGCGTGCTGGAGCAGTCGTTCGGCCAACTCCCTCAGCCGCAGGGACCGTTCGCCGGGCGGCGGGCCGCGATGGCGCGGATCGCGCAGTGGGTGCACGCGGCGCGGGCCAGCACCGAGACCAAACCGACGGTGGTCGTGCTGCACGGGACGCCCGGCTCGGGCCGCACGACGCTCGCGGTGCGGGCCGCGCACGATCTGCGCGACCAGTTCCGCGGGGCCTGTGTCGTGGATCTGCGCGGCGACCGGGCGGACGGCCCCGCGCTGTCGACCCGGGACGCGCTGCTGCATCTGCTGAACCGTCTGGGCGCGCCGCGCGAGCAGCTGCTGTTCCGGGAGCGCTCCACGCCGGAGCAGCAGGTCAAGCGGCTGAGCGAGCTGTACCACCAGCATCTGACCGGGCTTCCGGTGACGATCGTGCTCGACGACGCCGCCGACGCGCGGCAGGTGCGCACCCTCGTCCCCGAGCGTTCCGACAGCCTGGTGATCGTCACCTCCCGCGAACCGCTGGAGCTCGGCGACGACCTGCCCGCCTGGGTGCACCAGCTCCCCGTGGAGGCGCTGGACGCGGCGGGCGCGGAGGAGCTGCTGCGGGAGTCCGCGGAGGACACCGGCGGCCCGTACGACGCCGATTCCGCCGACGCGGTACGGGAGTTGTGCGGCGGCCTGCCGCTGGCGCTGCGCATCGCGGGCTCCGCGATCGGGCCGCGCTCGCCGCGTCAGCTCGCCGCCGACCTGGGCGCGTACGGGCCCGTCGACCCCGTCGAGCGGGTGCTGTGGCTGCGCTACACGGACCAGTCCGACGCGGGCCGGCGCCTGCTGCGGCGGCTCGCGCTCGCGGGCCGGGCCTCGCTGGGCGCGGCCGCCGCGGCGGCCCTGCTGGCCACGGACGACACGGAGGCGACCCGGCATCTGACCGCGCTGGCGCGCGCCGGTCTCGTCGACCACGTCCGGGGCAGCCGCTACCGGCTGCACGACCTGGTCCGCGCCTTCGCGCAGGCCCGCCTCGCCGACGAGGAGGAGCCGCAGGAGCGCACGGCGGCCCAGGAGCGGCTGATCCAGAACTACGCGGAGCTGGCCGACTCGGTGATCCGCCTGGTCGACGGCAACATGTCGACGCGGGCCGGGCAGATGGGCCCGCACGGCTTCACGTCGCTGGACGCGGCGCTGCGCTGGCTGGACGACGAGTCCAGCTTCATCACGGCGGCGCTGCGGCACGCGGAGGGCGTCAACCAGGACGCGGTGCTCGGCCTGCTCGGCGCGCTGTGCGACTACTGCCTGCTGCGCGGCGACCTCTACCGCCTGGGCGAGATCAGCGAGTTGACCCAGGCCATCGACCAGGGGCTGCTCGTGCGTTCGGTCCAGTGGCGCACCGGTATCGCGGCCCGTCACCTCGGCGAGCTCGACAAGGCCCGTACGACGCTGTCGTCGGTGGTCGACCTGTACCGCGAGGCCCACCACCGGGCGGGCGAGGCGCGCGCGCTGTGCTCGCTCGGCATCACCCTGCACCACCAGGGCCAGCTGACCGAGGCCGCCGACCGGCTGCGCGAGGCCCTGGACATGCAGACGACGCCCGAGACCAAGGGCGACCGCGGCTGGACCCTGCACGCGCTCGCGGCCGTCGAGCGCGACCGCGCCCATGTCCGCGAGTCGCTGGCGCTGCTCACCGACGCCCTCGCCCTGCACCGGGAGAACGAGTCGCTGCACGGCGAGGCCTGGGCCCACTTCCAGCTCGGCCAGCTGTGCCTGCGGATGGGCGACGTGCCGCGCGCGGACGACGAGCTGCGGGCGGCGCTCGACCTGTACGGCCGCACCCGCGACGCGCGCGGCGAGGCCTGGGCGCTGACCCAGCTGGCCCGCGCCCGGCTCGTCGAGGGCGACGCCTCGGTGGCGGTCGACGGGCTGCGCCAGGCGGCGTCCCGGCACCGGGACAACGAGGACGCGCGCGGTGAGGCGTGGACGTACTACTACCTGGGCCAGGCCCTGGAGGAGACCGGCAATCTCGATCAGGCGGTCCGCGAGCTGGAGCGGTCGCGGACCATGTTCTCCCGGATGCGGGACGTGTACGGGCTCGCGTGCGCCCGGCACCACTCGGCGCGGGTCACCCGCGACCAGCGCGCCGTGCAGACCGGCTCGCTGCGCAACTCCGGCTTCGCCCGTCAGCTCCTGGTGGACGCCCGCGCCGACTTCCAGCGCATCGGCGTCGCGCACGGCGAGGGGTGGACGTGCCTGGAGCTGGCGGTCGTCGACGCGGGCAACGCCCGGCTCCAGCAGGCGATGACGCTCTGCGACGAGGCACGGGCGCTCTTCGCCTCGTACGGCGACCGGCGCGGCGAGGACTGGGCGGTCTTCCTGCGCTGCACCCTGCTGCCGTACGCCTCGCCGGGCGGTTCCGAGGTCGGCACGGCGGTCGCGCAGGAGGAGCTGGCCCGACTCGGCCAGGCCGCGCACCCCACGCGCGACGGCAAGCTGGACGACTACGTGGAGGCGTACCAGTTGCTGCTGGAGCGGGGCGTGGACCTGGACACGGGCTGGCAGGCGTGGCGTCTGGGCATGGTCCCGAACCGGCATGCCCGGGACACGATGGGCGTGGTCATGACGACTCCGCAGCCCTGACCCGCGTCCGGTACTGGAGGTGCAGCACCCGGTCCCCCTGGACGACCACGTGCGGGTCGTCCAGGAGCCGCTCCCCCGCGGCGGACCCGAAGTAGCGCTTGCCCGCGCCGAGGAAGACCGGGGCGACGTCCATCGCCACCACGTCGACGAGGCCGAGGGCGAACGCCTGGCCGCCGACGTCGCCCGCGGTGATCGCGACGGACCGTGTCCCCGCCAGCTCGCGGGCCGTGGCGACGGCCTCGGGCACATCGCCGGCGAAGTGGTAGTGGGACGCCTCGGGGTGCCAGTCCGCGGGCCGCGGCCGGTGCGAGACCACGACGACGTGCTCACCGGCGGGCGGCTTCGCGTCCCAGCCGTCGGTCATGTCGAACAGATGGCGTCCCATGACGATCACGCCGAGGCGGTCCCACATCCCGCGGGTGTAGTCGGCGGACACCTGGGACACCCGGAATCCGGCGCCCTCGACGATCGGCACGTCCCCGTTGCCGTACCAGTCGAAGAGGGGGCCGACCTGGTCGTCGGTACCGGCGATGAATCCGTCCACGGAGACGACCGCGTGCATCAGTACAGGGCTCATACCTGTACGACCGCGCGGGCGGGCGGAACTCATCGCCGGTGCGTCAGGCGGAGGTGCGGCGGTCCTCGGCGGCCGGCTCGGCCGACTTCTCCTTGAAGTCGACCTTGCGCATGTGCTTGTTCATGGACTTCATCAGGCCCCACACGGCCAGGGCCATCACGGCGAAGACGATGAAGCCGAGCACGCCCGGGGTCACCTTGTCCTCGTCGACCTCGGTCGCGGCCAGAGGGACGAGATGGGTCAATGCCAGATTCGCAATCACATCAGGCATTCTCGCGCACGCCCGCGAAGAGGTCGTCCTCGGGGAGGGAAGTGTCGACGAGCGACTTCGCGAGCTCGTACTCCTCGGTCGGCCAGACCTCCTTCTGGACCTCCATCGGAACCCGGAACCAGCCGCCGTCGGGGTCGATCTGCGTGGCGTGCGCGACCAGCGCCTTGTCGCGGATCTCATAGAAGTCGGCGCACGGCACGTGCGTGGTGAGGTTCCGCTCGACCCGGTCGGACTCGTCCCAGCGCTTGAGCCAGTCCCCGTACGGCGACTCCATGCCGCGCGCGATCAGCGTGTCGTGCAGCGCCTGGGTGCGCGGGCGGTTGAAGCCCTGGTTGTAGTAGAGCTTCGACGGCTGGAAGACCGGGCCGAACTCCGCCTCCGGGTAGGCGACCGGGTCGTTCGCCCCGTCGAAGGCCACCATCGTGATCTTGTGGGTCATGATGTGGTCGGGGTGCGGGTAGCCGCCGTTCTCGTCGTAGGTCGTGACGACCTGCGGGCGGAAGGAGCGGATCTGCCTGACCAGCTCGCCGGCCGCCTTGTCGACGTCCTCCAGCGCGAAGCAGCCCTCCGGCAGCGGCGGCAGCGGGTCGCCCTCGGGCAGCCCCGAGTCGACGAAGCCGAGCCACTCCTGCTTGACGCCGAGGATCTCGCGCGCCTCGTCCATCTCCTTCTTGCGCACTTCGTGGATGTGCTCCTCGATGTACGTGTCCCCCTGGAGCTTGGGGTTGAGGATGGAGCCGCGCTCGCCGCCCGTGCACGTGACGACCAGCACGTCCACCCCCTCGGACACATACTTGGCCATGGTGGCCGCGCCCTTCGACGACTCGTCGTCGGGGTGGGCGTGAACGGCCATCAGTCGCAGCTGCTCAGTCAAGACAAGATCCTCGGTGAGATAGGGCGCCCTGGTGTGTTTCGGTGCAATGGGCGGCTTCTATAGTGACCGAACCGGGGGGCCGAAAATTCCGGCGTCCGCATCCCGGCGGGCGAGGCGAGAGGAACTGGCTGATGAGCGCCGTGCAGCAGCACCTGCCCGAGGGGCGCTACAGCTCGCCGCGCAGCGCCGACGCCCGTGCCGACCGCAAGCTGCGGATCGCCGCGATCGTGCTGGGCACCCTGTTCGCCGCGATGATGGTCTGGTTCGGCTGGTACTACATCGCGGGCGGAGCCAAGTTCAGCGGTGAGGTCATCGCGTTCAAGACCTACGACGACAGCGTCAAGGTCCACCTGGAGATCCGCAAGGACACCGGCACCTCCGGCTACTGCACGATCCGCTCCCAGGACGCGGTCGGCTCCGAGGTGGGCCGCGCCGACTTCCGTTTCGAGCAGCAGCAGGACCGGATCGACAAGGTCGTCACGCTCCGTACGTCCGGGGGCAGGGGAACGACGGCCGAGCTGCTCGGCTGCCACGCCGACTGACTCCGGCCGACGACGGCCTGATCGTGGCTGACCTGCGTTGACGTAAAACTGATGCCTTATGTCCTCCCCCTTTGGCCGGCGAATTGTTAGGCTCGTGGTTTCGCCCACCCGAGAGGGAACATCCTTCTGGGTAGGGCGATGCTTTGTATCCCAGTACCTACGAGGAGCGACCTGTGACCCAGACCAGCGAAGACGTCACCTGGCTGACGCAGGAGGCGTACACCAAGCTCAAGGACGAGCTGGCTCATCTGTCTGGTCCCGCGCGCGAGGAAGTCACGCAGAAGATCGCTGCGGCGCGCGAGGAGGGCGACCTGCGCGAGAACGGCGGGTACCACGCGGCCAAGGAGGAGCAGGGCAAGCAGGAGCTCCGCATCCGCCAGCTGACCCAGCTTCTTGAGAAGGCCAAGGTCGGCGAGGCTCCGGCCGCCTCCGGTGTCGTCGCGCCGGGCATGGTCGTCACCATCGCCTTCGACGGCGACGAGGACGACACCCTCGAGTTCCTGCTCGCCTCCCGCGAGTACGCGAGCTCCGACATCGAGACGTACTCGCCGCAGTCGCCGCTCGGTACGGGCGTGAACGGCAAGAAGGTCGGCGAGGACGCCCAGTACGAGCTGCCGAACGGCAAGCTGGCCTCGGTCAAGATCCTCAAGGCGGAGCCGTACAGCGGCTGACGCCCCACTGTCGTACGCGAGAAGGCCCCCGGAGCATGCGCGCTCCGGGGGCCTTCTCGCGTGCGGGACGGTCAGCCGGCCGCCTTGCGGTACTTGCGGACGGCGAGGGTGCGGAAGACCAGGATGATCAGCACCGACCAGATCAGGGAGGCCCAGACCGGGTGCTCCATGGGCCAGGCGCCGGTCACCGACTTGGGGACGCCGTCGATCGTGTTGCCGAACAGCTCGCGGGCCGCCGCCACCGTGGCGCTGAAGGGGTTCCACTCCGCGACGTACTGGAGGAACTTCGGCATGCCGTTGACCGGCACGAACGCGTTCGAGATGAAGGTCAGCGGGAAGAGCCAGATCAGGCCGCCCGACGTGGCCGCCTCGGGGGTGCGCACGGACAGGCCGATGAGGGCGCCGATCCAGGTGAACGCGTAGCCGAGGAGCAGGAGCAGGCCGAAGCCGGCGAGTACCTTGCCGATGTTCTCGTGGGTGCGCCAGCCGACGAGCAGGGCGACGGCTGCGAGGACGGCGAGCGTCACGGCGGTCTGCACGAGGTCGGCGAGGGTGCGTCCGGTGAGGACCGCGCCGCGCGCCATGGGCAGCGAGCGGAACCGGTCGATGAGGCCCTTGTGCATGTCGTCGGCGATGCCCGCGCCCGCACCGGCGGTGGCGAAGGTCACCGTCTGCGCGAAGATGCCGGCCATCAGGAATTCCTTGTAGGCCTGGGGACTGGTGCCCGCGCCCGGAATGGAGATCGAGCCGCCGAAGACGTACGTGAACAGCACGACGAACATCACCGGCTGGATGATCCCGAAGAGGATCATCTCGGGGATCCGGGTCATCCGGATCAGATTGCGCTTGCCGACGACCAGGGAGTCCCGGACGGACTGGCCGAGGCCGCCCGCCGCGCGGGGCGTGCGCACGCTGTCGGTGACGGCGCTCATGAGCGGCTCTCCTGTTCGTCCTGCTCCGCCGCTTCCGCGAGGTGCCCGGTCAGTGAGATGAAGACGTCGTCGAGGGTCGGGCGGCGCAGGGCGATGTCGTCGATCTCGATGCCCTGGGCGTCCAGGTCGCGGATCACCTCGGCGAGCAGCTTGGCGCCGCCGGTGACCGGCACGGTGAGCTTGCGGGTGTGCTCGGCGACGGTGGTCTCGCCCTTGCCGAAGCCGGCCAGGATCTCCCGGGCGGCGGCGATGTGCTCGGGCTCGTGCACGACGACCTCGACGCGCTCGCCGCCGGTCTGGGCCTTGAGCTGGTCGGAGGTGCCGCGGGCGATGACCCGGCCGTGGTCGACGACGCAGATGTCGTGCGCGAGGTGGTCGGCCTCTTCGAGGTACTGCGTGGTGAGCAGCAGTGTGGTGCCGCCCGCCACCAGCTCCTGGATGACCTCCCACAACTGCTGCCGGTTGACCGGGTCGAGGCCCGTGGTCGGCTCGTCCATGAACATCACCGGCGGGGAGACGACGAGCGCGGCCGCGAGGTCGAGGCGGCGGCGCATGCCTCCGGAGTACGTCTTGGAGGGGCGGTCGGCGGCGTCCGCGAGATTGAACCGCTCCAGCAGCTCGCCCGCGCGCGCCTTCGCCTCCTTGGCCCGCATCTGGTAGAGCTGGCCGACCATCTGGAGGTTCTCGCGGCCGGTCAGGTACTCGTCGACCGCGGCGAACTGGCCGGACAGGCCGATCGAGCGGCGGACCTCGTTCGGATTCTTGACGACGTCGATGCCCGCGACGACCGCTCTGCCGCTGTCGGGCGTCAGCAGCGTGGTCAGGCAGCGGACCGCCGTCGTCTTACCCGCTCCGTTCGGCCCGAGCAGGCCGAGGACCGTGCCTTCCGGCACGTCCAGATCGACCCCGTCCAGAGCCCGGACATCGCCGAAGGTCTTCACCAGACCTTCGGCGTAGATGGCGCCTGGCATGTGCTTCCCCCAAATGATCGGCTCGCGTCCCTTTTGTAACGAAATTGTAGATTTACCGGGCAGCACATGCCCGGCGAAGCGTGACGCGGGCCACACGCTATCGCGATGTATCGCGTATCGGCAATGGATTTACGCGGACTGCCCCAGGGGCTCCCCGAGGGACTGGGCGGTGACGGTGTAGCCCGCCGCGCGCAGCGCCTCCCCGACCGCCGCGCAGTGCGCGGGCCCCTTCATCTCCAGGTGCAGCTCCACCTCGGCCTCCGTGAGCCCGAGCCGCGGGTCGGTCCGCACATGGCCCACGTCCAGGACGTTGGCGTCGGCCACCGACAGCACCCCGAGCAGTGTGGCCAGGGCGCCGGGACGGTCGGTGAGCCGCAGCCGGAGCGAGAGGTAGCGGCCGGCGGCGGCCATGCCGTGGGTGAGGACGCGCTGCATGAGCAGCGGGTCGACGTTGCCGCCGGACAGCAGCGCGACGACCGGACCCTCGAAGCCGGCGGGATCGGCGAGCAGCGCCGCGACCGGGCTGGCACCGGCCGGTTCGACGACCATTTTGGCGCGTTCCAGGCAGAGCAGCAGGGCGCTGGAGAGCTGGTCCTCGGTCACCGTACGGACCTCGTCGACCAGCCCCGCGATCAGCCGGAACGGGATCTCGCCGGGCCGTCCCACCTTGATGCCGTCGGCCATGGTCGCGGGGGCGTCGATCGCCACGGGGCGCCCGGCCGCCAGCGAGGGCGGGTACGCGGCCGCGCCCGCCGCCTGCACGCCGATCACCTTCACGTCGGGGCGCAGCGCCTTGACGGCGACCGCGAGCCCGGCCGCCAGGCCACCGCCGCCGATCCCGACGACGATCGTGCGCGCCTCCGGGCACTGCTCCAGGATCTCCAGGCCGAGCGTGCCCTGCCCGGCCACGATGTCCGGGTGGTCGAAGGGGTGGATGAAGACGGCGCCGGTCCGCTCGGCGTACTCCTGGGCGGCGGCCAGCGTCTCGTCCACCACCTGGCCGTGCAGCCGCACCTCAGCGCCGTAGTCGCGGGTCGCGGCGACCTTGGGCAGGGGCGCGCCGACCGGCATGAACACCGTGGAGCGCACGCCCAGGAGCGAGGAGGCGAGCGCCACCCCCTGTGCGTGGTTGCCCGCGCTCGCCGCCACCACCCCGGCGGCCCGCTCCTCGGGCAGCAGGCCCGCGATCCGCACGTAGGCGCCGCGCAGCTTGAAGGAACCGGTCCGCTGGAGGTTCTCGCACTTCAGGTGCACCGGAGATCCGAGCAGCTGGGAGAGGTGGTGACTGTGCGCCATCGTTGTCACCCGGGACACTCCGGAGAGCATCTTCTGGGCACCGCGTACGTCGTCCAGAGTGACCGCGGCCGGGAAAGGCAAGGAGTCAGACGCGCTGTAGCTCATGACGGAAGTCTCGCAGCTCACGCCGTGGGTCACCCGGGATGTTCAGCCTCCGAGACCGGATTGCGCACGGCCGGTACGGCCAGCGCTTTCGCCGCGTACTCTGTGGGCCAATCTCGTAATTGAGTGCAATCCACCACCCACGCATGAAGTGAGCCCCCGGCCATGCCCACACCACAGGAAACGATGGACATGTCGACCGCCGGCGACACCGGCCTCCTCGAAACGCTGCAGCACGAGGTGGCGGTCTTCGCCCGTCGCGCCGAACAGACCCGGCTCGGCGGGGTCGGGCAGGTGCGCAATTCCATGGACCGAGCCGCGTATCTGCTGCTCAACCGCCTCGACAAAGAAGGTCCGATGGGCGTCAAAGCCCTCGCGGCGAGCATGGGGATCGATTCCTCGACGGTGACCCGCCAGGTCGCCCCGCTCGTCGACACCGGTCTCGTGAAGCGCACGTCGCATCCCGAGGACGGCCGGGCCGTCGTGCTCCAGCTCTCCCCGCGCGGTCTCGCCCGTCTCGACGAAGTCCGTTCGTCGCGTCAGGAGTTGATGGCGCAGTTGACGCAGGACTGGGAGCCGCAGGAGCGCGAGCAGTTCTGCGCGCTCCTCACGCGCTTCAACACGGCCCTCTCGGCGCGCCAGTCGGGTCAGGCCGCTCCGCCCGCCGACTCCTGAGACCGGAGCCCGGACCTCCGTACTGCCGCGGCTCCCGCCTCTTGACCGGGGGGCCGCGGCAGGCCTCATATGAAGAGTGCGCGATCGGCAGGCGTCCCGGGATGCCCGCCGGGCCCGTGAGTTCGAGGCGTTCGTCGCGGGCGCGGCCGGGCGGCTGCTCCATGCCGCGACGCTGCTGACCGCCGAGCCCTCCGACGACAATCCCCGCGCGCGAAAACTTCTCACGGCCTCCCTCGCCCGGACGTATGCCTCCTGGGACCGTCTTCGGGGGGAGGATCCCTACGACTGCGCCCGCAAGGAGCTGGCCGTCCGCTTCGCGCGCGGCGCCTGGCCGCTCCGGCTCCAGCACCGTCGGCCGGGCGGCGTCCTGCGGCGGCTGTCGCCGCAGGAACGGCTGATCCTCGTTCTCCGGCTCTTCGAAGGCGTCGGCGAGGAGCAGGTCGCGGCGCTGCTCGGCCTTCCCATGGAGCGGGTCCGCGCCGTGCACACCCGCGCCATGGGCCTGGTGCTGCATCCGCCGCGCGACCCGACGCCCGTGCCGCCGCTGCCGAAGGCGGCCTCGACATGAGCCCGGTGATGCCTCCGAGGCCGGTCGTGAGCCCGGAGGGCGGTCGTGAGCGTGGAGGACCGGTCATGAAGCCCGGAGAGCCGGTCATGAGCCCGGAGGACCGGTCATGAGCCTGGAGAACCGCAAGTCGGCGTCGGTGCGCGCCGTGCTCGACTCCGCCGCGCCGCCGGTGGTCCCCGCCGAGCTGTGCGCGGAGGCGATGCGCCGGGGCGCCCGTGTGCTGCGCAGGCGGCGGGCCGTGCGGCGGCTGCTGTGGTGCGTGCTGGCCGCGGCGGCGGTGGCGTTCCTGGTGTGGGCGACCATGACGCGCCCGTGGGTGGAGCCGCCGTCGCAGACGACTCCACCGCTGACGGGCTGGTGAGCCCGGGGCTCAGGCGCCGAGTGCCTGCTTCAGGTCGGCGAGCAGGTCGTCCACCGACTCGATGCCGACGGAGAGCCGGACCAGGTCGGCGGGGACTTCCAGGGCCGAGCCGGCGACCGACGCGTGCGTCATCCGGCCCGGGTGCTCGATGAGCGACTCGACGCCGCCCAGGGACTCGCCGAGGGTGAACAGCTTCGCCCGGTCGCAGACCGCGACGGCCGCCGCCTCGCCGCCCTCGACCTGGAACGACACCATGCCGCCGAACGCCTTCATCTGCTTCGCGGCGGTCTCGTGGCCCGGGTGCTCGGGCAGGCCCGGGTAGAGGACCTTGGTGACGCGGGGGTGGCGGGTGAGCATCTCGGCGACCCGGGCGGCGTTCTCGCTGTGCCGGTCCATGCGGACGGGGAGCGTCTTGATGCCGCGCAGCACCAGCCAGGCGTCGAAGGGCCCGGCGACCGCGCCCATCGCGTTCTGGTGGTAGGCGAGGTCCTCGCCCAGCGTCTCGTCGCTGACGACGAGGGCGCCGCCGACGACGTCCGAGTGGCCGCCCATGTACTTGGTCAGCGAGTGCACGACGACGTCCGCGCCGAGCGCCAGCGGCTGCTGGAGGTAGGGGCTGGCGAAGGTGTTGTCGACGACGAGGCGGGCGCCGGACTCGCGGGCGACCTGGGCGACGGCGGCGATGTCGGTGATGCCGAGCAGCGGGTTCGACGGGGTCTCGACCCAGATGACCTTGGTCTTCGGGGTGAGCGCGGCCCGGACCGCCGCCGCGTCGCTGGTGTCCGCGACCGACCACTCGACGCCCCAGCGCGAGACGACCTTCGCGAACAGGCGGAACGTGCCGCCGTACGCGTCGTTCGGGATGACCACGTGGTCGCCCGGGCTGAGCAGCGTACGCAGCAGGCAGTCCTCGGCGGCCAGGCCCGACGCGAAGGCGAGGCCGCGGCGGCCGCCCTCCAGCGCCGCGAGGTTCTCCTCCAGGGCGGTACGGGTCGGGTTGGCGCTGCGGCTGTACTCGTAGCCGCCGCGCAGACCGCCCACGCCGTCCTGCTTGTACGTGGAGACCTGGTAGATCGGCGGGACCACGGCGCCGGTGACGGGGTCGGCCGTGTTCCCGGCGTGGATGGCGGTGGTCTCGAAGCCGCGCGGGGCTTCGCTCTCGCTGTGCGTGTCGCTCATGAGCCCCGAGAGTAGTGGGCCGTGGAGCCGTCGCCGCCTCGGTTAGCTTTGAAGCATGGGAATTCTCTGGGGGCTGATGGCCGTGCTGATGATCGCCTGGGTGGTGATGCTGCGCAGGCGGGGCGGCATCCGTCAGGTGGCACCGGGGTCGCCGGACGCCGCCGATCCGGCGGACTACGGATTCATGCGGCAGGAGGAACTGGACGTCCGGCTGCCCGGACCCGACCAGGACCTGCTCGACGTGATGTCCGTCGTGCAGCGCAATCAAGATTTCACGGCCGCTTCGCAATTGCTTGCCGGCACCGGCAAGGAGACCGAGACCCGGTGGGAGCGGGTGCAGGCGATCGCCGGGGCCGCCGCGCTCGAAGCGCAGCAGACGCCGCGGCTCGGCGCCGGCTGGCTGCACGCGTGGCGTTCGCAGCAGCCGAAGGACGCGGGCGGGGCACAGGTGTTCGCCGAGTTCCTGGTGCAGCAGGCGTGGCGGGGCGGCGGCACCGAGGACGAGCAGCGGATCATCCTGGAGGAGGCGCGCGGCGCCTGTGAGCAGGCCGCGCTGCTCGCTCCGGGCGATCCGGTCCCGCACATCACGCATCTCGCGGTGGCCCGCGGGCTCGGCTACTCGCAGTCGGAGTTCGAGCAGGTCTGGCTGAAGATCCTGGACACCGCGCCGGGGCACATGGGCGCGCATCTCGCGGGCCTGCGCTACTGGTGCGAGAAGTGGCACGGTTCGCGCGAGCTGGCGTTCGCCTTCGCCGAGGCCGCCGCGGCCCGCGCCCCGCGCGGTTCGCTGCTGGCCGCGCTGCCGCTCTTCGCGGTGTACGAGCATCTGCCCGACCTGAACCTCGTGCGCGGCTTCTACGAGGGCGAGGTCGTCAGCAAGGCCCTGCACGGCGCGCTGTTCGCGGTGCACGCGGCCCGTCCCGACGACCCGATGCTCGCCCACGTACGGCATCTGCTGGTGTTCTTCCTGGTGCGCGCGGAGCGCTGGTCCGAGGCGATGCAGCAGCTCGTGCGGGTGGACGGCCATGTCGGCGCCGTGCCGTGGACGGCGGAGGCCGATCCGGCGGCGTCGTACGCCGTGTACCGGGCGCTCGCGGTCGCCGGGTACGAGGCGAACGGGGGCAGCCCGGCGACGCTGTCCGCCTGACCCGGAATCCCGTGGTGGGCCGGGGTTGTTGCACGGGACGACCGCGACGTCACCGACACCACCCGGGAGGCAGCACACTCATGGCGCTCTTCGGCCGTACCCCGGCCCTGCCCACCCCCGACCAGGCCCTGCGCGGCCGCTCCGAGCCCGAGTTCACGCTCTCGGAGCGGCACACGGTCCTCGGCACCCCGCTGCTCGGCCCGTACCCGGAGGGCCTGGCCGTCGCCGATTTCGGCCTCGGCTGCTTCTGGGGCGCCGAGCGCGTGTTCTGGCGGGTGCCGGGCGTGTGGACGACGCTCGTCGGCTACCAGGGCGGCTCCACCGAGAACCCGGCGTACGAGGAGGTCTGCTCGGGCCTGACCGGCCACGCGGAGGTCGTGCGGGTGGTCCACGACCCCTCCGTCGTCCCGTACGAGGCGCTGCTGAAGCTCTTCTGGGAGAACCACGACCCGACCCAGGGTTTCCGCCAGGGCAACGACGTGGGCACGCAGTACCGCTCGGCGCTCTACACCCACTCCCCCGCGCAGGCGGCCGCCGCGGAGGCCTCGCGTGCGGCGTACCAACAGGTCCTGACCGGCTCCGGCCACGGCACGATCACGACGGCGGTGCTGCCGGCCGAGGACCGCCCGTTCTATCCGGCGGAGCCGTACCACCAGCAGTACCTGGACAAGAATCCGGGCGGGTACTGCGGGATCGGGGGGACGGGGGTGTCGTGTCCGGTGGGCGTGGCACCGGCGTCTGAGGTCTCGGAGAAGTAGTCACAGCAAGCCGCGAAGGCATGCCGGACTGAGGGGGGACGGGATGGCAGGGAGTCCGAGCTTCAACTGGAAGCTGAGACCGGCGGAGTCATGGTGGGTCCTTCGGCAGCGGGACGGGCGGCACCTGCACCACTTCCCCGCGGCAGAGCTGCGAGCCCTGCGCGGCCTGCACCTGACGGAGGACGACTGTGCCCTACCGCACTGAGCCGACCGACCTGGCTTCGCTGTGGCGGGCCAGGCACCCCTCGGGCCCGCCCCTCGCGCACACGTTCCGTACGACGTACGCGGACCGCTGGGTCCGTTTCCACAGCCTGCCGGAGTCGAAGCGGTACCCCGGGACGGAGGCGGAGTACGCGACGGTGCTCGACCGGTACAACACGGTCCTGGCCGAGCTCTTCGCAGGCGGCGACGTCTACGTGGTGACGACGGACTGGTCGTTCACGGAGGCGGGGGCCGCCATCCGCTCTGGGCGCTCGGGCCTGCACCCTCAGGGCGAGCGGTGGTGGACGGAGTCGGACACCTCCGACCCCGACCCGGACTTCCACACGTACACGCACCTCTACGCGGACCGCCGCACCTGGCAACGGGGCATCCTCGACCCCGTACTCCGCGCGGTCGCGGACGACGTACTGGCGGAAGTATTCGTGACGGACACGGAGTTGACCCGCATCCACCATCCGTACGACGGCGGCGCGGACGTCATCCTCACCACGCCCGCGGAACGCGACCGGCTCCGCACCCGCCACCGGGTCTGGCTCCCCACCAATGCCGCCGGGCTCTGACACGACGGCCTCTAGCAGTCGTAGCGATGTGTGTACGGGAGATCGGGGCACTGGCGGCAGAGGAAGACGTACATGCCTCCTGCGTCCCCGATCTCCAGGTCCGGTCCGATGCTCTCCAGGACGTCCGGCGCCGCTGGAGCGTCCCACTTCGGCGGGGTGGTGCCGGGTTCGTGGTCGTCGAGCGGGAGCCAGCGTCCGTAGGCCGGCTCGCCCGTGACGCTGAACAGGTGCTCCATGCGGTGGCCCTGTTCGCAGTGCGGCCAGTTCGGGCGCTGGTTCCAGGCCGGATAGCCACCCACCTTGTTCTGCAGGGCGCTCGCCACCTCCGTGTAGTGGCACCCGAAGCGGTCCTCGAGCGCTTCGAGCCGAGGGCGCAGTTCGGTCAGCAGCCCATCGGGCAGGTCGTAACCGGGGTACTCGACCACGGGGGTGGGGCAGACCGTGCAGGGGCGCGGCACGAAGTCTTCTTCGTACTCACCCGCTCGGGGTGCGGGAACGTCGTACGTCAACCCCGCCGCGACCGTCTCGGCCTCACTGCGCCAGTACAGCTTCGGAAGGACCGCCCCGGCCGGATCGTTGTCATGGATCAGGGCGCACCAGAGCAACTGCACCACGTCCTTCCCCGGCGGGAACTCCAGCCAGGGAACGTCGCGGGCGAAGAGCTGAATCACCGGCACCAGGGGCACCGCACCGGGCTTTGAAGCCCCTGAACCGCCGCCCGTGCCGAAAGCCCAGTGCCCGGGCTGAGCGCAGTACGGCCATGGCTCGTCAGCCGGCCAGAGCAGCGGACCGCCCATGGAGCTGTGGTGCACGCCGGGCTCGCCACTCCTCGGGTACAGCAGGACGGTGTCCCTGGCGAGGTTCGCGAACTCCGGTACGAGCTCCGCGATGTCGTAGGGCGGCAGGGGAATCTCACGGGGCACGACGAGACGTCACTTTCCGGTTCGGCCGACTCGTTCAGAGGGCGGCGACGAATGACGCCCAGGCGGTGGGCTCGACCATGATCACGGGCCCGCCGGGGTTCTTGCTGTCGCGGACCGGGACGATGCCGGGGACTCCGTCGGCTACCTCGACACAGTGGCCGCCGTCGCCGTTGCTGTACGTGGACTTGCGCCAAGGCGCGGCACCGGGGAAGTCACGGGCGACCTCCACGCATTCGCCGCCACTACCGTTGCTGTAACTGCTCCTGAACCAGAGCGCGTCACTCAAGTCGGTCCGGCTGCTTGCCATTTCGGTAATCCTCTGCCGCTGCCTTGATCATGGCCAGGGACGTGTCCGGGGACTGCCCGACGGCCCTGAGCAGATCGTACGACCTGCGGTACTCCTCCACGAGGGCCGGATCGTCGATGGTCTCGCCGCTGTGCAGCGATTCTGTGTACACCAGCGGCGGGGCGTCGGGAAAAGTCATGAGCTGGGCAGTCCCGGACATGAAGGGATGCGGGCCGCTCTTCCGCAGAACGATCTGCGTAACGATGCGGCGGCGCTCCACCAACTCGGCGATCCGGTCGAGCTGGTGGGCCATCTCCCCCGCCGGTAGCACCGGATCAGTCAGCAACGCCTCGTGCAGAACCGCCCAGTACTCCGGGAGCCGATGGTCGTCCTCGAAGAGACGGGCACGCGCCACTCGGTCGGTGACCCTGGGCTCCACCTCCTCGTCGAGCGCCAGCGGGTGGGCCGCCCGAACCACTGCCCTCGCGTACGCCGGCGTCTGCAGCAGTCCCGGGAAGACCGCGGGAGCCCACACTTCTATGGCCTTGGCGTGCTTCTCCGCCTCCAGAACCTTCTGGAAATACTCGGCGTGAGCACCCCGCCGCGCCCTGCGCACATCCTCACAGTTCCGCTCGAAGTACCCGTCGGTGCTGAGCACTTGATCGGCATGGCGGGCCAGATCCAGCGGCATCCGGCGCTCCCCGCGCTCGATGTCGCTGAGGTACGTCTTGCCGAAGAAACTCCCCCGGACCAGGTCCTCCAGGGAGAGCCCGGCGGCCTCACGCTTCCAGCGGAGCTCCTTGCCGTAGAAGGTCGGAACGCTCATGGAGCCGTCGATGTCCCTGCGTCGCGCCATCGTTCACCGTCCGGGGCGTGGGCGTCCGCAGCCCGGTCTGCGGACGCCGAATCCCTTTTACGGTACGTGGGGCGACGTCAAAGTGTGAGGTGTTCGTCACGCTGTGCACACGACCCAGGGAGCCCCCACATGAGGATCGATCTGCTGGCCACCGCGAAGGCGGTGCCCGAGTTGCGGTACCGGCTTCGCGGTCACGGGTTCGATGTCCGGCTCTGCGTCAGTGAGTTGGTGACGAACGTGATCGACCATCTCGGGGAGGGGACTCCGGTGACGGTCGTCGTGCGGGACGGGGACGGCGGCTGTACGCGGATCGAGGTCACCGACCCCGATCCGCGCGCACTGCCGGTTCTGCTGCACGCGGCGCCGGTCGACGAGTCGGGGCGCGGGCTGGCGCTGCTCGGGGCGGTCGCCGTGCGCTGGGGCGTGCGGCAGGGGGAGCGGGAGAAGACGGTGTGGTGCGAGGTCGCGGAGGATCGCGGCGACGGGCGGCACGGGAAAATCGCTGGCCGGACGGCGTCCACCACAGCACCCTGAACGGCATGACATCCGCACCACGCCACGAGATCCGCGCCGCGTACACGGCGTCGACGATCACCGTCTATCAGGCGTACCGCCCGGAGATCGGGCTCCCCGCCGCCCGCGACGGGCGGTTCCCCGCGCTGTGGAAGCGGGACCGGATGACGTGGGTCAAGCCGTCCTTCCTGTGGATGATGTACCGCTGCGGCTGGGCGGAGAAGGACGGGCAGGAGGTCGTGCTCGCCGTCGACATCACGCGGGAGGGGTTCGAGTGGGCGCTGCGGCATGCGTGCCTGTCGAGCTACACGCGCGGGGTGCACAGCGACCAGGCGGCCTGGAAGCGGGAGTTGAGGCAGTCGCCGGCGCGGGTGCAGTGGGATCCGGAGCGGGATCTGCGGCTGCGGCCGCTGGAGCACCGCTCGCTCCAGCTCGGACTCTCCGGTGAGGCCGTGCCGCGGTACGCGGACGAGTGGACGGTCGGCATCAGGGACGTGACGCCGCTCGCGCGGGAGGTGCGGGCCGCCGTCGGCGAGGGGGACACGGAGCGGGCCGCCCGATTGCTTCCGGTCGAACGGCCCTACCCCGTCGGCGAGTTGCAGCTCGGGCACCTCGTTTCCTGAACCGCCCGGGTCAGTCGGCCGAGGCGGCGAACATGCCCGGCTCGTAGGACCCGCCGGCGAGGTGCACGATCACGTTCATCCTCGTTGCCGCGTTGATCAGTGAGACCAGGCAGACCAGGGCGCCGACCTCGTCGTCGTCGAAGTGCTTGCGCACCGCCTGCCAGGTCTCGTCGGTCACGCCCCGGTCGCCGAGCCGGGTGCCCTCCTCGGCGAGGGCGAGCGCGGCCCGCTCGGCGTCGCTGAAGACGGTGGTGTGACGCCAGGCCGCGACCAGGTTGATGCGCAGCGCGCTCTCGCCGACGAGAGCGGCCTCCTTGGTGTGGGCGTCGACGCAGAAGCCGCAGCCGTTGAGCTGGCTGACCCGCAACTGCACCAGTTCCCTGAGGGACTTGGGGAGCGTGGAGCCCTCCAGCGCGAGCGAGACGTTGTAGAAGCGCTTGGCGACCTTCGCCGCGGTCGGGCTGTCGAAGAGGTTGAAGCGGGCATTCATGGTGGCCTCCTGTCGTGGCGGCCGTCGCGGCCGCCCTTCGCACACAAGACCCCGCCCACCTCGCCCCCGTGACAGCTCGACGCTGTGGCGCATCGCACCGGCCGCCGGTGTCACATCGCGGGCCCGGCCGGTGTCCCGGGCGCCCCGGCCACACGGGCGGCCGTCTTCTCCCCCTCTTTGCCCCGGGCGCTTATTGTTCTACTATGACGCTAACAAGTAGCGAATAATCAGTGGACGGAGTCACCATGCAGCCCTCGCCAGCTCCCCGGGCCCTCCTCGCCGGGCTCCCGTTCGCCGTGGCCGCGCTCGTCGCGACCGGCGTGCACATCGCGCTGCGCGACCGGCTGCCCGACCCCATGGCGACGCACTTCCCGGGCAGCGGGTCGCCCGACGGGTTCTCGTCGGCCAAGGGGTTCCTGGTCACCGGGTTGCTGATGCTGGTCGGGACCGGGGTGCTGTTCGCCCTCGCCGCGGGACGGCAGCGGATCGGCGCCGCGCGGTGGACCGTCGTGCTCGGCTGGGGGACGGCGGGGCTGCTGGGGTCCGTTTCGGTGTCCGTGCTGCGGGTGAACGCCGCTGTGGGCGATGCCCATGACGCCCGTATGCCCTGGTGGCACCTGGCCGTGGCGGGCGCGGTCGCCGTCGTCGCGGGTGGGGTCGGGTGGCTGCTCACCCGGGGCTGGCCGCGTACGTGGGAGGTGGGCGAGGGCGGCACGGGCGGCACCGCGCTTTCGCTGCGCGAGGGCGAGCGGGCGGTCTGGGTCCGGCAGGCCGGGTCGTTGCCCCTCGCGCTCATCGCGGCGGGTCTGATCGTGGCCGGGCTCGTCGTCGCCGCGCTGCTCACCCTGTGGGGGCTGGTGGTCGCGGGCGCGGGGCTGGTCTCGCTGGTGTTCGGCCGGGTCCGGGTGACCGTCGGGCCGAGAGGGCTCGTCGTGGCGCAGGGCGGGCTGTCGTGGCCGCGGGTGCGGATACCGCTGGAGGAGGTCGAGAGCGCGTCGCGGCGTACGATCAGCCCGCTCGGTGACTTCGGTGGCTGGGGGTACCGGATCCGGCCGGGCGCGACCGGAGTGGTCCTGCGCGCCGGGGAGGCCCTGGTCGTACGACGGACGAGCGGACGCGAGTTCGCCGTCACCGTCGACGACGCCGGAACCGCCGCCGCCCTGCTCAACTCGCTCGCCGCCAGAAAGGGCACCTCGTGCTGATCCGCGTGGACCCCGCCTCCGCCACTCCCCTCGGCGACCAGATCGCGGCGCAGGTGCGGCGCGCCGTCGCCGACGAGGACGTGGCCCCGGGCGAGCGACTGCCGTCGGCCCGCGCGCTCGCCGACTCGCTGGGGGTCAACCTCCACACGGTGCTCCGGGGCTACCAGCGGCTGCGCGACGAGGGGGTCATCGAGCTGCGGCGCGGGCGGGGGGCCGTGGTGCTCGGCGGGGCGGCCACCGTGGGGCGGGCCCGGCTGTCCGAGAAGGTGCGGGCGCTGGTGGTGGAGGGACGGCGGCTCGGGCTGAGCGACGACGAGATCGTGGGGCTGGTACGGGGCGGGCTCGCGCCCTGATCATGGTCGCGGGCTCACGCCCCGAGCCCCGTCGACGCGGGCTCACAGAGATCGTGGGGCTGGTACGGGGCGGGCTCGCGCCCTGAGCACGGATGCGGGCTCACGCCCGAGCGCAGGAGCGGACTCACGCCCCGAGGACGGACGCGGCTCACACCCCTGATCACGGACGCGGACTCACACCCCGAGCACCCTGGACGCGGACTCACAGAGATCGTGGGGCTGGTACGGGGCGGGCTCGCGCCCTGAGCACGGACGCGGGCTCACGCCCGAGCACAGGAGGGACTCACGCCCCGAGGACGGACGCGGCTCACACCCCTGATCACGGACGCGGACTCACAACCCGAGCGCCGTGGGCGCGGGCTCACACCCCGAACGCCCAGGGCGCGGACTCACACCCCGAGCCCCCCGGACGCAGACGCCGTCACCCCCGCGCCGCCCGCATCACCGACGCCGTGCGCCCCGCGTCGTATCCCACCGGCACCCCGTCCAGGAGGACCAGCTCCCCCGGGATGTGGTCCGCGCGCAGCGGGAGGATCTCCCGGTAGGCGTCGGACGCGTACCAGTCGTGGGCGCGGGACAGGTCCGGGAACTCGACGATGACCAGGTCGCCGAGGCGTTCCCCCTCCAGCCACTCCCCGGGCTTGCCGTGCGACAGGAACCGGCCGCCGTAGGGCTCGAAGGTTCCCTGTACGCGCTCGATGTACTCCAGGACGTCGGGGTGCACGGGCTGGGTGGGGCGCAGTACGGCGATGGCGTAGGCGGTCATGAGCGAGCCCTCCTCGGGTCCGGCGGGATAGGGGGATCCTGCCGGGAGCCCGGGGAGGGCGTCGATTACCCCTCAGGTCATGAGGAGTGGCCTTCGGAAAGGTTCAGGCGCTCAGATCGTGGCCGTGTCGATCACGAAGCGGTACCGGACGTCGGAGTTGATGACGCGCTCGTACGCCTCGTTGACCTGGCTGGCCTCGATCAGCTCGATCTCGGCGCCCAGGTTGTGCTCGGCGCAGAAGTCCAGCATCTCCTGGGTCTCGGCGATGCCGCCGATCGCGGAGCCGGCGAGGACCTTGTTGCCGCCGATCAGCGAGAACAGGTTCAGCGAGATCGGCTCCTCGGGGGCGCCTACGTTCACCAGGGCGCCGTTCGTCTTCAGCAGGCTCAGGTACGCGCCGAAGTTCAGCGGCGCCGACACCGTGGAGAGGATGACGTCGAAGGAGCCCGCCAGGTCCTTGAAGGTCTGCTCGTCGCTGGTCGCGTAGTAGTGGTCGGCGCCCAGCTTCAGGCCGTCGTCCTTCTTGCGCAGCGACTGCGACAGGACGGTCACCTCGGCGCCCATGGCGTGCGCCAGCTTGACGGCCATGTGGCCGAGGCCGCCCAGGCCGACCACGGCGACCTTGCGGCCCGGGCCCGCGCCCCAGCGCTTGAGCGGCGAGTACGTGGTGATGCCCGCGCAGAGCAGCGGCGCGGCCACGTCCAGCGACAGGCCGTCCGGGATGCGCAGGGTGTAGGCCTCGTCGACGACGACCTTCTGCGAGTAGCCGCCGTAGGTGGGCTCCCCGTCGTGGCCGACGGCGTTGTACGTGCCGACGTTGCCCTTCAGGCAGTGCTGCTCATTGCCGGCCAGGCAGTTCTCGCACTCGCGGCAGGAGTCGACCATGCAGCCGACGCCGACCCGGTCGCCGACCTTGAACTTGGTGACACCGGAACCGACGGCCTCGACGACACCGGCGATCTCGTGCCCGGGGACCATCGGGAAGATGGCCTCACCCCAGCCCTCACGGGCCTGGTGGATGTCGGAGTGGCAGATTCCGGCGAACTTGATGTCGATCAGAACGTCGTGCTCGCGCACGTCACGGCGCTCGATGGTGGTGCGCTCCAGCGGGGCCTTCGAGCTGGGCGCGGCGTAGGCGGCAACAGTGGTGGTCATGGCTTCAAGCGTGCCCGAGCCGACCCCCTGCTGCGACATCTGCGCAGGTCACCCCTTTGCGTACGACCAGTGGTCCTACTACTGACGGGGACAGGCTCACTGTCGTACGACCGGGAATACTGGACACTATGGACGACAACCCGACCCTGGACCGCCGCGCCGAACTCAGCGAGTTCCTGCGCACCCGGCGGGCCCGGCTCAAGCCCGAGGACGTGGGGCTCTCGCAGGCCGGCCGGCACCGCCGGGTCCCGGGACTGCGCCGCGAGGAGCTGGCCCAGCTCGCCGGGGTCTCGGTCGCGTACTACACCCGCCTGGAGCAGGGCAACGGGCGCAATGTGTCGGCGGAGGTGCTCGACGCGATCGCACGCGCCCTGCGGCTCAGCGACACCGAGCACGCCCACCTGGTCCATCTGGCGAAGCCCACGCAGACCCGGCGCAAGCAGCGGGCGCCCCGGCGTCAGCAGCAGGTGCGGCCGGCGCTGCTGCACCTGCTGGAGAACCTGGAGGGTGTGCCCGCCTATATCGGCGGGGCGCGCTCGGACATCCTCGCCTGGAACCGGATGGCGGCGGCGCTCTTCGGTGACTGGGGTGCGCTGGCGCCGGCCGAGCGGAACTGGGCGCGGCTCACGTTCCTCGACCCCGCCTCCCGTGAGCTGTTCCTCGACTGGGAGTCGAAGGCGTCGGACATGGTCAGCTATCTGCGCCTGTACGCGGGGCGCAACCCGGACGATCCGGAGCTGTCGGCGCTCGTGGGTGAACTCTCCGTCAAGAGCGAGAAGTTCAGGAAGCTGTGGGCCACGCACGATGTGAAGGAGAAGGGGCACGGGGTGAAGCGGATGCGGCATCCGCTGGTCGGTGAGCTGTCCCTGTCCTACGAGACGCTGCATCTTCCGGACGACGACGGGCAGTTCCTGTCCGTGTATCACGCGGAGCCGGGGACTCCGTCGGCGGAGGCCCTCCGGTTGCTGGCCAGTTGGGGGGCCGACGCCACGACCGCGCCCCGCTAGGTTTGCCGGTCGGCCGCGACCAGCCCCCACCGGCCGTCACCCGGGATACGACGGAACCGACCCCGACGCCCCCGTCTCCAGCCGGGCCCCCCACTCCACACACCCGGCGAACGCGGAGCGAAAGGTCGGGTCGGACGGCAGCTCCGCGTCGTCGGCCGCGTCGTGCATCAGGTTCACCCAGCGGCGGCGCCGCGGCCCGGTGAGGTTCTTCCCGATGTGCAAGGCGGCCATCTGACTGTGTCCGGGCGGGCCGCCCAGCGCCTCGGCGAGCCACAGCGCGACATGGTCGGCGTAATCGGCGGGCAGCTCGGCGACGAGCGGGCCGAGGAGGTCGTCCTCGACGGCGCGGGCGTGGAAGAGGGAGACGAGGCGGGTCACTGCTTCCGCGCCGCCCGCCCGCTCGTACAGCGTCGGCTCGGCCGAGCCCTTCCCGCGTACCGTCGTCGGCTTGTAGTGCCGCATCTCGTCGATGTTCCCCACGTAGGGGCGGATCTCGGCGAGGAAGTCGGGGAACAGCTCCGAGGTCCGGAACCCCTCGACGTGGTCCTCGGTCGACGTCCACACGATGCGCAGGACGAAGTGCTCGAAGTCCTCCTCGCAGCGGTCGAGTTCGTACGCGACACAGTGGGGCGAGGCGGCCAGGAACCTGGCCGCGCGGGTGTACGCGGAGAGGAACTCGGCGGAGCGGGCTTCCGGGATGCGGTAGCGGATGTACTCGACCGTCTGCGTTGTCATGACCGCCAGCCAAGCACGGGCGGCCCGCCCCGGTCCACGGACCGGGGCGCAACGGCGAGGCACCGGTCCCGGTCGTCGCCCCCTGCACCCCGGCCGACTGCTTCGACGCGGCCGTGGAGGCCGCCC
>NZ_JBEYYU010000075.1:0-37608 GCF_040645755.1 Streptomyces sp. NPDC046716
CTTCGCCGTCCCCGACGAGCTGCGCGAGCGGTACCGGCACGCTCCGGGCCAGCACCTCGCGCTGCGCCGCACCGTGGACGGGGCCGGATCCACGGGTCCGGCCACCACCCCTCGCTCATGCGGCCCCGGCGACCGCCGGTGACGGTATCCGCGCCTCCAGCGGACCCGCCCCGTGCGGACGGACCTCGTTGACCGCGTCCGGCACCCGGGCACCGCCGAGGGCGAGGCGTACCGACTCGGCGACCGAGACGCCCGCCCGGTCCTGCGCCTCCCGGGTGGAGGCGCCCAGGTGCGGGGTGCAGACGACCTGTTCCAGCTGGAGGAGCGGCGAGTCCGTGCACGGTTCCTCGGCGAAGACGTCCAGGCCGGCGGCCGCGACCCGCCCCTCGACCAGGGCGTCGTACAGGGCGGCCTCGTCGACGAGGCCGCCGCGCGCGACGTTGACCAGGCGCACGCCCTGCTTGGCCCCGGCCAGTTCCGCCGCGCCGACGATGCCGAGCGTCTGCGGTGTGCGGGGCAGATGGACCGTCAGGAAGTCACTGGCCGCCAGGACTTCGTCGAGCGGCAGCATGCGGACGCCCAGCCGGGCGGCACGCGCCGCGTCGACGTAGGGGTCGTAGGCGATCACGTCCATGCCGAACGCCTGCATCCGCTCGGTGACCAGCGTGCCGATGCGCCCGAGACCCAGTACCCCCAGCGTCTTGTGCGCGAGTTCGCCGCCGACGTACCGGGAACGGTTCCACCGGCCGCTCTTCAGCGCGTGGCCGGCCTGCGGGATGTTGCGCGCGACCGCGATCAGGAGGCCGCAGGTGAGCTCGGCGGCGCTGACCACGTTGGCGTGCGCCGCGTTGACCACCAGGACTCCGGCCGCGGTGGCGGCGGGCACGTCGACGTTGTCCAGGCCCACACCCGCACGGGCGACGACCTTCAACCGGCCCGCGGCGGCGAGCACTTCGGCGTCGACGCGGGTGGCCGAGCGGATGAGGACGGCGTCGGCGTCCGCGACGGCCGCGAGCAGCGCGCCGCGGTCGGCGCCGTCGCACCGGCGGATCTCGACGTCCGGGCCCAGGGCGGCCACGGCGGCCGGGGACAGTTCTTCGGCGATCAGGACGATCGGCCTGCTCATGGGGAGACTCATTCCTTGTCGGGGGCGGGCAGGGCCCGCAGCGCGGTGCGGAGTTGGTCGACGGAGCGTTCGACGGCGCCCGGGCGCGGGCGGCCGCGCGCGGTGGACTGGGCGGCGAACCGCAACGCCCTGGGCAGTTCGTCCCAGGCCGCCGACGCCGCCGCGGCGCGTGCGGGATCGGTGTTCCCGTCCGCCACGTCGAAGGCCAGCTTGAAGGTGTGGTGGCGGGCGGCGGCCCACAGGTCGTCCACGTACCGGGCGACCGCGGTCGGATCCGCGCGCAGCACCTCGGAGGTGTGGCGCAGGGACGCGTCGAGGTCGAGGACCCAGGTGCCGGTGCCGGGCGCGCCGCCGCCGTCGTTGGCGGGCGCCCAGTCGAGCCAGCGGTAGTGGTCGGCCGGCGGGGTGGTGGTCTCCTCGCCGAGGGCGAGGACGTCGCGCCGGGCGACCTCGCTCGGCGGACCGGGCCAGGGGGCGAGGGCGGCGGCGAGTTCCGCGTCGCCGATCCAGCCGAGGTAGGGGCTCTGCGTGCCGTTCGGGGTCAGCGCGGAGAAGTGGTCGGCCACCAGCCACTGGTCGTCGCGGCGGTCCTTGAGCAGGATCCAGTGCGGGGCGTCCGACCGGTCCCGCGCCGGTGACCAGGGAAGGTGGCGGGTGTTGGCCACGGCGAGGACGCGTCGGTCCCGCAGCAGCGCGCGGTGCAGCGCCTCGCGTGCGGTGGGCCAGTCGCGCGTACCGGCGTAGGCGAGCCGTCTGCCGTCGTGGGTCGTGTCGATCCGCGGGTGGTGCGAGAAGGCCAGCTCGCCCGGAGGGAGATCGATGCGGACGGCGAGCCGGACGCCCCGGGCGAGACGGCGCCGGACGTCGGGGATGTCGGGTGTGACGTGGGCCAGCAGGTTCGTCGTGTAACAGCTCAGGTCGGGCATGGTGGTCGGGGCGCCGGTCAGGAACACGTGGCCTCCAGGCCGTCGGCGTCGGATGGGGCGTCGGACAGGGAGAAGGCGCAGCTGAGGGGGGTGTGGGACCGGTCGCGCAGGCTGATCCAGCGATAGGAGTTCCACCGGCCCTCCCGGCTTCCGGGCGGGATGTCGATCGACCAGGGGCTGCCGGTCAGGCCGGTGCCCGCCGCTTTGACGCAGGCTTCCTGAGCGGTCCAGACCCAGGCCAGTTCGACGCCGCGTCGGCGCTCGCCGAGCGGCATGACGTCGTCGGTGTGCCGTCCCAGGCAGCGGCGCAGCAGACTGTCCGGGACGTGGGGCACGGGCAGTTGGACGTCGACGCCCACGCGCCGGCCGCGGCCGACCGCGACGGCGATCGCCGGGCCGTCGTGCGAGATGCTGATGCCGGTGTCCGGGTCGCCGTCGAGCACCGGCCGTCCGGCTGCGTCGGCCCGTATCGGCGTGGCCGCCCGCTCGGGGACGGTGAGGCGCAGCAGGTGGCGCAGCAGGGCGCGGCCCGCGAGGAATTCGGCGGTGCGGCGGCGGGGCAGGGTGGCCGCGACGGCCCGGTCGTCGGGGTCGGCCGCTTCGCGCAGCCACGGGCCGAGCTGCCCGGTGGCCACCCAGACGTCCGGGGCCGCGCGTGTGATGAGGGTCGTCATGCCCGCAGCTCCGTGAGCCAGGTATCGGCGTGGTCGGCCACGGTGTCCAGGAGCAGCTCGGTGACGCCGCCGCCGATGCCGAACACGGCCGCCTCGGCGCGGATCCGCTGGGCGCCGTCGTGCAACAGGCCGTCGGCTCCCTGGAGTTGGGCGCAGACGCTCAGCACGGGGTCGACGGTGAGGCCGACGGCGGACTTGAGCAGGGCCGCTGCGGCGAGGTCATGGTGCCGGGTGATCCGCGGGGCGAGGGTGTCGCACAGTGCGTGCAGTTGGCCTACCTGGACGAGGCAGGTGGCGAAGCGCTGGCGTACGGAGCTGTTGTGCCACAGCGGCCGTCCGTCCACGAGGCGCCGGGTCAGCCGTTCCTTGGTGTCGGCGAGTACGCGGGTCGTGAGGGCGCGGGCCCACAGGGCGCCCGCGAGGCGTTCGGTGCCCATGTGTCTGGCGAACGCGGGCATGGCGCGCCCGGGGCGGCCGACCAGGTGTTCCGGGGCGAGCCGGACGTCGGTGAACTCGATGTGTCCGGTGGCGGCTCCGGTGAGCAGGTCGGTGTCGGCGGGGGTGATCCGCACGCCGGGCGCGTCGGCCGGTACGAGGACCCAGGTGAAGCTGGTGAAGTGCCGGCCGGGGCGGTGCCGGGCCAGGACGAGGAGCCAGCCGGCCGGGCAGGCGGTGGTGATCCAGCGTTTGCCGCCGCGCAGCACGATCTCGTCCGGGCCGATGGTCACCTCCGTGGCCAGGTCGGCGAGGTCCGATCCGGGCGCCGCGCTGTCGGTGGCGGCGAGCGCGAGGGTGCGCGCGCCGGACCGGACGCTGTCCAGCGCGTCGCGCACCGGTCCGTTCGCGGGTGCGCCCGCGGCCAGGATCGGCAGGGCGCTGGCGGCCTGGACCAGGAGGCTGAGCGTCACGCCGTTGTCGCCGCGGGCGTCGACGGCTGTGAGGAGTTCGGCAAGACGCCGCGGGTCGATGCCTCCCCCGTCGTCGTAGAGCCCTTCGATGAGTCCCGCCGCGCCGCAGGTCTGCCAGACGAGCGCGGCCGTGGCCTTCTCGGGCAGGCCGGCGAGCGCGACGGCGGGGGTGGGCGGTGCGGTCGGGGCGGGTGCGGTCGGGGCCGTGGTCACGTCAGTCAAGGCGCACCTCGGAGTCCAGCAGGGCGAGTTTGCCGTCCACGAGATGGAGGCGGTCGTTGCTGTAGTTGAGGGCGGCCGAGCGGAGGTCCCGCAGGCTCTGCTCCAGGCGCGTGGGCGAATCCTTGAGGTAGCCGTGACGCATGCCCACGGCGTCCACCAGGTCGTCGACGGCCCGGTAGGTCTGCTCGGCCGCGGTGATCTTCAGCCCGTTCAGGAGCAGTTGGACGCGCGGGACGCTGAGGTCCGGGGCCTCCTCGACGGTCCTGCGGGTCTGTTCGAGCAGGGCGTGCACGGTGTCGATGCGCTGCCTCGCCCGCGAGAGCCGGGTGAGGAGCAGTTCCGAGTCGAGGTCGGCCCGCCCCCGGCTCTTCGGGGAGCGCAGCAGTTTGACGACGCGGGACAGGGCGCCCGCCGCGGTGCCGAGCCAGCACGCGGACCAGCCGAGGTGGGCCATGGGGGCGAACACCGTGGTGACGATGGCGCGGAAGGCGCCGTGCTCGCCGATCACGTGGTGCGCGGGGACGGTTCCGGTGAGGCGCAGCGCGACGCTGTGGCTCGACCGCATGCCCAGCGGCTCCCAGTTCCCCGACCGTTCGATCTCCAGCTGGTCGCGGTGGGCGTAGACGAGGGAGACGTCCTGCGCGGAGGTGGAGTGGGGGCTCTGCATGGTGACGAGGAACCCGTCGGCGTGCTCGCCGCCCGTGACGATCGGTGCGAAGCGGTCGACGGCGAGGCCGTCGTCGTGGGCGGTGAGCGCCGACCGGGAGGTGAGCAGGTGGCCGCCCTTTCCGGACTCGGTGGTGACGGAGGCCAGGTAGTGGCGGCCCGCGGCGATCTCGGGCAGCAGTGCGTCGCGCAGCCGGGGGTGGGCGAACCGGGCCAGGGCGGCGACCTGCTGGCAGTGCATGACGAAGATCATCGCCACCGACAGGTCGACGCGGCCGAGGGCGGTGCCCGCCCGGATCACGTCGGCGGAGGTGCCGCCGAGGCCGCCGTACCGGCGGGGCACGAGCAGGCCGAGCAGGCCGGTGCCGCGCATCCGGTCGAGCGCCTCCACGGGGAAGGTGGCGTCCCGCTCGTGCCGGGCGAGGTGCTCGGCGGCGACGGCGGCGACCTCCTGGACGCGGTCGTCGATGCTCGGGGCGTCCGGGGTCCGGGCCTGAGGTTCGAGGAGGACGGCGGGCGCGGTCATGCCGCCGCCCGGGACGCGTCCGTGACGCCGTTCTGGGCGTCGATCGCCGCGGACACGGCCGCCCACAGGCTGCCGGCGGTGGCGAAGGTGGTGTCGTTCATGGCGTCGTCGGGCAGCGTCACCTCGAACGCGTCCTCGAGGGCGAACAGCAGCTCGATGGCCTGCATGGAGTCGAGTCCGTACGTGCGCAGGGGCGCGTCGGGCTCGATCTCGTTCCCGTCGAGGAACTTGAGGAAGGGCACGAGCGCGTCGGTGAATCGGGGGTCCATCACTTCTCTCCCAGGGTGGGGACGGTGTCGGCCGTGACAGGGGTGCGGGTCAGGTGGATACGGGTGATGTCGGGGGCGCGGTCGGGGTCGTCGCCGTCGACGACGGCCTCGGCCGGCAGCGGGTGGCCGAGGAAGGCGACGAGGCTCGCGCTGAGTCCGTAGGCGCCGACGTTGGGGACGGCCAGGACGTCGCCGGGGCGCAGCTCGGGCAGCTTCGCCGCTCGTGACCAGGTGTCGAGGGGGGTGCACAGCGGTCCGGTGACCAGGGTGTCGAGGACGTCGGGGCGCGGTGCGGCATCGTCGGCGGCGGGGACGAGCCGGGGGTTGAGCGGCGGGAGGCGGCGCAGTCCCGGCATGCCGCCGAGGTGGTTGATGCCGGACTCCAGGACGACGACGTCCTTGCCGTGGGACTGCTTCACGTCGAGGACGGAGGTCAGCAGTACGCCCGCGGTTCCGACCAGATAGCGGCCGGACTCGAAGACGACACGGGTGCCGTCGTCGTGCCGGGAGGGCAGTTCCTCGTCGAGCAGCGCGGTCAGTCCGGGGCGCAGTCCGCTGAGGTCGATGCGCTCCCCCGCGCAGGCGAAGGGGGCGCCGAAGCCGCCGCCGAGGTCCAGGACCCGCAGCTGTGCGCCGTGTTCGGCGAGGGCCGTGCGCAGGGTCTTCGCGGTGCGCAGGGACCGCTCGAACTGGCCGAGGAGGGCGTCGGGTTCGGTCAGGTTGGTGCCCATGTACAGGTGCAGGCCGATGAGTTCGGCGTGCGGCCGGCCGGCGAAGCGGGCGGGTTCGCGCAGCACCCAGCGGGTGTCGGCGCCGAACTGTGAGGCCACGCCCGTCATCGCGAGGCCCTGGCCGGGGACGGGCTGGTCGTCGTTGATCCGCAGCAGGCACCGGGCGCGGACGCCGAGGCTCCCGGCGATGCGGTCCAGCTGCTCCATGGCGTGCGGGGAGTCCACGGAGAACTGGCGCACTCCGGCGCGCAGTGCCCCGTCGATCTCCTCGTCGCGTTTGCCGGGCCCGGTGTAGAGGACGTCGGCGGCGGGCCAGCCCGCGCCGAGGGCGGCTTCCAGCTCGCCGCTGGAGCAGACCTCGGGGCTCGCGCCCTGTTCGCGCAGGACGCGCAGGAGGGCGGGGTGGGCGTTGGCCTTGAGGGAGTAGTAGACGCCGCTGTCGGCGGGCAGGGCGGCGCGCAGGGCACGGTGGTTGCGGCGCACTTCGGCCAGGTCGTAGACGTAGGCGGGGGTGGGAACGCGGGAGAGCAGGCCCTCGGGCAGCGTCAGCGCCGGGGCGGCGGTCTCAGCGGGTGCGGACACCGGCGGCCTCCTCGGCGAGGGCGGCCAGCGCCTTGCGGTCGACCTTGCCGTTCCCGGTCAGCGGGAGCGTGTCGACGGGCAGGCAGTGGCCGGGGATCTTGAACTCCTCGATCTGTTCGCGCATGCCGCTGAGGACGTCGCTCGGTTCGAGGGTGCTGACGACGAACAGCAGGGCGCGGGCGGGGTGCCGGGGCGGCAGGACCGCGGCGGCGGTGACGCCGGGCACACGGCGGGCGGCCGCTTCGACCTCGGTGGCGCTGACGCGGAATCCGCTCTCCTTGTAGATGTCGTCGCGGCGGCCGTCGAAGTACAGGTAGCCGGCCTCGTCGACCCATCCGTAGTCGCCCGTGTGGAGTTGCGGGAAGAGTCCCTCGGCGCGGCGGAAGCGCTGGGCGGTGAGTTCGGGGCGGCGCCAGTAGCCCGCCATCACGTTGGGTCCGCGTACGACGATCTCGCCGATGTCGCCGGGAGGGAGGCGCCGGCCGTCGTCGTCCACGACGAACACCTCGGTGCCGGGCAGGGCGCGGCCGCTGGATCCGGGGCGCTCCAGGTCGCCGTCGGGCGGCATGATCGTGGCCCGCTTGCACTCGGTCAGCCCGAACATCAGCTGGACGTGCAGATCGGGCAGGGAGGCACGGAGGGACCGCAGCGTCTCGGCGGGCATGGCCGCTCCGGTGTTGGTCAGCAGCCGCAGCGGCGGGGTGTCGGTCCGTGCGCGGGCACGGCGCAGCAGGCGGGCCAGCGCCTCGGCGACGGAGGGGACCGCGGCGAGGACGGTCGCGCCGGCGCGGGCCAGGTTGTTGAGCAGGGCGGGCCCGACCTCGGCGGGGCGGCCGAGGGTGACGTGGGCTCCGGCCAGCGTCGACAGGAACAGCTGGTAGAGGCCGTAGTCGAAGGAGAGCGGGAGCGGGCTGTAGACGACGTCGGCCGGGCGGTAGCCGAGGACGCTCTGAATGGCCCGTACGGAGAACGTCAGTTGCCGGTGGGTGCTGACGACGGCCTTGGGCAGCGACGTCGTACCGGAGGTGTAGATCAGGCACACGGGGTCGACGGCGAGCGGTCCCCGCGGTGTCCCCTGGGGTACGGGGCCGTCGGCGAAGGCCGCCTCGGACAGGAACGCGGTGCTCCGCGTGCGCACGTCGCGGCGGTGCGCCGCCTCGCGTGCGGCGGCGTCGTCGGTCACGAGGAGTGCCGGTTCGCAGTCCTCGAGCACGTGCTCGAGCTGGACGCCGCGCACCTGTTCGTGGAGGAGGGAGAAGGTGACGCCGACGCGGGAGGCGGCGTACACCAGGGCGGGCTGGGCGACGGTGCCGGGCGCGCACACGACGAGCCGGTCGCCGCGCTCGAGGCCCTGCTCCAGCAGCCAGGCGGCGAGGCGGCGCGAGGCGGCGTCGAGCTCCCGGTAGGTCAGGGTCCGGCCGGCGCTGCTGACAGCGGGGGCGTCCGGCCGGGCGGCGACGGCCTCGTCGAGGAGGTCGTGCAGCAGATCGGCGTGGGCGGACATCAGTTCCCTCCGGGGGTGGTGACGAGGGCGGGCGACGGCTGCGGTGCGGCGTGCAGGGCGCTGAGGACGATGCGGCCGACGCCGTCGAGGTGGTGGAGGTTCTCCGGGACGAGGTCGTCGGCGGCGCATTCGACGGACAGGTCCTGCTCCAGGCGCTCGACGATCTCGACGACGCGGAACGAGGTGAATCCGGCCAGGTCCGCGAGGGACCGCGCGTCGCGCACCGCGGCGACGTCGACGCCGAGCACCGTGGCGACGGTGTCGGCCACCCGGTCGAGCAGCGGGGCGGGCACCTCGGCGGGGCCGCCGTCCTGCTGTGCCGGGGCGGCCGCCGTGTGCGTGGCGAACACCTCGCGGTCACGCCCGAGCTGGGTGCGCAGGCGGTCGAAGACGCCGGTGGGCTCCGGGCGGCCGCGGGCCACCCTGCGGTAGCCGACGTAGACGCTCTCGGCGAGCGCCTCCCACGCGGCGACGTGCGCCTCGCGCACCGGGTCGCCCGCGCCGGACGGGCCTTCGAGGAAGCGGGCGTGCAGCCTGCGGGAGCGGGCGAGCAGCCAGGTCTCCAGGGTGAGCCGGTCGAAGGCGGCCGGACGGTCGGGGTGTCCGGCGTACGCGGCGACGTAGGCGTCGACGGTGTCGTCGCCGGCGAGGTCGGTCACGGCGGCGGGCGGAGCGGGGCGCCGGGCGGCGGGGGCGAAGGTGACCGTGGTCGCGGCTCCGGGGACGGCGGCGGCGAGTTCGGCGGGGGTCAGGTGACGGGTGAGGGGGCGGGCACTGCCCCAGGGCGTCTCGTTGTAGTAGCCGTCGACGACGACCGGGGCGGCGTCGTCGTCGGTCTCCAGCAGGAAACTGTGGTCCATGTGGCGCTGTCCGACGTAGGGCACCCACGGCAGGTGGTAGGCGTCGGCGACGACGTAGCGGCCGGGGGCCGGTGTCGGCGGTTCGCCCGGCCCCAACCGCTCCCGGGTGAGGATGTCCAGGCCCAGAAGGGGTGCGGAGTGCGCCAGTTGGTCGGCCACGGTGCGCTCCACCGTGGGCAGGCCCGCCGTGCCCGGTGTGGGCCTGAAGCGCAGTTCGGCACCGAGGTTGAGATGGGTGTGTTCGCCGTGCCAGCGGTCGGCGAGGATCGCCAGGTTCACCTGGACGCAGTCGAAGAGCCGGCAGTCGGTGGTGATCGGCAGGTCAGGCACGGCCCGCTCCGGCTCCGACGGGCTCGTGGGCCGTCTGCAGGCCGCCCATGGCGCGGCGCAGTTCCTCGGGGTCGGGTGCGACGTCGCTCAGCTCGCCGTCCATGAGCTGCTGGTAGGCGCCCAGGTCCAGGTATCCGTGGCCGCTGACGCACACCACGACACCCCGCTCGGAGCGCAGCAGGCCGCTGTTGGCGTCGGCGCCCGCCGACGCCAGCCGGGCGGCGGCGGCGAGGGCGTGCCCGGACTCCGGGGCGGGCAGCACCATCTCGCTGCGGGTGAACAGGCGTCCGGCGTCGAGCGCGTCCACCTGGCCGATGGCCGTCGCCGCGATCTGGTCGCGGTGCCGCATGGCTGAGAGCACCTTCGCGGCGCCGTGGAAGCGCAGGCCGGCGGAGTGCGAGTCGGGGATCGGGTAGGAGCTGCCGATGGTGTACATGGCCTCCATCGGGCCGGTGCCGGTCGCGTCGGTGCGGTCGTACGCGTACGTGCCGCGGGTCAGCTTGGGCGTGGTGCTGGACTCGGCGGCCAGCAGCAGGGGGCCGGGGGTGCCGGCCGCGGCGGCCTCGGCGAAGAACGGCAGGGCGATGCCGCCGAAGTTGGAGCCGGCGCCGACGCAGCCGACGACGGCGTCGACCTCGGCGTCGAGCGCGGCGAGCTGGTCGGCGGCCTCCAGGCCGATGACCGACTGGTGCAGGATGCTGTAGGTCTCCCCGCTGCCGATGCAGAACGCGGCGCCCTCGGTCTTCGCGGCGTACTCGACGGCCTCGCCGATGGCGAGGGAGAGGCTGTTGACGCCCGCCGTGCTCTGCGCGGCGACCTCGGTCAGCGGGCTGGGGCTGGCGTGCACGGTGGCGCCGAGGGTGCGCATGAGCGTGCCCCGGTAGGGCTTGCGCCGGAGGCTGTTGCCGACCATGAAGACCGTGCACTTCATGCCGAACATGGCGCAGGCGGCGGCGAGCGCGGTGCCCCACTGCCCGGCGCCGGTGCCGCTGACGAGTTCCCGCACGCCGGCCTTGGCGTAGTAATAGGCCTGCGCCAGCGCCGTGTTGAGCTTGTGGCTGCCGGAGATGTTGCCGCCCTCGTACTTGACGTAGATCGGCACGCGGGCCCCGACGGCGCGCTCGAAGCGCTCGGCGCGCCACAGCGGCGTGGGCCGGAAGGCGCGGTACGCCTCGACGACCTCGGCCGGGATGTCCCAGTGCTCCTTCTGCAGGACGCTCTGGCGCACCAGTTCCATCGGCAGGTTGACCTGGACGCCGTCGCGGCCCGTGGTCTGCGGTGTGCGGTCCGGCGGCAGTTGCTCGTCGAGGTGCGGCAGGACGCTGCGCCAGGTGGTGGGCAGGTGGGTGGTGCCCATCAGGCGGCCTCCGCCCCGAGCAGCACGACCTCGATCAGGTCGTTGACGGTCTGGAAGCTGCGTCCGACGAACAGGTCGTCGGGCAGGACGATGTCCAGCTCGTCCTCCAGCAGCACGAGCATGCCGACGAATCCCAGCGAATTGACGTGGAGTATCTCGCCGTTGAGCGGCTCGTGGTCGTCGATGTCGGCGGGCCGCAGGGGAAGGCGGGACTCGGCGAGCACCACGCGCTTGACGGATTCGGTGACCGCCGTCCGGTCCAGTCCTGTGATCATTGAATGCTCCGGGGATGTCCGTGGGAACAGAGGGGGGTGGTGGGGGTCGTGCGGGGGTGTCACAAGGAGCTGCGCAGGGTGCCTCGCGCGTCGACGACCCAGCTGTGGGTCACCAGCGCGCCGAGCGTGACGGGGCCCCTGACGTGCATGCGGCCGGTGCTGATGGAGATCTCGGAGCCGAGGCCGAGGGTGGGTCCGTCGTGCAGGCGCAGGGAGCCGTTGACGACGATCGCGGCGGCGTCGACCCGGCGGGCGAACTCCCGGGTGACGTCGGTGTCGGTGGCGACGACGCCCTCGGTGTGGCCGGAGCCGTGGGTCCGGATGTGCCGGGTCGCCTCGTCCGGTCCGGCGACCGGATACACGCCGATGGTGGCGTCGAGGAACTCGCGGCCGAGGTCGTGTTCCTGGAGTTCGGCCAGGGTCCAGGGGCGGTCCTGCGCGGAGGCGTCGGTGGTGTCGGGCCGCGGGGTGTGCGCGGCGAGCCGCACGGTCACCGGCCGGTCGCCGCGCTCGGAGGCGCGCAGCACGGCGGCGACGAAGTCGGCCGCGACCTCGTCGTCGACCAGGACCATCTCGGCGGTGTTGCAGGCCGTGGGCTCCGGCAGCTTGCTGTCGAGGGCGGCCTCGGCGGCGAGGTCGAGGTCCGCGCTGCGGTGGACGTAGAGGTGGTTGACGCCGCCGCCGCTGGCGATGACGGGGATCGAGGAGGCGGTGCGGCAGTAGTCGATGAGGGACGGGCTGCCGCGCGGGATGAGCACGTCGATCGCGTCGGGGCGCTTGAGGAGGGCGCGCAGCTGGGTCCGCCTGGGGTCGTCGATGACGCTGACCAGGCCGGTCGGCAGGCCGGCGGCGTCCAGGGCGTCGTGGGCGACGGCCGCGAGGGCCTGGTTGGTGCGGGCGATCTCCTTACCGCCGCGCAGGATCACCGCGTTGCCGACGGCGACGGGGAGGAGGGCGCCTTCGACGGTGACCGTGGGCCGGGCCTCGTAGACCATGAAGACGACGCCGAGCGGCTTGGGGACGCGTCTGCGGGTGCCCCACGGTCCGGCCGGGACGCCGGTGTCGGGGGCGGTGACCTCGGTGAGTTCGGACAGCACCGCCTCGGTGAGGCGTTCGAGGCCGCCGAGGTGGGCGGTGGTCAGGCGGAGCCGGTCGAGCAGGACCGGGGACAGGCCGCGCTCCTCGGCGGCGGCGACGTCCTCGGCGTTGGCCTCCAGGACGGCCGGCCAGTGGGCGGCGAGTCGTTTGGCCAGCTCACGGCAGTAGGTTTCGTAGGCCAGGTCGCCGACCGGGGGTGCGGTGGCGACGGCTTCGCGGGCGGATGTGAGCAGTTCGTCGGTCATGGTCTCCTACCACATGAACTGGCCGCCGTCGACGATCAGTTTCTGACCGGTGACGTAGCGGCTGAGCGGGCCCACGAGGTATTCGAGGGCGTCGGCGATGTCGTCGGGGGAGCCGATGCGTCGCTGCGGGATCTCCGAGAGCACCGCGGCGCGGCGCTCCGGGTCGTCGAGCCGGAACCGGTCGACGAGTTCCCGGGTCTCGGTCATCCCGGGGATCAGGCAGTTGACCCGCACGGTGGGGGCGAGTTCCAGGGCCAGGCACTTGGTCAGCTGGAGCAGCCCGGCCTTGGAGGCGGCGTAGTTGACGCCGTTGAGGCGGGGGCGCAGGCCGGTGGTCGCGCCGATGTTGACGACGGTTCCGGTGCCGGCGTCGAGCATCGCCGGGGCGAGCGCCTGGGTGAGGTGGAAGGGGCCGGACAGGTTGGTGTCGAGCACGTCCTGCCAGTCGTCCTCGGTGAGTTCGAGGAAGGGCCGGTCGATGTTGATCCCCGCGTTGTTCACGAGCACCTCGGGCGTGCCGTGCTCGGCGAGGATCGTCCGGGCTGCGGCGCGGACGGACCCGGGGTCGCCGAGGTCCGCGCGGAGCACGTCGATGCCGTGCTCGTCGGCGGCCCGCTCGGCCGCGTCCTTGTCGGAGCGGTAGAGGGCGAGGGTGCGGTGGCCGAGCGCGCGCAGCCGCAGGGACAGCGCCAGGCCGATGCCGCGGGTGCCGCCGGTGACGACGGCGAGGGGGCTCGTGCTGGTCATCGGGGGGTCTCCCGCGGTGTGTCGGTGGGGCGGTCGTCGTTGAGCGGGGCGTCTATGAGGCGGTCCAGGAAGTCGTCCAGGTGGGAGAGGAGGGGCGGTTGGTGGGGCGGTTCGAAGACTTCGAAGTGGCCGCAGTCGAGGTCCCGTACGGTCAGCCGGTCGGTCAGCTTCTGCCAGGCGGCGATCTGTCGGTCGCGGTCGGGGCCCGCGCAGGCCATCAGGAGGGCGGGGCCGCCGGGCCGGGATCGGGTGCGGTGTGCGGCGCTGGCCCGGACGTGCGCCAGCGCCGTGGTGCGGGCCCGGTCCGCGTCGGTGCCGTCGCCGAGGTGGCTGACGGACGTCTCGATGGCGTCGAGTACGCGGGTACGGGCGTCGGCGCCGGGGTCGGGGTCGGTGTGCTCGGTGAAGCTGTCGATCAGCACCACGGCGGGAGCGGGGCCGTCCTCGGCCAGGCGTGCGGCCAGTTCCCAGGCGAGCACTCCGCCCAGTGACCAGCCGACGAGGACGCGCGGCCGGTCGGGGACGTGGCCGAGCAGGTCGAGGTAGGTACGCGTCATGTCCGCCACGTCGTCGTCCGGCTCCTCGCCGGGCAGCAGTCCGGCGGCGCGGATGCCGAACACGCTGCCGTGGCGGGCCAGTCGGGCGGCGGTGCCGAGGTACTGGCCGAGGCCCCCGCCGGCCGGATGGAGCAGGACGCTGTTGAGCGGTCCGGTGCGCTGGGCGAGCGGGACGAGCAGCTTGGTGTCGTGGGTCGCGGCCGGCATCAGGCGTCCTCGCGGAGCGTGGTGATCCAGGCCGCCTGCGCGCGGACCGTGGGGTCGCGGAAGAAGTCCAGGATCGGTATCTGGACGCCGTACTCCTCCTCGATGCGGGCGCCTGCGGCCATCACGGTGAGCGAGTGGGCGCCGTGCTCCAGGAGCGACCGGTCGACGGGTACCTCCGCGATGCCGAGCAGCTCCGCCCACATGCGCTGGAGCGCCGCGACGAGCGGGTCGTCGGTGGTGGTCACGGCGGGCACGGAGCGCGCCTCGTCGGCCAGGGCGCGCTCGGCCCGGGCGGCGAGGGCGGCGCGGTCCACCTTGCCGTTGCGGGTGGTGGGCACGGAGTCCACGGGGAAGACCCGGGCGGGCACCATGTAGCCGGGCAGGGCGGCCGCCACGTGTGAGCGGATGCCGTCCGGGTCGGGCGAACGGCCGTCCTCGGGCCGGAAGAACAGGGCGAGGCGGCGTTCGTGTCCCTCGCCGTGCACGACCCCGACGGCCCGGGCCACGTCGGGGTGGGAGGCGGCGGCGCTCTCCAGCTCGCCCAGCTCGACCCGGTAGCCGCGGATCTTGACCTGGTCGTCGTCGCGGCCGAGGAAGAGCAGCGCGCCGCTCTCGTCGCGCAGGACCTGGTCCCCGGTCCGGTACGTGCGCGCCCGCGCGTCGTCGGCGTACGGGTCGGGCAGGAACCGTTCCGCCGTGCGCTCGGGGTCGTTGACGTAGCCCAGTGCGGGGCAGGCGCCCGCGAGGTACAGCTCGCCGGGGACCCCGCGCGGCGCGAGGTGTCCCGTGGTGTCCACCACGTGCGCCGCCACGTCGGTGATCGGGCGGCCGATGGGGACGTGGGCGGGCCAGGGGCGGTTGTCGGCGGTGAGCCGGTGCGTCGTGACGGCGTGGGTCTCGGTGGGGCCGTACAGGTTCACCAGGCTCAGGTGCGGCCGGTCGGCGAAGAAGCGCCGGACGCGGTCGTCGAGCAGGAGCTGTTCGCCGGAGACACAGACGTGGCTCAGGTGCGGCAGTTCGTCCCCGGCGTCCTGCGCGGCCCGGACGAAGGCGGGCAGCGCCGCGACCGGGAGGTAGACGTGGGTGACCCGGTGCGCGCGGACACGCTCGACGACGGCGGGCAGGTCCCGGCGGTCGGCCGGTTCGCGGGAGACGAGCGTCCCGCCGGCGACGAGGGTGGGCAGGATCTCCTGGAAGGAGACGTCGAAGCCGAGGGGCGCGTACTGCAGGAATCGGGTGTGCTCGTCCATGTCCAGGGCGTCGAGCTGCCACTCGGTGAGGTTCATCAGGGGGCCGCTGTTCATGAGCACGCCCTTGGGGCGGCCGGTGGAGCCCGAGGTGAACATGATGTAGACGCCGTCGTCAGGGCCCGTCGCCGCGGTCGCGGCGGGCGCCGTGTCCCCTGGTACGAGCGTGAGTTCGGCCGGGGTGAGCAGGTCCACGCCGTCGACCGGGTCGTCCCCCACGACCAGGCGGCAGTCCGCCTTGCCCGTCATGTACGCCAGTCGCTCGGCGGGCAGGCCGAGGTCCAGCGGCAGGAAGACGGCGCCGCGGGCGAGGACCGCGAGGACGGTGACGACCGTGTCCACGAGCGTGGTCGTGGTGAGGCCGACGACGGTGCCGCGGGCGACGCCGCGGGCAGCGAGCGTGTCGGCGCCGGCCGCGGCCAGCCGGTCCAGCTCGGCGTAGGTCACCCGGCGGCCGTCCTCCTGAACGGCGACTTGTCCGGGTCGGGCCTGCGCCGCGGCGCGCACCGCGCCGTACAGGTCGGGCCGGGACAGGTGGCGGCGGAAGCCGTCGTGGGCGTGGGAGTCCTCGGACGAGGCGTCCGCGAAGAGGTCGGCGACGGTCCGTCCCGGCTGTTCGACGGCGCGGTCGAGAACGGTGCGCAGGGAGTCGGCCAGGGCCTCGGCCAGCGGTTCGGGCAGCAGTTCGCGGTCGCTCTCCAGCTCCAGGGACCAGCCTTCGGGGCCGGGCGTCACGCCGAGCCAGAGGTCGAACTTGGCGGTGCCGTTGCCGTGTTCGCGGACGCGGCGCACCGCGGATCCGGGCTCGGCGTCGGTCGCGTCCTGGAGGGCGAGCATGCAGGAGAAGACCGGGTTGCGGTTGGTCGTGCGGTCCGGGTCGACGTGCCGGACGATGCGGTCGAAGGAGACGGCGGCGTCGGCCCGGGTCCGGGCGGCCTCGGCCTGCACGGTCTCCTTGACGAAAGCGTCGAAGGGGGCGTCCCAGGGCACGTCCACGACGAGCGGCAGGGTGTTGACGAAGAAGCCGCACAGGTCGAAGGAGCCGAGGGTGCGGCGCGCCATGACGGGGCTGCCGAAGACGACGGTGGTGTTGGCGGAGTGCCGGGCGAGGACGGCCGCGTAGGCGGCGGAGAAGAGGACGAACGGGCTGACGCCGAGCGTGGCGCACAGGCCGTCCAGGTCCGCGGACTGCCGGGGCGTCAGCCGGATCTCGCGCCGGGTACCGGTGAAGCCGGTGGTGGCGGGGCGGTTGGGCCGCGGATTGAGGACCGTGGCCGGGGTGGCCCGCAGCCGGTCGGCCAGGGCCTTCGCGGCGCGCTCCGTCTCGTCGTCGTCCGCGGCCTTGAGCTGGGCCTCCAGCTCGCGTCGCAGGGCGCGTTCGCGTCCGGTGCGTACCGTCTCGACGTCCAGTGCGCCCTGGACGGCCGCCGTCAGGTCTCGGACGAACTGGCGCAGGGAGAAACCGTCGAAGACGAGGTGGTGCACGACGAGGAGCAGTGTCGAGCGGCTGCCGTCGGCGGTCCGGAGCAGCACGGTGCGCAGCAGCGGGGAACGCGTCAGGTCGAAGGCGGTGTCACCGAGTTCGGCGAGGAGTTCGGTGCGCCGCCGGTCGAACTCCTCGGCGGTGGCGGTGACGTGGTGCAGCGGGGCGTCGGAGGGGACGTCGCCGAGGACGGCCTGCGGGTCGGCGCCCTCGTGGATCGCGAGCCGCAGGGCCGGCTGCACGGCGAGGACGTCGGTGAGGGCCGGGGCGAGGGCGGCCGGGGTGACGGCGGGGTCCAGTTCCAGCTCGGCCACGACGTTGTAGAGGTGGGGCACCGGCACCGTGCGGTGCACGACGAGGAGCCCCTTCTGGGCGGCGGTGAGCGGGAGGGTGGCCGTGGGGACCTGCGGTGCGATGGTCATCGGAGGCTCTCCTTCGGGGTGAGGAGTCCGCGCAGCCAGTGCCGGAGTTCGCCCACCGTGTGCACCGAGGCGAGGCCGGTGGGGTCGATCTCCTGGTCCGGGTCGGTGATCAGCTCACTGGCGATCCGCAGGACGGACAGTGAGTGCAGCCCCACCTCGGCCATCAGGGAATTGTCGTCGAATGACGCACGGATGTGTCTCGAAATGACTGAGCCTATTTCCGCGTCGGCCATCTCGTCCGCATGGTTCATTTCTCAGACTCCTCGGGGAAAGGTCGCTTCGTGGCGCACCACAAATAGTTCAGCAGAGTCCTTCCGGTGGTCAACAGTCGCCTTGCGCGCCTATTGAAAGACGTGATGACCGCCCCCGCGGAACCGCCGCGAAAAGGGGTCATCAATGAATTGAATAGATCAAAAGAAAGGAGGAGGCCGGTTTTCCGGCCTCCTCCTGTGACGTGCGCGCGCCGGTCCGTCAGGCGGGCGGCCTGTCGCCGAAGGCCTCCGCCAGCACGGGCCGGGTGAGCACGCGCAGGAACGGCGGGACGGTGAGGGCGACGGTCGCGGCGAAGACCCCGAAGGCGAGGCGCAGTCCGAACCACTCGGCGAGCAGGCCCATCAGGCCGGCGCCGACCGGCATCGCTCCCCAGCTGAACAGCCGGCTGACGGCTCCGAAGCGGCCGAGCATGGCGTCGGGCACGAGCCGCTGCGCCATGGTCCGCGCGTTCACCGTCCACAGGGTGCCGCCCATGCCGCCGAGGAAGGCGGCGACGGCCACGGCCCAGAGGTCGGTCGTCACGGCGGGTACGGCCATCATCGCGAAGGTGCCGACGAGGTCGGCGAACATGACCCAGCGGCGGCCGAAGAAGCGGTTGAGCCAGGTCACGGCGAGCGCGCCGACCAGCCCGCCGACGCCGAGGGCGCTCAGCAGGGTCCCGTACTCGCTGGAGTTCAGGTGCATCACGGAGGTGGCGAAGAGCGGCATCAGGGCGAGCCAGGCTCCCCAGCACGCGCAGAGGACCGTGAGGATGAGCGCCATGGTGCGCAGCAGGGTGTGCCGCCAGAGGTAGCGCAGGCCGTCCACGATCTGTACGCGGACGGTCTCGGGAGCGGCGTCCTTGGCGTCCGCGCGGCCGTCCGTGCGGCCGCTCGCGCGGAACCGGCCCACGAGCAGGACGACGACGAGCGAGGCGGCCAGGTACGACATCCAGGTCGTGCCGAGGGCGACGCCGGTGCCCGCCGCGAGCAGCAGGCCGCCGACGAAGGGGCCGGCGAATTCGTTGCAGACCGTCTCCGCGCCCGCGATCCAGGTGTTGGCCCGCTCCCGGCCCTCGGGCGGGGTCAGCGCCGGGATCATGGCCGAGGCCGAGGTCAGGGCGATGACTTCGGCGACGCCCAGGACGAGGCCGGCGGCGCAGAGCACCGGGATGGTCACGGCGTCGGCCGCGGCGATCGGCATCAGCGCGCCGAGTGCGATCAGGCGCAGGCCGTTGGCTCCCCAGAGCAGGCGGCGCCGGTCGAGCCGGTCCACCAGGACGCCGACGTGGAGGGCGGCCAGGAGCCAGGGCAGGGAGAGGGTGAGGGAGACCGCGGAGACCTGGGCCGGGGACGCGGAGGCCCGGGCGGCCAGGAGCGGCAGCGCGATCTTGGTGACGCCGTCGGCGAGGTTGGTGACGGCGGTGAAGACGAGCAGGACGACGGTGTTGCGGGTGCCCCGGCGCGCGGAGGGTTGCGGGAGATCGGGGGCCGGTGGCGCCACGGGCGCGGCGAGCCCCACCGGCGCCTGCGTGGTGTCGACGCTCTGGTCACTCATCAGTCTCCCCTAACCGTCTAACTGTTTTGATGGTGAATCCGGGATGTCGAGTCTGGCACGGAAAACCCCTCGCCACTACCCGGCAAAGCCGATAGCCGGTTATCCGGTGTAGGCTGGAAGTCTCCACGGGAGGTGGCTCATGCGTGACGCGCCGGCGTCCGCCCAGCTGATTCAGGCGTTCGCGAACACGGTCGACGTCGAGGACGCGACCGACGAGATCGACACGGCCCGCAAGTTCGACGGCTGGCTGCGCGCCCAGGGGCTGCTGCGCGGCGGCGAGCGGGCCGGAGCAGCGGAGCACGCCCTGGGACTGCGCCTGCGCGCCGGTCTCCGCGAGGCCCTGGGCGCGCACGTCGGTGACCGCCCCGACCCGGCGCTCCAGGACGGGGCGACCGAGGCGCTGCGCGAACTGCCCCTCGTCGTCGTCGCGGGCGGTGACAGGCCCGGCGCCCTCGCTCCCGCCCCGGAGCTCACGGCGTCCAGGAAGGCGCTCGCGGAGCTCGCCGCCGCCTGGAGCGAGCTGGCCGTCACCGGCGAGGCCGCCCGGCTCAAGCGCTGCTCCGAGCACGCCTGCGCCTGGGTCTTCTGGGACACCTCCAAGAACCGCAGCGGCCGCTGGTGCTCGATGCGCGTGTGCGGCAATCGCGCGAAGGCCCGGCGCTACGCGGCCCGGCAGGCCGGGGCCGCGGGCGCCGCACCGACCGGCTGACGGCGCACCGGCCCCGGTCCGGCACGGGGCCCGTCGGCCCCGGGTCATCGCGCCGCCGCGTGCGCGCTCATCAGCTCCACCGCCAGCCGGGCCACCTCGTCGACGGCGGGGCGGGTCAGCAGTTCGTAGTGGCCCGCCGGTATGCGCGCGGAGCGCGTGTCGCCCGTGAGGAATCCCCGCCAGCGGTCGAGGTCGCCGTCGGCCAGGTCGGCCGCCACCACCAGCGCCGGTACGTCGACGGTCCGGGACGCGCGAGGCGCCGTCATCGCCGTCGTGTGGCGCCGGTGCAGGGCGTGCCGTGCGTGCAGGGCGTCGCCGACGGCGTCGTCGGAGGTGATCCGCAGCAGAACGGCCAGGGTGTCGAGCGCCTGGTCGTCACGCGGCCCGAGGCCGAGCCGGTCCGGCCCGCTCAGGACGGTGGCGGCGCCCCGCAGGACCGCGCGGGCGAAGGCGTCGGTGCCCTCCTCCGGCGCGTCGCCCGGCACCGGCGCGTCCAGCAGGAGCAGCGGCGGGCAGGGGTGGCCCTGGGCCCGCAGTCCGGCGGCGATCTCGTGGGCCAGCAGCCCGCCCATGGACCAGCCGCCGAGCAGGTCCGGCAGCCCGTCGGCGAGCAGGCGCGCCGTGTAGTGGGCCGCCATGTCCTCGATGCTCGCCCCGGCGGCGCCGTCGTCCTCGCTGACCGTCACCCGCCAGTCGCCCGGCAGCGCTCCGGCCAGTTCGCGGTAGGGCAGCACGCCCACCCCCGCGCCGTGCACCAGGTGCAGGTGCCGGCCGCCGGGCGCTCCCGCCCGCAGCACCACGGTGCGCGCGAGGACGGGCGCCGCCGGGGCCGGGGCGGGCGTGTCCTGTCCGGCGGGGCTCAGCAGCCGTTCCATCCGCGCGGGCGTCGGCTCCTCCAGCCAGGCCTCCAGGTCGAGTTCGGCTCCGGTGTTCTTCTCGACGCAGGCCACCAGCTCCAGCACCTGGAGGGAATGGCCGCCCAGGGCGAAGAAGTCGTCGTGCGGGCGCACCACCCGGCCGAACACGCAGTGCCAGTCGGCCAGCACGCCGTCCGACTCCGCCGGTTCGGCGATCGCGTCCGCGTGCGGCCCGTCCGCCGGCCGGGCCCGGTCCGCCGTGGCCCTGGTGGACACCTGGAGGTCGGCCACGAGGCGCCCCTCGGCCGCCGAGGCGGACAGGACCGCCTCGACGTCCGCGAGAAAGACGCGCACGGACCTCCCGGTCAGGGCGCAGGTGTCGTACTCGACCTCGAGCACCGTGTCTGCGCCGTCGTCGAAGACGCCGACGAGCAGCTGGCAGCGGGCGCTGGTCGACGGGCTCGGCAGCAGGCGGGCGGGCTCGTCGCCGAGCACGATCCCCGAGCCGATCCCTCCGTGATGGGTCACGAGGACGGGCGGGACGGTGCCGAGCGTCGCCCGGTCCTCGTCGGTGAGCCGCGCGAACACCTCGGGATAGGTCACGTGCTGGAACGGCAGGCTCTCCCACAGGCTGTCCCGCGCCCGGGTCACCACCGCGTCGAAGGTGTCCCGCGCTCCGATCTCGTCGGCCAGCAGGACGGTGTTGGCCCGGTAGTCGACACGGCGCTGGTCGGCGAGGGTCGGGCGGTTGGCCACGACCGTGCCGAGGGCGGTGCGCCCCGACGCCCCGCCCCGCGCGAGCACCGTGCGGACGGCCGCGAGGTGCACGGCGAACTCCGTGCAGCCGACGCGCCGGCCGATGGTCGCGACGGCGGCGCGCGACCGGGGCGACAGCGTGTGGCGCAGCACAGCGCCCGAACCGGGCGCGGCACCGGAGGGTTCGGGCATCAGGGCCGCCGGTCTCGCGCCGCGCAGCCGGTCCGTCCAGAACCCGGTCTCGGCCGCCGTCGGGTCGGCGCGCGGACCCTCCTCGGCGGGCGCCGGGACGACGGCCTCCCGGGAGAGTGCCGCGACGCCGCCGTCCCGGACCGCGACGTAGCAGCGGTGCAGGTCGTCCAGGAGCAGCTGCATCCCCCAGCCGTCGACGACCGCGTGATGGGCCGTGACCACGAGCTCGTCGACCGCTCCGACGCGCACCAGCGCGAGCCGGGCCAGCGGCGCGTCGTCGAGGACGAAGGGGATCGCGTGCAGCCCGGCGGCCACCTCGTCGAGCAGGGCCTGCGCGCTCCGGTCCTCGGGCGCCCGCTCCCAGACGATGTGCTGGGGCCGCGCGTCGAAGGGCGCCGGGTGCACGATCCGCACGACGCTCTCCCCGTGGCGCGCGAACCCGCTGCGCAGCGCCTCGTGGCGGTCGACGACGTGCCGCCACGCGGACTCGAGGACCGCCGGGTCGAGGCGGCCGGTACGCAGCCGCCAGGTCAGGTTCATCAGGTCCTTGCGCCCACCTCGGTGCTGGATCCACCAGAGCGCTTCCTGCAGGGGCGAACTCGGCCGGACTTCTGGATTCGGGGTCACGGGGGTCCTCACCGGAGACATAGGAGTTTCTAACCGAGGTGGGGGGCGTGAAATAGTTTCGGACACCGGGGCGCGACCACAAATAGAGTATTTGGATAATCTATCGGCGCGGGGCCGCACGAAACCTCACCCTTGACTGTTCGGGATGCGCGGAAAAGCATTCTTCCAACCCTCCATCGACCGCGCCACGGAAGAGGACCGGACATCATGAACGCCATCAGGACCATGTACGACTGGTTCGCGGACTCCGTTGCCCAGCACGGCGACCGGCAGACCGCGCTCGAGGTCGCCGGCGAGGTGGTGACCTACGCCGAACTCGACGCGCTCGCCGCACGCGTGGCGGGTGAACTCGTCGCCGCGCACGGCGGTGTGCCGGCCCGCGTCGGCCTGCTGGCCGCCCGGAGCACCGCGGCCTACGCGGGCTATCTGGCCGTGCAGCGCCTCGGCGCCGTCGTCGTGCCGCTCAACCCGGCCTGGCCGGCCGCGCGCAACGCGACCATCGCCGCGGACGCCGGACTCGACCTCGTGATCACGGAGGACGGGACGGACCTCGGGACGCCCGCGGTGGACCTTCCCGCCGCCCGCATGGACGCCCTGCGCTCCGGTCCGGTCCCGGACCTGCCCGTGTCGGCAGCGGGACCCGACGACCTCGCCTACATCCTGTTCACGTCGGGCTCGACCGGCCGCCCCAAGGGTGTGCCCATCGTCCACCGCAATGTGTCGGCCTACCTGAGCCATGTCGTTCCCCGTTACGAGCTGGGCCCCGGGGCCCGTGTCTCGCAGACCTTCGACCTCACCTTCGACCCGTCCGTGTACGACATGTTCGCGGCCTGGGGATCGGGGGCCGCGCTGGTCGTGCCGGACAAGAAGGACCTGCTGACGCCGGTGCGGTTCGTGAACCGGGCGCGCATCACGCACTGGAACTCCGTGCCCTCCGTCGCCTCGATCGCGATGCGGCTGCGCGCGCTGCGGCCCGGCTCGATGCCGACGCTGCGCTGGAGCCTGTTCTGCGGCGAGGCGCTGACGCTGCGTCACGCGCAGGCGTGGCGGGCCGCCGCCCCGCAGTCCGTCCTGGAGAACATCTACGGCCCCACCGAGATGACCGTCACGTGGACGGAGTTCCGTCTCCCCGACGCCGCGGAGGACTGGCCGCGGCCGGCCAACGGCACGGTGCCGATCGGCACGCCGTACCCGGGCCAGGAGCACCTCGTGCTCGACGAGGAGGGCCGACCCGCCGGGACCGGTGAACTGGTGGTGCGCGGCACCCAGCGCTTCCCCGGCTATCTGGACCCGGCCGACGACGTGGGCAGGTTCCTGCGCATGGTGGACGGACGGGCGGTGGTCCACGACGGCACGACACCGCTCACGGCCGACGACTGGTACCGCACGGGCGACCGGGTGGGGCATCTCGACGGAGCGCTCGTGCACCTCGGCCGGCTCGACCATCAGCTCAAGATCCGCGGTTACCGGGTCGAGCTCGGGGAGATCGAGTCGGCGCTGCTCGACCTCGCCGGCGTCGCCGAGGCCGTCGTCCTGGCGGTGCCCGGTCCCGGCGGCGACATCGAACTCGGCGCCGTGTGCACCGGCTCGCTCACGGACACCGGCGAGGCGCTGGAGCGGCTCGCCGCACGGCTGCCCTCGTACATGGTGCCGGGCTCGCTGACGGTCCTGGACACCTTGCCCCTGAACGCGAACGGCAAGGTGGACCGCAAGGCGCTGACGGCCGTTCTGGGCACGGCGATCGCCGCGTGAGATCCCCGGCGTGCCGACGCCTGCCGGGCGTCAGCACGCCGGGCGCAGGGCGACACCGTCGGCCGCCTCGCCTTCGGCCAGTACCTGACGGGCCGCGTCGAGCACGGTCGCGAAGGACGGGTCGTCGTCGAGTCCCCGGCGCCACACGCACTGCGCGAAGACCTCGAAGGGGGTCCGCCAGCCGATCGGCCCCAGCAGCCCTTCCCGCAGCTCGTCGCGGACGGCGACGGTGGGCAGCAGGGCGATCCCGATGCCCTCGCCCACGCCGCGCTTGACCGCGTCGACCGATCCGAGGGCGAGCACACCGCCCACCGGCTCGCCGGTCACGGCCAACTCGTCCTCCAGGCCGCGCTGGTAGCCGCTCCACCGGTGCGCGCACAGCAGCGTCTCCGCGGCGAACTCCGCGGCCGACTTCACGGCCTTCCCGGCCAGCGGATGGGACGGCGCCGCCACGAGGCTCAACGATTCGCGGCGCAGCGCGCGGTGGCGCACGTCGGGCGTGGCGGGGCGGGGGCCGATGAAGAAGGCGCAGTCCACACGCTCCTCCCGCACGAGGGAGACCGGATCGTCGTCGAGGCCGCGCAGGGAGACCCCCAGGCCGCCGTGGCGCAGGTGCAGATACTCGATCAGCGGTACGAGGCGGTAGGTGGTGATGCACTCGGCGGCGCCGATCGCCAACGGAGGTGTACGGTCCGCGGGTTCGGCCACGGAGTTCCGCGCGAGTTCGCTGAGCCGGACGATCCGGCACGCGTAGTCGTGCAGCCGCCGCCCCGCGGGCGTGAGCTGGGCGCCGCCGGCGGTGCGGTCGAGCAGCGGCGCGTCGAGGATCTGCTCCAGTGCCTTGATGCGGGCGGTGACGGTCGGCTGCGCCAGCCCCAGCAGGCGCGCGGCCTGGGTGAAGCTCCGTGACTGCGCGACCGCCAGGAACGCGTCGAGCTGCTTTATGTTCACGGATGAACCCCAATCGTCGCCCGGAAGAGGCATGAGCGGCCCCGCTGTGCGACCTTAACGACGGGGAAAGGGAGTTGCACGCGCTTCGGTGTTGCCCTCACCAATACCACCGAGGGGCACTTGCCCGATGTCCCGGATCCGACGAACCATGGCAGCATGACCTCGCCAGTCGCGCCCCCTCAAATCCAGCGTTCCCTCGACTTTCCGGCCTCTTCGTCCGGTCGGATCGATCCCGATGAATTCCGCGCCGCCCTGGGCAGATTCACCACCGGGGTGGTCGCCGTGACGGCTCTGCACGGAATGGACTCCACGCCCGCGGGCGTGGTCGTGAATTCCTTCACCTCGGTTTCCCTGGATCCCGCTCTGGTGCTTTTCTGCATGGCCCGTACGAGCAGCAGCTGGCCCAAGATCCGTACCGCGGAGCGCTATTGCGTCAACATACTCGGGAAGAACCAGCGCGAGATCAGCGCGCAGCTCGCCTCCCCGGGCGGCGACAAGTTCCGCGGGCTGAGCTGGGACACCACGCCCACCGGCGCGCCGGTCCTCGAGGGGACGCCCGCCTGGCTGGAGTGCTCCACCGAGGCCGAGTACCCGGCCGGTGACCACGACGTGGTCGTGGCGCGCGTGCACCGCATCGGCAACCACGGAGCGGACGCGCCGCTGGTGTTCTACCGCGGGGCGTACGGGCGCCTGGCCGACTGACGTGGCGGTGGGCAGGGCCCGCCGTCGCTCCTCTCACCGAACCGACCAGAGGAACCTCTTCATGACAGCAAGCACCGGCTCCCGCAAACCCATCGGCGTGGGCATCGTCGGCCTCAGCGCCGACGGAGGATGGGGCTCACGCGGCCATGTGCCCGCGCTCCGCGCCGTGGACGGCTACGAGCTGCGCGGACTGGCGGCCTCCTCCGCCGAGTCGGCGCAGCGGGCGGCGGAGCACCACGGCGTCGCGGCGGCCTACTCGGACGCGGGCGACCTGGCACGCGACGAGAACATCGACCTGGTGGTGATCGCCGTACGGGTGCCCCGGCACCGTGAGTTGATCCTGCCCGCGCTGGAGGCCGGCAAGGCCGTGCTGAGCGAGTGGCCGCTCGCCACGGGGCTCGACGAGGCCGAGGAGCTCGCCCTGCTGGCGGAGCGGCACGGGGTGCGCACGGCGGTGGGGCTGCAGTCGCGCTCGGCACCGGCGGTGCGCTACCTCCGTGACCTGGTCGCGGACGGCTACGTCGGCGAGGTCCTGTCGACCACGCTGCTCGGCTCGGGCGGCGGCTGGGGCCCGGCCGTGGGCGCGGGTGGCGCGTACACCGTCGACCGGAGCAACGGGGCGACCCTCATGACCATCCCGTTCGGTCACACCCTCGACGCTTTGACGATGTGTCTGTCGTCGTTCGCGGAGCTGAGCGCGACGACGGCCACCCGGCGTCCGACGGTGCAGGTCTCCGACACCGGGGAGAGCATCCCGATGACCGCCGAGGACCAGATCGCCGTCTCCGGCCGGCTGGCGGGCGGCGCGGTCGCCTCGCTGCACTACCGCGGCGGTTCGAGCCGGGCGACCAATCTGCGCTGGGAGATCAACGGCACGGACGGCGATCTGGTGATCTCGGGGAACACCGGGCACCTGCAGTTCGGCCAGTTCGACATCAGCGGCGCGCGCGGCAAGGACCAGCGGCCCGCGCCGCTTCCGGTCCCCTCCCGCTACCAGGAGGTCTCCGGCGTGGACGGTCCCGCCGGCGTCGTGGCGCACGCGTACGCGCAGCTGCGTGAGGACCTGCACACCGGCAGCGGTACGGTGCCGGACTTCCGGCACGCGGTCGAGCACCACCGTCTGCTGGACCGCATCGCGCGGTCGGCCGAGACCGGCACCCGCCAGTAGGCGCCGGGCAGCGCGACACGCAGGACCGCCCCGCAGACAGGTGTCTGCGGGGCGGTCCTGCGTGCGCGTCACTCCGGGGCGGTCCGGGAGCGGCAGGAGGCGACGAGCCGGGCGCACACCGCCGCGGCGTGCTCGTAGAGGTAGAAGTGGCCGCCGGGCCAGGTGTGGCAGGGCACCGGGCCGCCGGCGACGGCCGACCACTCCCCCAGCGCAGCCGCGGGCGCCAGCGGATCGTCCTGCCCGCCGAACACGGAGAGCGCCGTCCGCAGCGGAGTGCCGGGCGTGTAGGCGTAGTCCGCGACCAGGTCGAGGTCGGCGCTCAGGGTGCGCGCCACCAGTCGGGCGAGGGCGTCGCGGCCGCCGGGGTCGACGGTCGGTCCGCCCAGGCCGTGCACCTGGCGCAGGAGGTCGCGGGGCGATCCCGAGGGGCTCAGGGGGTTCAGGAACCGTTGCGGGGCCCGGCTGCCCGAGACGCCGAGCCAGCACGGCCCCCTGTGCTCCGCTTCCAGGGCCCGCGCCACCTCGAAGGCGAGCAGCGCCCCCAGGCTGTGTCCGAAGACGGAGAACGGGCCCGACAGCGCCGGCCCCAGGGCCGTGCGCAGATAGTCGACGGCTTCTTCCGCCGAGCGGCACCGTGCCGTGCCGCGGTCCAGGAGGCGGCCGGGCAGGTCGACGCCCCAGACGCGCCAGTCCGGCGGCAGATGGGGCAGCAGCGGGGCGAACCCGCGCGACGAGCCGCCCGCGTGGTGGAACAGCACCAGCGTGTGGGCGGGCTCGCCGCGCAGGGTCGGGTTGAGATCGAGGATCGGCATCTCAGGCGACCAGTTCGGCGAGGAGGGACCGCTGATGGTCGAGCGGTACCGGATCGTCCTTGTACAGGGACTCCATGCCCAGCCAGTGCACCCGTACCCGGGCCCGGTCGGTGCCGCGCAGTGCGGCGGCCGCGACGTGCTGCGGGCCGCAGGGCACGTCGACCACCTCCCAGCCGTCGGGCCTCAGTGCCGGATCGGCGCCGAGGTAGTCGGCGGCGAGGGGGCGGCCGAGTCCGGTGCCCAGGCCCTTGAGGTAGGCCTCCTTGCGCGTCCACAGCTGCCCGAACACGACGACGTCCTCGGGCCGCGTCGCCAGCTCCCGCTGTTCGTCCGGGTGCAGGGCGGGGGCGCAGACGCTGACCGTCTTGGCCGTGGGGACCTTCTCCACGTCGACGCCGATCGGCACGGTCGAGATGCCGATGAGGGCCATGCCGTTGCTGTGCGAGAGGGAGAAGTGCAGAGGTGTGTCCGGGGATTCGAGGACCGGCCTGCCGTGCGGCTCGTCGCAGCACGGGCAGGACTCGCGGCCCATCCGCAGACTGCGCGGATCGGTGTCCAGGTAGGCGCTGAGCAGGCGGCGCAGGGCCACGTGCGCGCTGCTGTAGAGCAGCCGGCCCGCCTCGCGCCGGCAGGTCCCGGCCCGGCTCCGTTCGGCCGCGTCGAGTTCGGTGAGGTCCAGTTCGCCCGTGCAGCTGCCGAGCGGGGGCTGGCGCAGGATCCAGAGGTCTGCGCTACTTTGCGGCGGGATCGGCAATGTCACGCTGTTCAGTCCCTGCCTTGGATGGAGTGAGGAGTCGGTCGAGGTAGCGGGCCAGTGTTCCGGTGTCGGGGGCCCGCAGGATGAAGGTCAGCTCGGGCTCGACCGCCAGGGCGGCGGCGAGTCGGCGCTGGAGCTCCAGGCCGATCATGGAACCGACTCCCAGATCGGTCAGGGTCTGGTGCCGGTCGACCGCGGTCGGCGGGCAGTCGAGTACGTGTCCGATCTCCTGCCGGACGAGGTCCTCCAGGAGTCGTTCCCGCTCGGCGGGGTGCGCGGGCCACGACGAGGGCGGCGCGGCCGGCGGCAGTCCGCGGTCGGGTTCCTGAGGTCGGGTCACTGCCGACGGGGCGAGGGAGAACCAGTCGAGTACGGCCTGATCCACTGTCATGTGTCTCTCTGTAGGTCGCGGGCGGGGACGGCCGGTGGCGCGCCGTGCGCCGGGGGGACGGCGGACGCGCCACCGGCCGTGTCGGGAAGGCCGTCGTCCTAGTCCGCGACGACGGCGCTCGGCGGCAGTTCGTGGGCGAAGCCGCACCGCAGGTTCACGCCGGCGAGCTCCCCGGTGATCTCGACGCTGCGCCACAGTCCGCCGCGCAGCGGCAGCAGGCGCCGGCTGCTGAGCGTGGCCCGGGCCGCGTGGGTGTCGGGACCGGTGTGCCGTGACGGCTCGGGCGGGGCCTCGAGAACCGTCTGCATCATCCACAGCGTGTTGCTCTCGGACCGGCTGATCGAGTCCAGTTCGTACAGGAGCACCTGGGCGAGCTGGAGATTGACCACGAAGGCGTCGATGAGGGAGACGGCCGACCGCCGGTCGCCCTCGATGCCGTCGAGTGCGGGCTCGGTCTCCGGATCGAAGGTGACGCCGGCGCGGGCGGTGAACTCCTCCAGGTCGACGCCGACGTCCCGGATGTGATGGCGCCGGCGCTTGAAGCCGCCGCCCCAGAACCGGTCCCGGTCCGGCCCGAGCGCGTCCTCGAGGCCGTTGTACCGGGCCTCCCGCACGGCGCGGGTGCTGATGTCGTGCTCGATCTCGCAGCGGACCTGCAGGTTGCCGACGGTGCAGTTGTGCACGGACACGAAGCGGCCCTCACGGACGGACAGCGCCGTGGTCCGCACCAGGCGGGCCGCCAGCGGAATGTCCACCAGCTCCTCCTGGGGAGCGCCGCCCGCCCGCAGCACGACCTTGAGCAGCCGCATGCGGCGGCGGGCCGCGGCGTCCAGCCCGTACCCGTACGTCAGATGGAGCTCCGCGAGCTGGACGCCCAGGACGAGGGCGTCGACCGTGCTGAGGTGCGGCCGCAGGTCCGTGCCGTCCTTCTTGCGCGACCAGTCGGCCGGATAGCCGACGTCGACGGTGCCCCGCACCCCGGCGTCCGGGGCGTCGGCCGGGGCGACGACGAGGTCGCCGACGCGGTACTCGGCGCGCTGGTAGCCGCGGGAGAAGAACCGTGTCTCACCAGGGCCGAGATAGTCGTCGATGGACGGCAGCAGGAGGTGCCGCTCGATGCTGGTCGTCACGTCACACACCCGCCCCTGCGGTACGTATGGAGTCCTCGTAGGCGGCGACGAGCTCCCGGACGGTGCGCACGTCGGTGATGGACCGGTCCCCGGCGAAGGGGTCGACGCCGAGTTCGGCCTCCAGTTCCAGCAGCAGCTGGGCCAGCAGCAGCGAGTTGAGTCCGGCCGTCAGCAGCGGGTCGTCCAGGTGGTACTCGATGGCGCCGTCGTCGTTGAGCAGAACGTTGTCGATCTCGCGCAGGATGGTCCGCTGCACGGCGCTGTCCGTGACTTCGGTGTCCTTCAGCATGTGATGCCTCCGTCGATGACCATGGTCTGTCCGGTGATGAAGCGTGATCGGGGCGAGGCGAGGAAGAGGACCGCGTCGGCGATCTCCTCCACCGTCCCGAGCCGTCCCAGCGGCGTGCGCTGCTGGATCTTTTCGCGGTTGCGCGACGTGACGTCCGCGGTCATGTCGCTGTCGAAGAATCCGGGCGTGAGGGTGTTGACCCGTACGCCCTGGGGGCCCAGTTCGCGCGCCATGCTGCGGCCGAGGCCCTCGAGGCCGGCCTTGGCCGCGGCGTAGACGGCGACGCCCCGGTATCCGCGTATGGCGTTGATGGACGAGATGTTGACGATGCTTCCGCCGCCGCCGCGCACCATGAGCCGGGCGCAGGCCTGGGAGAGGTGCAGCGGGGCGAGGAGGTTGACCCGGATCAGGTCCTCCATCCGGCCCGGCGCGGCGGTGAGGAAGAGTTCCTGGTGGAGCACGCCGGCGTTGTTGATGAGGAGGTCGAGCCGCCCGAACCGCTTGCCGCTGTCGCGTGCGAACGCGCGCAGGCCCTGGGTGTCGGTGAGATCGACGGACCGCCAGTGGAACGCGTCCTGGTACTTGTCCGACATCGTGGTGACGAAGTCGTTGGAGGTCCGGCTGAACGTCGAAACGGACCAGCCGTCGGCGAGCAGCCGTTCGACCAGGACCCGGCCGAGTCCTCTGCTGCCGCCGCTGACGAGGGCCGCCGGGCGGTCCGCGGGTGGCGTGCTCATACCGCGGCCCTGATCTTCTTGAAGCGTTCGGAGTGGTGGTCGTCCTGCGACACCTCGACCAGGAGCGGCACCTTGTAGGCCTCGAGGCGCTCGGCGCAGTGGCGGCGCACCTGGCGGGCCACGGCCTTGGGATCGTCGGCCGGTCGCGTCAGCTTCACGACGGCCTGGACGACCTGGCCGGTGATGTGGCTGCTGCGGCCGGAGACCGTGGCGTCGGCGACGATGTCCATCTCCAGCAGGACGTTCTCCACCTCGCCCGGGTAGACCTTCTCCCCCGCGACGTTGATGATCTCCGACTTGCGGCCCAGGATGCGTACGTAGTCGCCGTCGACCTCGACGGCGTCCTGCGTGTTGAAGTAGCCCTGGTCGTCGAAGGGCGCCGGCGCGTTGAGGTAGCCGAGCATCGCGATGTCGGACCGGATCCACAGGATGCCGTCGCGGATGTCGTAGTCGAATCCGGCGCCGCCGAGCTTGACCCAGAGGCTGTCGTCGCTGCGTGACTTGGTGGCCAGGATGCCGAGTTCGGACAGGCCGTAGGTCTGCTTCAGGCGTACGTCGGGCAGTGCCTCGTGGAGCTTTCGCAGGACGCCGAGCGGCATGGGTTCCGTGCCGTAGGTGATGAGCCGCAGCGAGCCGAGGTCGTGGTCGGCGTACGCGCCCGAGATCAGCAGCATGTTGAGGAACGTCGGCGTGGTGGGCAGGACCTGGATGCGGTGGGCGGCGACGGCGGCACAGACCGTGGCCGGGGTGCGCGCGGCGATGGTGACGAGCGCGCCGCCCTGGCTGAGCGTGTGCAGCAGGGTGTTGATGCCGCCGATGTGGTCGAGGCTGAGGAAGCCGAGGGTGCGCTGCGCCCTGCGGATCTCGCGGTACTTGCCCAGCATCTTCGCGAGGTCGAGGACGGTGGCCTTGCTGCGCCCGGTGGTGCCCGAACTGAACAGCACCAGACCGGGGGTGGCCGCGGCGCGCAGGTGTCCGTAGAGGGGGTGTGCGGCGTGCCGTCCGGTGCGCTCGACGCGGTGCTCTGCGGCGGATCCGCCGAGGGTGACGACCGTCTCGACCTCGGCGACGTCGAGGAACTCCGTCCGCTTGGCGGCGGGCAGCGGGGCCAGGGGCACGGCGACGGCTCCGCGCGCGATCAGGGCGAGCAGCCCGGCGCACGCCTCGACGCTGCTGGGACCCTCCAGCGCGACGACGTCGCCGGACCGGATGCCGTGCGCGTCGAGGAGTTCGCCCCACCGGGCGGTGAGGCCGAGGAGGTGCCGGTAGCTGTGCGTCCGGCCCTCGAAGACGATGGCGTCGGCGTCCCCGAATTGTTCCAGTCGTTGAAAGAACCAGGCAGTCATGCGCTCTCCGACATGTCATAGCGGGCTGAGGTGACAACGGGCTGTGCGGTGCGGCCGCGCGCCGTCCAGGGGGCGGAACGCGCCGGGGCGGACCAGGCCGGGAGGCGGAGGTCCGGTGCGGGCGGGGTGCCGGGCAGCAGGGTCCAGCCCTCGGCGGCGGCCAGGGTGCGCAGCCGCTGGTTCCCGCCGACGACGACGCCCGATCCGGCGGCTCTCAGGAGCGGGAGGTCCGAGATGTGGTCCCCGTACGCGAGGGAGTCGCGGACCGGCACGGCGCGTTGCATGAGGACCTTGAGCGCGGCGTCCGCCTTGGCGGTGCCGATCATCGGCGGCCCGTCCAACCGGCCCGTGTAGCGGCCCCGTTCGATGAGCGGCACGCTGCACAGGAGTTCGTCCGCGCCGAGGTCCGCGGCGATGAGGCGCAGCGGGGCGGGGAAGGAGCCGGAGACGAGTGCGATGTGCGCGCCGTGTTCCTGGTGGCGGCGCAGTTCGGCGACGACGGGCTGGTGGTAGAAGCCGCCGGTGGCGCGTTCGGCGTCGAACCAGGCGCCGGCCATCGCGGCCATGACCTCCGCGTCGAGGCCCTCCAGACCGGCGTAGTAGGCGCGGTTGACCGCCTCGCGCGGGCATCCGACGGCCGTCATGGCTTTGAGTTCGCACATCCGGTCGTCGAATTCCCGGCGCGGGTGGCCCAGTGCCGCGTGGTAATAGGCCAGTAACCGGGACATGCTTCCCGAGGTGGTCAGGGTGTGATCCACGTCGAAGAAGGCGACTTTCACCCGTCTCATCTGTCTGGTACCTCCTGTGGCCTGGGCGGGAGAACGACGTGACGGATTCCCGCGTCATGCGTCGGCGGCAGATCGGCCGACGATGGCGGATCCGGTTTCTGCTGTGAACTTCGAATAGAAGTTCTGGCCCACGGTGTGAATCATCGCAGCGGGTTTTCCGGTTCCCCAGACTTCAATGTCACCGGCTTCGGCGACGCCACTGCCAAGGACACTGCCATTCCCACCAACACGTTGCGGAGGGGTGATTGCCGCCTTTCCGCGCAGGGAAGTCCCTTACGCTTCCAGCGCCGCCCAGACCGGAACACCGCGCCGGGTCCGCACCTGTCCGAGCGGTCCCGCGGCGAAATGGGTGGCGAAGGCGAGCGTGTCGGGCCGGGTCAGTTCGGCCGTCATCGCGTGCCGGGTCCGCACCGCCTGTCGCGGGTCGGCGTCCATCGCGCAGGTCCAGTCGGGACGGGCGAACTGGTCCGGGACGTGGAAGACGTCGCCGAAGGCGATCAGCCGGCGCCCGCCGGCCGAGATGACGTAGGCGGTGTGTCCGCCGGTGTGCCCGGGAGCGGCCCAGGCGCGCACCCCGGGAAAGATCTCGTCGCCCGTGGCCACGGCCCGCGTGACCGCCCCGCCCGCCCGTCGCTCCTCGCCCGCCCACTCGGCGGCCGACGCCACGTACGCGGCCCGGGGGAAGAGGCGTGGTGCGTCGGGCCCGGCGCCGAAGGCCCAGCCGACGTGGTCGTCGTGGAGGTGGGTGAAGGCGACCGTGTCGATGTCCGCGCCGTCGCGTCCGTGGCGGGCGAGTTCGGCCGGGAGCCGTCCGCCGTACAGGCCGCCGATGGTGGCGATGGTGTCCTGCGCGGCCACGCTGTGCGCGCCGTAGCCGGCGTCGATGAGCAGGCACCGGTCGCGGTGTTCGACGAGCAGTGCGGTGATGGGAGCGGCGAGATGTCCGGTGCCGTCCAGCGGGGACGCGTCCGGGGCGGTCCAGTCGTCCCGCGTGGAGTCGGGGAACCAGTGCAGGGGGTGGAGCTGGACGCCGCCGTCCGTGAGGACGGTGACGGTGTGCTCGCCCAGGCGGAGCGATCGGGCGTGGCCGTCGGTGACGGCCGGTGCGTCGTGGTGGGTCATCGGGTCTCTTTCGGTGCGGGGTGGTCGGACGGGAGGGGTGCGGTGCGGCCCTGCGCGGGCCCGCACACGCGAGGCCCGGTGTCGGCGGATGCGACACCGGGCCTCGGTGGACTCCGTGCGCGAGGAGGAAGGAGCCTCCTCACGCACGGACTTGATGGAGCGTCAGATGTTCTGGACCGGCACCGCCGACTCCGCGGGGAGGCCACCCGCCACGACCTGCGAGCTGTCGGCCGCCGCGGCCTTGGGCTGCTTGTTCAGCGCGAGCGCGAGGCCGACGGTCAGCAGGATGAGCACGGCGGAGGTGTACGTGGCGGCCTGGAGGCCGTCGGACAGCTCGGCCGGGGCGGGGTCGGGCCCGGTCACCGCGTTGGAGACGGCGACGAGGACGGCGAGGCCGACGGCCGCGCCGACCTGCTGCCCGCTCGTGGCGAGACCGGAGGCCAGGCCCTGGAGCTCCTCCTCGACCCCGGCGGTGGCCGCCGAGAACATGGCGGTCCAGATGACGCCCTGCGCGAGGCTGAAGACGACGATGCCGGGGGCCATCTGCAGGTAGGTCGAGCCGGAGTCCAGGAAGGCGGCGAACAGGGCGGTGCCGACCGCGCCGATCACCAGGCCGCTGACGAGCGTGCCGCGGACGCCGATCGCCGTGGACAGCTTCCCGCCGACGACCGAGCCGATCAGGATGCAGGCGCACGGCAGGATGAAGGCCAGGCCGGTGGCGAGGGCGCTCCAGTCGCGGACGGTCTGCAGGGCGAGGGTGAGGAAGTAGGCGCTGGCCCCGAAGGTGGCCATGAACATGAACGTGATCATCGAGCCGAGCCGCAGGCTCTTGTAGGAGAAGACCTTCAGCGGCACCAGCGGGTCGGCGGTGTGCGACTCGATGACGACGAAGGCCACGATCAGTGCCGCGGCGGCGACGAAGCTGATCAGCGTGACGGGCGCGGCCCAGCCGGCCTCGGGGCCCTGGACGAGACCGAAGACCAGGAGCAGCGCACCCGCGGTCACGGAGATGCCGCCGGGCAGGTCGAAGCCCTGGCGCCGCTCGGCCGTGGCGTCGGCCGGCAGCACGCGCATGCCGAGCAGACCGACCCCGAGGGCCAGCGGCACGTTCACGTAGAAGACCGCCTCCCAGCCGAACGCCTGGGTGAGCACGCCGCCCAGCAGGGAGCCGACGACCATGCCGCTGCTGCCGGTCGCGCCCCAGATGCCCAGCGCCCGGTTGCGCTCGCGGCCCTCCTCGAAGGTGGTGGTGAGCAGGGAGAGCGTGGCCGGAGCGAGGAGGGCTCCGCCGATGCCCTGCACGGCGCGGGCGGCCACGAGCAGGCCGGGTCCCGCGGCCAGGCCTCCGACGACCGAGGCGATCGCGTAGAGGGCGATTCCGGCGAGGAACATCCGGCGGCGCCCCAGCAGGTCGGCCAGGCGGCCGCCGAGGAGCAGGAAACCGCCGAAGGCGACGGCGTAGGCCCCGATGACCCACTGCAGCTGCTGTCCCGAGAAGCCCACCCCCTCGCCGATGTCCGGCAGCGCGACGAACACGATGCTGTAGTCCAGCGCGATGATCAGCTGGGCCAGTGCCAGCGCGGCCAGGATCAGGGCCGGGCGGCGGGTGGTACCCGATGCGGTCATGGGTCTGTGTACCTCTCTGGGTATACGGGGTCGACTGGATGTGAGACAGGAGTAAAAGAGCTGGCGGCAGGGCCAGTTGGAAAGGTCGGGCCGATCGGTCAGGCCGGTACGCGGGTCCCGGCCCCCGACAGGGGGGCGTCCTGCGCCCACCGCGCCAGGCGGTCGGCCACCGCGCCGGACTGCGGGTCCAGCAGGACGAGCTGGAGTCCGGGACGCGCCGCGAAGTCGAGACAGAGCTGCGACAGGCTCACCTGCCCGAGCCCGGGATGGGTCAGCACTTGCGTCACCTGCGTGCCGTCACCGAAGCGGTGCCGCTCCCACAGATCCGCGAAGTCGGGGCTGCCCTCGCGCAGGTGCTGGGTGAGCGCGGCCAGCCGCGGATCGCCGAGGTACTCGCCGCTCTGCGTACGGAAGCGCGCCACGGCCTCGTCCGCCACGCGCTCCCAGTCGGCGTACCGGTCGTGGGCGCGCGGGTCGAGGAAGAGCGACTCCAGGTAGTTGTGGTTCGCGCCCTCGAAGCCCAGCAGCCGTGTCGCGATGCGGTTGGCCGCGAGGACGTCCCAGTAACGGTCCACGAAATAGGCCGGCTTGGACAGGAAACTGTCGACGACCCGCAGCGCGAGGCGCCGGTCGTCGTCCACCGGGTTGCGCGGCCTGCGCGGAACGGCGTAGCCGGCCAGCCGCATCATGTGCAGGCACTCCACCTCGTTGAGGCGCAGTACGTGGGCGATGGCCTCCAGGATCTCCAGGGAGACGTTCTTCGCCCTCCCCTGCTCGATCCACGCGTACCAGGAGGCGCCGATCCCCGCGAGCATCGCCACCTCCTCGCGGCGCAGCCCGGTCAGTCTGCGCGATCCACCGCCCGGGAGCCCCACCTGTTCCGGCGTCACCTCGGCCCGTCGTGCGGCGAGGAAGCTGCCCAGCTCGGCGAACTTCAGGGTGGAGGGCCTGGGTGGTGCGACGTTCTGGACCCCCTTCCGGCGGGGAACCCCGCCGACTTCCAGGCGCCCCGCGTCGCGCATCAACAACGCGACACGGGTTGCCGACGATCCCGTGGCAGTCATCGTGGCCGTCCTCCTCCGCGAATCAACTAACGCCCGCCCGGTCTCGGCGCGGCGCTCCACCAACAAGATAGTGATCGATCTTTTTTTTCTCTACTTCAAACAGAGGGATCGTTACTTTTTTACCTGAGCTTCACGCAGGAGTCTGGCGCGTTCCGTGGCACACGGCATCACTTTTGTACCTTTTGACCAGATCAAGGCCACCGAAGGGCGTCGAAAACAAGCCCAGAAACAAAGCGATCCCTCTTTTTGTGGCTCAGAAGGTGTCCGCGTCGGGACTTGCACCCTGGTCATGGCACTGAATAATCATAGAGATCGATTGGTTTGGTGGAAGGGTCGGCGGCCGGCTGCCCTGCGGCTCGAAGGAGACGGATGATGATGGCGAGCCAGCAACGGGCCGAGCGCACACGACACCGTCTGCTCCAGGCAGCCGCCGCGGAGATCTCGCGGTTCGGCTACGACGGCTCGTCACTGCAGCGCATCAGCAAGGCGGCGGGCGTGACCATGGGCGCCCTGACGTTCCACTTCCCCACGAAGATGGACCTGGCGCACGCGATCCACGCCGACGGAGCGGCCCTCGCGCGGGAGGCCGTCCTGCGCATCGCCGCCCCGCACGCGCCGGACGGGCCCGCGCCCGGTCCCGAGCCCGCGCTGCCGCGCATCGTACGGATCACGCTGACCCTGGGCGAGCTCCTGGCGACGGAGGCCACGGTGCGCGCGTCCGCCCGTCTGACGCGTGAGCGCATCGCGGGGCGGGAGGACTGGCGCGACAGCTGGCTGCCCAGCGTGCGCCGGCTGATCGAGCAGGCCCGCGGCGGTCATGAGTTCAAACCCGGGGTGACCTCGGACACCGTGACGACGCTGACGCGGCATCTCGTCTCGGGCCTGGAGGACTCGGCGCTGCCCGGCACGGGGTCGGCGCCCGTGGAGGCGCTGGCCGACGTGTGGGACCTGGTCCTCACCGGCCTGGCGGACAGCCACCCCGCGTTCGTGCCGCGCACCTAGGAGCCGACACACACAGAGAGCGGCGCCGGCCGCGGTCGTCCAGCATGACGACCGCGGCC
>NZ_JBEYYU010000076.1:0-37448 GCF_040645755.1 Streptomyces sp. NPDC046716
GCCTCGTACTGGACGTACTCGGCCTTGTGCCCGGTGCGGCGAGAGCGCGTGCCAGGCGTCGCGGGGCAGAGGGGAGTTTGAAGACAGGCCCTAGGCATCGGCACCGACGAACGAGAACTACAACCGCGCGCTCATTCCCCGGCTCGCTGTCTTCCGCTCCTTCCACGCGCGCCCCTGAGCAGCGTCGGAGCGCGTGCGGCCCACGAGTCCGAGCAGGAAGCCGACGGGAATGGTGATGAGTCCGGGTGTCTGGAGCGGGAACCAGTGGAGGTCGTGTTCGGGGAAGACCGCGATGGGCGTGCCCGTGGTGGCCGGCGAACCGGCCAGGAGCAGCACGATGAGGGGGATGGTCCCGTAGACGGTCCTGCGCACACCGGCGGCGGAGTACCCCGGCAGGAAGAGCGCGTACAGCAGGACCGGGGCGAGCACCGAGGCCGCGACCGTGAACGACAGCGAGATCAACGTCAGCCTGCCACGGTCGGCGAGGACGGCCGACAGCACGACGGCGACGGCTCCCACGAACACGATGACCAGGCGCGCCCGCCGGATCTCCCCGGCGGCCGACGTCCCCTTGGCGCCGTGGGCGGATCTCTCTCCCAGGTCGCGAGTGAGGCTGGAGGCGGCGGCGAGGGTGATGCCTGCCACCGCCGCGAGGGTGGTGGCGAAGACGGCGCACGCGACGACGGCGAAGAGCATGCTGTGCCGCGCGCCCCCGGCGACGGGGTCGAGAGCTCCCGTCACCATCAGGAGCGCGGTCGCTCCTCCGGGGTCGGCGGCGCGCACCGCGTCCCGGCCGATCAGGGCGCAGGCTCCGAGCCCGGCCACCACCACCCCGGCACACACGACCGCGACGGGGCCGACGGCCCAGCCCACGGCGCGCCGCGCGGTACGGGCGTCCCTGAGCGGATGCAGCCGCATGGTGAGGTGCGGCAGGCAGGCGGCGCCGATCAGCAGAGTGGTCTGGAAGCTGATCAGGTCGAGGCGGCCCGCCAGGGAGGGGCCGAAGTGCAGGCCCGGCCGCAGGTAGTCGGCGCCGGCTCCCGAGCGGTCGCGGGCGGCGTCGAAGAGGGCCAGAGGCGACCCGCCGTACCGGGCGAGGACGATTCCCGCGAGGATCGACAGGGCGGTGAGGACCACGCCGACTTTGAGGATCTGTACGTAGCCGACGCCGCGCATGCCCCCGACCGCGGCGTAGGCGACCATGAGGGCACCGCCCGCGACCGTGCAGCCGGTCAGCGCGCCGTCGGGGAGGCCGAACATGGCGGCCAGGATGCGTCCGGCGGTGGTGAGCTGCACCAGAAGAAGCGGAGTGAGGACGAGGAGGCTCGCGACGCCCAGCGCCCTGCGCACCGACGGGTCGTCGAGCCGGTCGGCGAGGAAGTCGCCCAGGGTGAACACGCCCGCGCGGCGCAGGGGTTCACCCATGATCCGCATCACCAGAAACAGTGACAGGACGGTGGCACCGGCGAAGAGCATGCCGTCGGCGCCGTCGAGGGCGACCGCACCCGTGGTGCTGAGCAGGGTGGCCGCGGAGATGTAGTCACCGGCGATGGCCAGCCCTCCGCCGACCGGCCCGAAGGCCGCGCTGCCTCCCGCGTAGAAGTGCTCGGGGTCGTCCAGATCGGCCGCCGCGAGCCCGCACAGCAGCAACGACACGGCGACGAAGCCGAGGAAGACCACGACGGCGAACGACTGTCCGTCGCCGCCGATCACGGTCGGCGCTCCCGTGCGGCCGGTCTGCGGCGGCGGGTGAGCGGTGTCCGGACGGATGACTGACCCGGAGTCCAGGACGAGCGAGACGCTGGAGAAGGCATGCCGTGGATGGCATCAGCCGTCATGGCGACGCGTACAGGAGTAGCGGCGTTCTGGGGGCGCCCGCACAGCGAGGCCGAAGCCTTCTTGTGCGGTGACACAAACCGTCAGCCTGTGGTGGTGCCCCACGGTTTCGCGGCGTACGGCGTCCAGCAGTACTGGCGATTACTGGCCCACAGGACGGCCGTGCTGGTCGTCACGGCGTGTCCACCCGTCAGTTCTGGTGTGTTGGTGCGGCTGTTCGGGGCATGCGGCGCTGAGGCGTGCCGGTGTTGTCGGTGGTGGGTGGCAGCATGGGCCGCTTGATCTGCCTTGCCCTGTGGGGCGGGGATTGTCGACGCTGTAATGGAGTCTGAGTATGAACCGCAGTGAGCTGGTGGCCGCGCTGGCCGAGCGTGCCGAGGTCACCCAGAAGGACGCGGATGCCGTGCTGAACGCGCTGGCCGCAACGGTCGGCGACGTGGTCGCCAAGGGCGACGAAAAGGTCACCGTCCCGGGCTTCCTGACCTTCGAGCGCAGCCACCGTGCCGCGCGTGAGGGGCGTAACCCGGCTACGGGCGAACCGATGAAGATTCCCGCTGGCTACAGCGTGAAGGTGGCCGCGGGTTCGAAGCTGAAGGAAGCCGCGAAGGGCCAGTAACCCGCCGCGCGGATCTGAACAGGGGGGCTGCCCGGGGCCGGGCAGCCCCCCTGCCGCTGGAGGACTGGTGCTGCCTGCCACCGTTGCGGTGCCGCCTACCGGTTTGCCGTAACTCCGATGTCATTGCCCTGCGCCAGCCGACTGGCGAGGCCGTCGAGGATTCGGTCGAGACCGTAGGTGAAGCGGTCCTCCCGTACCTGCTGCGGGTCTGTCTCTCTGTCGAAGTCCGGGCTGTGGTCCGACAGCCATTCGAGCTCGGGGACACCACTGCGGGCGACGAGTGAGAGGTAAGCCGCCTCGCTGGTGGCGATCCCGATGACGTAGGACGTGAGCGCCCCTGCTGCGTGCTCCTCCTCGCTCGCGGGGAACCCCGCCGCCCGGAACTGCGCGAGGAGACCCGATGTCATGCGGACGGCGTTCGGGCCGACGTGGAGAAGCCCCACCTGACCGAGTTCCGGGCCGACCCAGGGATGGCGCAGGACCGTCGCCCGTAGCTCGGTGGCGGCGCGGGTGACCGCCGCGCGCCATGTGCTGCGGGTCGTGCTCCTGGTGCGGGCCTTGCGAGGTTCCCGGCAGACCGGGTCCCGGCCGGGATATGCCCTCGCTAGCTGGGGGAAGCGCCTCAGCCGGAGAGCAGGACGCGCATCCACTGGTCTTCGTGCTGTTCGATGTATTCAGCGTCGCTTCTCCAGGCGTCACCGTGGCCCTCGGCCCACAGGGTCGCCCAGGGCTGGACACCCCGGGCGGCCTGGTCACGCAGGAAGTCGTGCATGGAGCGCGTACGGCGTCCCAGCAGAGGGACCAGCCGACGGCGTTCGGCTTCGTCGAGGCCGTAGGCATTGGCGAACACCTGCAAACGCTCTCCCGCGTCGCCGCGTCGCCAGTCAGGATGCGCGGACAAGGGGACGAAGCCGTGCACGGCGTACGCGACGTCCCAGAGGCGGGAACCGGGGCCGGCGGTGTCCCAGTCGATGAAGGTCCATGGGGAATCGTCCGCAACCACCAGATTCCATGGGGCCAGGTCGTGATGGGCGATGATGTCGCCGCCCTCGGCGGGGATCAGCACCTGCCAGCGCGCGTCGGGCGGTGGCGTGAAGTCCTGTACGGCATCGTGGAGTTCGCGGATCATGCGGGCCACCCGGGCCAGTCGCCGAGAGGGTTCCAGCAGAGCGAAGCGGTCGGGCCAGACCACATGTCCCGGCACAAAGGTCAGGATCTCGCGCCCCTGGTCGTCGATACCCAAAGGACGAGGCGCCGCACGGTACCCCACCTCGTTCAGGTGGGTGAGCAGAGCGTGCACCGCCGGAGTCCAGGGGCCAGCCGGACGACGGACGGTATCTCCGACTCGAACGACACCTGCGCTGACGTTGCCGCCGGACAAGGGCTGTTCTTCCTCATGCTCCACCCGACCAGTGTGTCCGATCGGGCCGCCATGACCACCCCGTTGAAGAGTCACTACGCTGAGCGGCTTCACGGCTCGGGAGGTTCGGTTGGTACGGCGGAGCGCGCTCGGGCAGGATTTCCGGCGGTTGTGGGGCGCCTACGCGGTCAGTGCCGCGGGCAGTGCGGTCGGGATGGGGGCGTTGCCTCTGGTTGCTCTTCTGGTTCTGGATTCCTCGGCGTTGCAGGTCTCGGCGCTCGCTGCGCTGTCCGCGGTGGCCAGTGGGGTGATCGCTCTGCCCCTGGGAGTGCGGATCGAGCATCAGTACAAGCGGCCGGTCATGATCACCGCTGATCTGGCCCGCTGCGTGATGCTGGTGAGTATCCCGGCCGCCATGGCTTTCGACCGGCTCACCTTCACGCACCTGTGTGCCGTGGGCGTTCTGCAGACGGCGGCGGCCGTCGCGTTCGACGCGGCGAGCGGGGCGCACCTGAAGTCACTCGTCCGGCCCGAGCACCGTCTTCGTGCCAACAGCCTGTTCGAGACGACCAACTGGATCAGCGTCAGTGCCGGCCCGCCCGTCGGCGGGCTCCTGATCGGAGCGCTCGGCGCGGCCGCCACGATGGTGGTCGACGCACTGTCCTTCCTCGGATCCGCCCTGGGTATCCGTCGCATCCGGCAGCCTGAACCCACGCCACCGGCACGAGCCGCCACCTCTCACCTGGGCCGTGACATCGCCGCCGGCTGGCAGTACCTCCTGCGGCATCCAGGGCTGCGGCCGCTGTTCTTCAACGCCCTGCTCTTCGGCGGTTCCGTCATGATGACCTCACCGCTGGTGGCCGTCCTCATGCTGGACGACCTCGGCCTGGCGCCGTGGCAGTACGGACTCGCCCTCGGACTGCCGTGCCTGGGCGGTGTACTGGGCTCACGCCTGACTCCGCTGCTCACGCGGCGATTCGGGCAGCACCGCATCCTGTTGCTGTCCGGTGTGGCACGCACCCTCTGGACGATCCTGCTGCCGCTGACTCCCTCGGGTGCCCTCGGCGTATGCGTCATCGTGGCCGCCGACTTCGGCCTGCTCTTCTGCGCCGGGATCTTCAACCCGTCGTTCACCACGTACCGCATGGCGGCCACACCGGACGCGTTCATGTCCCGCGTGGGTACCTCTTGGTCCGTCGGTTCGAAGACGTGCCAGGCCATCTTCATGATCACCGGTGGTCTCATCGCCGCCGCAGCGGGAGTACGCGGCGCTCTGCTCATCGCCGGGCTGCTGTGCTTGGCGAGCGCGCTGCTGCTGCCGTGGCGAAGGGCGCGCTTCTCCACGGGACATGGTCCAGCGCCCATCACGGAAGCGGTTCCGTCCCCGGCCTCGGACAGTCCGTCCGTGTAGGGGTCTTGTCGACCTTTGCACGGCGGTCAGTGACGCACCGAAGGGGTGGCGAGCCCCGTCAGAACCGATCATGTCGGCGAGTACGGATCCCTCTGGGATGCTCAGCGCGTCGCCTGAAGTCACCGCCAGGCCGGCGGGACGGCTCCGAGCTGCTCCAGTACGTTCCAGCCAGCCGGGCGGACCGTGGCGTCCGTCCACGGAGCCCCGAGACCGGCCCAGTAGCCGCGGCGGGTACGGATGGCCCGCAATGTCTCCCAGTCTCCGGGACGCGCCAGGTCGTCGATGCCGGACTCGCCGCCGCAGGACGGGCAGACCGTCTCGGTCGGCACGCCGCCACGCCAGAAGCACGGCCCGGCCAGGCCGCAGATCCGGCACACGGTCTCCGTGCCCAGCGACCCGTACGAGCCCCGTTCAAGGGCGCGTTGTTCCCGGTCGACCAGAGGCGGGGGCGGAGTGCGCCACGGCGCGGGGATGTTCGTCACCTGCTGCAGCACCTCCCAGTCGCGTGGCCTGCTGTGCGGGCGCCACCACTGGGCACCGTGTCCGATCCACCAGCCCCGGAAGTCGTGCAGGCCCCGTACGCCGTCCCACGAGCCGGACTTCGCGCCCATGTCACCGATGCCGGACTCGCTGCCGCAGCAGTCGCAGACGGCGGAGGTCGGCCAGCCGTCCTCCCAGAAGGTGGCGTGGTTCCACCCGCACATGCGGCAGAACTCCTCCGGAGGAAGTGGCGCGCTCAAAGTCGCCCCGTTGTCCGGCATTCTCAGCGCCACTCCTCGGGGATGTTCTGTATCTGTCGCAGGAGATCCCAGTCCTTCGGGCGACGGTGAGGCACTGCCCAGGAGGCACCGTGCCCGACCCAGTACCCGCGGAGTTCGCGGACCTGCGTGAGGTTGTCGTCACCGATTCCCGATTCGGTGCCGCAGCAGTCGCAGATGACGTAAAGGGGGAAGCCTTGGGCACCCCACAGGATCTCGCCGTCGTCGACACCGCAGACGCGGCATGCGGTCTCGTCTCTCTTGTCGGACATTCCGCGATTCTCCACTCCGTCGGGCCGACGGTTCGGGGCGGGGTCGGACGGTCCCTCACTCCTCGTGGTACCGCGCCGACCCCGACAAGGTGGGAAGCCTTCCGACGCCCGGCGGACGGCGCGGTCCGCGTCCGTGGTTGTCGACCTGCCGGGCAGCCGGATCAGCCGAGTGCGCCCGCGTTGTGGACGACCCGGCCCCCGATCACCGTGGCGCCGACGGACAGGTCGGCGATTCGTCGGGGTGCCACGGTCAGCAGGTCGTCCGAGAGGACGGCGAAGTCCGCCAGCATGCCGCGTGCCAGGCGGCCCTTGCGGTCCTCCGCGTGTTCGGCATACGCGGAGCCCACGGTATAGGCGTACAGGGCCTGTGCGGGGGTGACGGCTTCCGCGGGTGCCAGCGGGGCTCCCGTGGCGGTGCGGCGGTTGACCATGTCGTGGATGCCGAGCAGCGGGCTCCCGTGCGCGACGGGGGCGTCGCTGCTACCGGGGAGGACGGCGCCGGCGTCCAGGAGGCTGCGCATGCGATAGCAGAGGGCGGAGCGCTCGGGGCCCAGTGCCGTGATCATGCCGTCGCCGATCTCGGAGATGAAACGCCCTTGCGGGACGGGAACGATGTGGTTGTCGACGAGGCGGCGGACCTGCTGGTCGGAGGCGACAGCGAAGTGCTCGATGCGGTGACGTGCGTCGGGGCGCGGGTGGGCGGCCTGGGCGGCTTCGAAGGCGTCCAGGACGACGTCGATGGCGGCGTCCCCGATGGCGTGGGCGGCGACCTGCCAGCCGCACCGGTGCGCCTCGGTGATCGTGCGGGTCAGCCAGTCCTCGTCGAACTGCAGGAAGCCGACGTTGTCGGGTTCGTCGTGGTAGCCGCAGCACATGTGCGCGGAGCGGCCGATGAGCGAGCCGTCCGTGGCGACCTTGGTGGCACCGATCTTCAGCCGGTCGTCGCCGAAGCCGCTGCGCAGTCCGAGGTCGAGTCCGAACCAGGAGGCGCCGTCGCCGACGGCACCCAGGTCGTGCAGCACGGTCATGTAGGGCATGACGGTGGTGCGGATGTTCAACACGCCTTCCTGCACGGCCCGGTGGAAGGCGTGCAGGTCTGCCGGGCCGTGTCCGACGTGTTCGGCGGCGGCGATGCCCGGTTCGGTGATGCTGGTGATGCCCTCCGTCACCCCCTGGTCGTTGCCGGCCTTGATGGCGGCGACGATCGAGTCCACGGGGGAGGGACGGAAGGCGCGGGTCACCAGGTGCTGGGCGGTCTCCTGGAGCAGGCCGGCCGCCCGGCCGTCCGGGGCGCGTTCGACGTGGCCGCCGTCCATGTCGGGAACACCGAGCCGGTCGGTGTAGCCGGCGCGGGTAAAGGCCGCGGTGTTGGCCACGCCCATGTGGCAGGAGACATGCTCCAGCCATACGGGGCGCCCCTGGGCCGCTTCGTCCAGGGCTTCGGCCGTCGGGTGCGCGCCGATCTTGTTCTGGTCGTACCCCGCGCCGAAGAGCCATTCGCCGGGGCCGAGTCGTGACGCCCGTTCGCGTACCGCGGCGTAGAGGGCGTCCAGGGTGGGGACGGTCCCCGCGTGCAGGTCGAGTTGGAGGAGGCGGCGGCCGCGCATGCTCAGGTGCTGGTGGGCGTCGTTGAAGCCGGGGACCACCGGGGCGCCCCGCAGGTCGTGGACCTCGTCGGCGGTACATCCGGTGACCTCGTCGTCGAAGCCGACGACGCGGCCGGCGACGACTCCGACGGCGTGGGCGGTGGGCCGGTCCGCGTCGAGCGTGGTGAAGCGGCCGTTGGTGAACAGTGCGTCCAAGTGCATGGCTGGTCCCTTGGGGCTGGCGAGGATGTGGGTGGCGAGGGTGCGGGTGCCGAGGAGGGTTACGCGACGGTGGGCAGGGCCTCCGCCTCCCGATCGGCGGAGCCGGGGGCGTCGAGGCGGCTGGAGCGGTGCCGGGCCAGGGCCAGCACGCAGACCGTGGTCAGCAGCAGGAGCGTGATGTAGTAGCCGACCACCGGCCAGTGGCCGCCGCCCCGGGTGAGCAGCCACTGGGCGACGAACGGGGTGGACCCGCCGATGACCGTGCTGCACAGCTGGTAGGCCAGGGACACACCCGTGTAGCGGACCCGGACGGGGAATGCCTGGGACAGGAACCCGGCCAGCAGGGCGTAGTAGCTGCACCCGGTGAGCACGCCCAGGGCCAGACCCACGGCGATCAGGGTGCTGTTGCGGGTGGCGATCAGGAGGAACATCGGCACCGCGACGGCGATGTTGGCGATCAGGGCGCCCGCCATCAGCCGGACGGTGCCCATGCGCTGCGCGAGCAGGGCCGCCAGTGGCTGCCACAGGAACTGCAGGACGGCGAGGACGAGGAGGATGTCGAGCATGGTCTGCCGGTGCACGCCAAGGTCGCTCGTGGCCCAGGACAGAACGAAGGTGTTGGTGAAGTAGGCCGACGAGATGCCCATGGCGCTGGCGCCGACGCCCAGCAGGACCAGCGGCCAGGACGTGCGCAACAGCTCGACCACCGGGATCTTCGGGGCGGCCTCCTCCTGCCGCTCCTTGGCAGCCTCGAACTCGGTGGACTCGGTGACCTTCAGCCGGATGACCAGACCGATGGCCACCAGCACGGCGGAGAGCAGGAAGGGAACGCGCCAGCCCCACGTCAGGAACGCGTCGTCGGGCAGATGCCCCACGGCGATGAAGACGAGGGTGGCCAGGATGGATCCGGCCGGTGAGCCCTGCTGGACCCACATACCGGCAAAGCCGCGCCGTTTCCGATCGGTGTTCTCGGTGGCCATGAGGACGGCGCCGCCCCACTCACCGCCGACGGCGATCCCTTGGACGGCGCGCAGCAGGACGAGCAGGACCGGCGCGGCGACGCCGATGGTGGCGTGGGTGGGCAGCAGGCCGATGAGGGTGGTGGCGGACCCCATCAGGACCAGGGTCGTGACGAGGACGTTCTTGCGCCCCACCCGGTCCCCGATGTGACCGAAGATCAGGCCGCCGATGGGACGGGCGAGGAAACCGACCCAGAAGGTGGCGAAGGCCGCGAGCGTACCGGCGGCGGGGCTGGCGCTGGGGAAGAACAGCTTGCCGAACACCAAAGCGGTGGCGGTGCCGTAGATGTAGAAGTCGTACCACTCGACTGCGGTCCCGACGAAGGACGCTGCGGTGGCACGTCTGGCGTTGCGGCCAGCGGTGGGTGCGGTGTGGGGCATGGCTGACTCCGGGGGTGAGCGGCGGTGCCGGCGGATTCGACCTGTACGCGGCGCGAGACGGCCAGAGGCTCTGCGCTGACCGCGACGCTGCGGGTGCCCGTTCGATCGGTGTGATCCGGTGCGATCAGTGTCGTAGCCGACCAGCCATACGGTCCAGTACCTTCTGAGCTGCACAGCCATACCTCACAGGCATGGGTCGTGCGGCTGACGGACGCGGACACGGACACGGAAAAGGGAGACGCGATGGAACTGAGGGTCCTGCGGTATTTCCTGGCGGTGGTCGACACCGGCTCCATGACTGCGGCCGCCGCGCGTGTCCACGTGGCCCAGCCCTCCATCTCACGGCAGTTGCGCACGCTCGAACGTGAACTGGGCGCGGAACTGCTCAGACGGACCAGCGGGGGAGTTCAGCTCACGGCGGCCGGCCGGCGCTTCGTACCCGTCGCACGCGACCTCACCCTGCGTGCCACCCGCGGCACTGAACTGCTGCAGGCCGTCACCGGACAGAGCCCCCTACAGTTCCGCGTGGCCTGCCCCGCCTCCACCATCGCGCACGTCGTGGCCCCGTTCGTCGCCGAACTCGGCGGCCCCTTCGCCGACGCCCGGGCCTGTGAACCCGCTCAGGTCTACGACCGCCTGACGGCCGGGGACGTCGACATCGGCATCTCCACCAGCCTGCCGCCCGGGGCGATGGCCGCGCAGCGCCTCGGCGACCGCAAGATCAGCGCCCAGATCCCCGCCTCGCATCCTTTGGCCCGGGAAGGAAGCGGCGACCTGGAGCTGTCGAGCGTGCTCGTCCATCCCGTCATCGTGAACAGCCGCGCGAGCGCCGTGCGCCGTGCCCTCGACAGTGCCCTGTACGAACAGGGCGCGCCGCTCCGGCCCGCGTTCGAACCGCAGTCCGAGGCCATGGCTCAAGCGCTGGCCGCCGCGGGCCACGGCGTCTGCATCGTCGTCGACCACCCGCAGTTCGACCTGCACACACGCCCCCTGACCTGCCAGGGGCGGCCGCTCACCATCTCTCTGTACGCCGGGTGGGACCCGGACCACTACGCACACGACGAGATCGAATCGGCCATGCGTGAACTGTCGGCCTGGCTCAAGGCCAACGACGGCGGCAGGAAGCCGGGCAGCCGTGCCGAACCCGGCGACGACCAGCAATGACGACGGCGGTGGAACGAGGCGCAGGGTGTGTGGCGTCCTGCGCCGGCCGGTCCGGTTGTGGGTGCGCAAGCCACAGGTCGAGACGGTCCGGACCCTGATTCGCCGCGCGTGGAGCGCATCGGGCTCGTAGGTGTCGGCGTACTCATGAACAGGCTCCGTCGAGTACGGATGGACGTGCTCGGCTCCAAGTTCGGTAACGCGGCGTCCTGGAGGTTTTCGAGAGGCCGCGGAGTGCGACAATCCTGCCGTGTCCGAAGCATTGTCGCGCTGGTACCGAGGCCGCCTGGTCGTGGGGCCGTTCAGGCCGTTCGAGGTGGGTGAAGTGGAACGTATCGAACGGGAGATCGGGCTGCCGCTGCCGCCTTCCTGTCGATCGTCTTCTGGGCGAGTACGGCCGCAGTCGTGAGGGGTGGCTCGCCCGTGAGGTCTCGCTGGCCGGCCTGCTCCCGATCGCCCGCAACGGCGGGAGCGACACTCTGTTCCTGGACCTGAATCCGGCCACTTCCGGCCGCCTCCATGCTTTCGTGCACGGCATTCCCCACCCGGGATACCTGTCGAAGGGGGGTCTTCACCGAGGTCGCTCACGACTTCGACGCCTACCTCGACAGCCTCGTCGTCGATCCGGACGGGCTGCGGCCTGACGCGACAGGTGCGTTCGAGGAACGCTCTGCGCGTTCCGTCCCCGACCGAGGAACCGGCAGCGTCCGACCCCGGCGGCCACGGACAGGCCACGGGATGCTCGACGCCGCGGGGACCGTACCCCGCGACGTCGAGCGGTGGGGATCAGGGCTGGACGGGCATGGTCCAGCAGTTGGACTTGACGGACTTGCCGGCGAGCCGGTCGGTCAGCCAGGAGATGGCGTCGCCCTGGTCGGTGATGAGCGGCACCAGATGGTTGGTGACGATCTTGTCGCCCAGGTTGGGCAGCTTGACGGCGTCGTAGGTGACATCGCCGCCCTTGCGGCACCAGTCCACGGCCAGCTGCCGGGCCTGGGCGTGGGGAACGATGTCGTCCTGGGTGCCGGTGGCCACGCGCACGGGACCGGAGGGCTTCATCGTGCCGATGCGCTGCTCGTTGAGCACGGCCTGCGCCGCGGGCTCGGCCGCGATGACGTCCGCGATGGACTTGCCGTCCTTGGTCCACTTGCTGCTCTTGGCGAAGCCGTAGCCGAAGAGCGCGTCGCCGATGCACATGGTCGACGCGTCCTTGAGGACCGCCTTGCCGCTGTCGCTGACGTTCCGGTCGACCACGTCCCGCATCTGCGGGTAGGCCTGGACGAAGCCGCTGATCGACCAGGCCAGCGCGCCGGCGAGGGCGCTGCCGTCGATCCCCTTCATGGTGGAGACGAGGTCGGCCGGCGGCGCGCCCGCGTAGGTGCCCTTGAGCGGGACGTCGGGGGCGTAGGCGGCCTGGAGTTCGGCCGCCGAGGCCGACGCGCCACCGCCCTGGCTGTAGCCGTACAGGCCGGTCGGCGAGTCGGTGGTGATCGACGTGCTCGGCAGTCCGCGGGCGGCGCGGACCGCGTCCAGCAGGGCGTGGCCCTCGTCGAGGCGGTTGACGTAGGTGTGCAGACGGTCGGTGGCGCCGAGTCCGGCGTAGTCGGTGAGGACGACCGCCGATCCCGTGGCCAGGATGCGGTAGATGGCGAGAGCCTCGTAGCCGACGGAGGTGGTGTCGCCGGTGAGGGTGAGCGGATTCTCCAGCGACAGGGAGGGTGCGCACTGGTCGCCCTGGCCCATGGTGCCCGAGGCCACCGCCACCAGCGGGCGCGGTCCGGACTTCGTCCAGGCCGCCGAGGGCTCGATGTAGGTGCCGGTGACGGCGACGGGCTGCCCGGTGGAGTCGGTGGACTTGTACATCAGGCGGGTCGCGGTGCCCGGCATCGCTCTGCCGTCGAGCCCCGGGATGCTGAGGCCCAGCTTCATCGGCTCGGTACGGATCAACGCGCCGTTCGCGGAAGGCAGTTCCGCCGGCGGGTTGTAGAAGGTGGGGATGGTGACCCCGCGGGAGACCACCGGGTCGGAGCCGGCCGCCGAGGCGGGCACGGTCGCCAGACACAGGCAGACGGAGCCCGCGACGGCGCCGGCGGCCAGCAGGCCTCCGGTGCGGTGGGACGAGGGGAGACTCTTGTTGCGGCTCAAGGTGTGCTCCTCGGTCGAAAAGGGTGTTCGGGGTGGGTCAGATGGCCGTACCGACGTCTTGGGCGGTGATGGCGTCCAGCGCACGCTCGGCCACGGCGGCGATGGTCATCGAGGGGTTGCAGGCACCCGTGGTCCCGGGGATCAGCGCGCCGTCGAGCACGTAGAGACCGCGCTGGCCCCGCACTCGGCCCTCGAGGTCGCAGACCGTGCCCATGGACGCCCCGCCCAGCGGGTGCCAGGTGCTGTTGACCAGGGAGTTGGTGTCGGTGAGGGCGCCGAGTCCCTTGGACAGCGCGGTGACGCGGGTGTGGATGTTGCGCCGGCTCGCCGCGTCACCGTCCGAGGGCCACTTCAGGGACACGGAGTCGCTGCCGGCGTCGTAGCTGAACCGGCCCCGGTCGGCGCTGACCCCGAAGCCGACCAGCATGGTGGTACGGGTGTCGAGGCCCACCGGCGGGAGGGACGCCTGGATGACGGTGTTCGCGGTGGACGGGTCGTCCCACTGCTTGCTGCCGTAGACGACCGGGCCGCCCTGCTCGGCCCCGAAGTCCTCCTGCAGATTGGTCCAGGCGTAGATGCGGTCGCCGTTGGTTCCCCAGCCCTGTCCGAGGCCGTCGGGCAGGTCGGGGATGGCGCCGGTAGCGCCCGCACGGACCAGGAGTTTGCTGGTGTTGACGCTGCCCGCGGCCATGACCAGGGCGCGGGTGGTGAGGATCTTCTGCTCCTGGACGACGCCGTAGTCGTCGGTGCGGTCGACGTGCACCTCCCAGCGGCCGTCGGTCGCCCGGGCCACGGAGGTGACGTGGTGGTGGGTCGCGACGGTGACCCTGCCGGTCGCCTCCGCCTGCTTCAGGTACGTCACGTCGACGGAGTGCTTGCCGCCGTTGTTGACGCCGAGCGCGCAGTCGCCGTTGGAGTACGACGCCTTCATCTCACCGCGCAGTTCGGCCAGGGCGTAGTCCCAGTCGATCGGCATCGGGATCTTCTCCAGGCCGTAGCCGGCCTTCTTGACTCTTTCGGCGAAGACCCGGGCCGCGTAGTAGTGGGGGCTGGCGATCAACGCGTCCGGGGCGGTGGCCACTTGGAGCATCCGGGCGACCCGCGGGTAGTAGGTCCGGTCCATGCGCCCCCAGTCGAGCCCCTCGGGAAGCCAGGTGTTGAACACGGCTTCGGAGGGCTGAAGGGTCATGCCCTGGTAGACGAGGGAGCCGCCGCCGACCCCCGCCGCGCAGACACTCAGGATGTTGTCGCCGAGGACCGGTTCGAGGAGTCCGGCGTAGGGGGCGAAGTCCAGCGGCGTGCCGATCAGCCGGGCGAGCGGCCGGACGGCTTCGGGCACGGTGCCGTACCAGAGTGCGCGTTTGTCCAGGTTGGACGGGCGGGGGAAGGTGTCCGCGTTCGGTCCGGTCGGCCAGCGGCGGCCGCGCTCGAGGACGGTCACCGGGACGCCTGCCTGCGCCAGGCGCAGTGCGGTCACGCCGCCGCCGAACCCGGAGCCGATGACGACGGCTCTGTGGTCCTCCCGGGTGAGCCGGATCCGGGCCGGGGCCGCGGATGCGGTGGCGGACGGGAGGAGGCCCGTGGCGGTGAGGGCGGCAGCACCGGTGAGCAGCGTGCGCCGGGTGGGAGAGGGCATGAGCGACTCCTTGACGAAGTGCGGGGCATCGCCGATCGCAACTAAATGGCATGGGCATGCCAATGGCGGGTGAAGTGGGGTTACCCGCCGGTTACTTACCGGAGAGTAAGCGTGGGTGTCTCTCACTGACAAGGTGGCTGCATGCGTCAATCGTGCATGGAGTGAGTCGATCAGATCGCCGCGCGAGCACGGAGCAGGTCAGGACCGTCCGGCGAGAAAGGTTCATCGGCCGACACCCCCTCTATATGCTGCGGTGACCAACGGACGGGACGGTGGAACGACAGTGCGCCAGACGCCGGTTGAGTCACTACGGCAGGGGATGACAGGGAACGAGCGCCTGTCCCTCGTGGCGCGCCGAAAGGCCGCGCTGCGCCTGGAGATCGCCTGTGCGGCGGTGCGCCTGTTCACCGAGCAGGGCGTCTCCGCCACGACGGGCGAACAGATCGCGCAGGCCGTGGGCGTCTCCTCCCGCACCATGTGGCGCCATTTCCCCACGAAGGAGAGCTGCGTCCTGCCCCTCCTGACGGCGGGGCTCGACTTCGCCGTGGACCGCCTGCGTGACTGGCCGGCCGGCATGAGTTTGCTGGACTTCTTCGCCGAGACCTGTCGCAAGGGCGATCTGCCCGCCGCCACCCCGGAGATCCTCGACCTGATCAGGATGACCGCCACCGACCCGGCCCTCCGCGCCGTGTGGCTGCAGGCCCACGACGAGGCGCTGCCCGTACTCTGCGGGCTTCTCGCTCGGCGCTCCGGCGCCGCTGCCGACGACCTGCGGGTCATCGTGCACGCCGCGACGCTGAACGGCGCGCTGCGTGCCGCGGCGGAGGACTTCGCCCGGCGGTACACGGACCGGCCGGAAGCCGTCGACTCCGCGCTCGCCTCGTGTCTCGAGGCCGCTCTGCGCGCGGCCTCGGAGGGGCTGCCCTACTGAGACGGCTCGACGTCCGGCGACTGTCAGTGCGCACAGGACCGTTGGGTACCCCGCGCGCGGACGTAGTGGAGGCGTGCGGCATGCTCCCTTTTCCGGTCCGGTGTCGACCCGACCGGTTCGATCATGTCTTCAGGAGTACCCGTGAACGCAAAGCGCCGCCGCCTGCTGCTGGCCACCGTTGCCCCCATGCTGGCACCGGACGAGCAGGTCGAGGTCACGACCATCGTGAATCTCAGCTCCGTGTCGGTGCGCCGTACCGCGGCCGTCGCCGTGGCCTCGGCCGTCCTCAGCGCCGGCGCCGTTGCCGTGATCCCCACGCCCCGCCCGATGTACCTGGCCATGACGGACCGTCGGATCTTCATCTTCCAGGCCGATCCGACGTTCGCCAAGACGGGGGAGCACGTCATGACGATCCCGCGTGCGGGGCTGATGCGCACTCAGATACGCGAACGCTGGCTGAACTCGTCCTTCGTCGTCTCCTCGCCCGCCGACGACCGAGGACTAAAGATCACCTTCCCTCTCCTGGGACGCTCGGAACGCAACGTCATCGCCGCGGCCCTGCCCGTCGACACTCCCGAAGCAGCCATGCCTCCCGCATGACCGGTCGGCGTCGAGCGGAAGGGGCGTCGAGTCGGACGGACGTCTGTCGTGCCGTCCCGATGGGCGCTGCGCTCAGCGGAGGTCCTCCGCGGTGAAGTGCCCCTGGTACGTCATCCCGCGATCGGTGCCGCGCAAGACCCAGAACGCGTCGAGGTCCCGCTTCTTGGCATCCAGATAGCCGGTGGAGCCGAACACCACGTCGAGGTGGCCGTCGCCGTCGGTGTCGAGCAGCGGGCTCACGACGGTGATGCGGTGCCGGGTGGGGCCGCGGCCGGGCGAGGGCGTGTTGCTGCCCGGGACGCCGGGGCTGTCCAGCGTCACCGCCCGGATGTCCCCGGCGTCCGCCCGCTGCACGTCGGGGATCAGCCAGACCACGCCGTTGTTGTCGTTGGCGCCGGTCGCCGAGGTCACCAGGTCGGCCCTGCCGTCGCCGGTGACGTCGCCCAGGGCCGTGTCGCCCATGCCGCCGTAGTGGGGCCCGCCGCCGAGGCCCGGCGGGGCGGCGGTGCCCACTACGCCCTTGCGGCCGCTCTCCGGACCGGAGGAGGTACTCAGCCAATAACCCGCGCCCAACTGCTTTCCGGACGCGGTGAAGTACGCCGCGTACAGATCGTCGATGCCGTCGCCGTTGATGTCTCCCGGCTGCCCGTCCAGGCCCAGGTCCGGCCGCTCGCGGCGTTCGGTGAGCCGCAGCCCTTCGGGGCCGCCGCGCAGGCGGTGCTGTCCGGTGAAGGTCACGTCGCCGTCCCCCTCCGACTCCGGGTCGGTCCAGGCGAACCAGAGCGCCAGGTCCGTCGCCTTGTCGCCGTCGAAGTCCCCGGCGAGCACCCGATCAGGGATCGAGTCCGCCGGATGCTCGTAGCGCAGGTCCTGGCGGTGGGCCGGGGCGCCGTCGCGGCCGATGGGCCCGTACCAGACCGTGCCCTCCGGGCCCGTCGCACCGCCCGGAACGAACAGGTCCGTGGCGCCGTCGCCGTCGAAGTCACCGATGGCAGCGGGACCCTTCGCCGGCCCCGTCAGCGGCTTCGCCGAGGCGGCCAGCCCGCGCGGCCCGCCCCACAGCACGGCCGGTGGCCGCGTCTCGGGGGACAGCAGCAGATCGGTGAAACCGTCGCGGTCGAGATCGGCCCGGAACAGCCGAGTCTGCTCGGAGCCGTTCGCGGGGGCGGGCTGCGCTACGACGGTGCGCAGGCGCGGGTCGAGGCCGTGCGCCGAGCCGTACACCACGGTCAGCCGGCGGCCCGACAGCACCGCGAAGTCGTCGCGGCCGTCGCCGTTGAAGTCCCCGGTGCGGGGATGCGCCGAGGCATTCCCGGCCGTCGGCCGCCCCGCCTTCGGCTGCTCGTCCACTCGGTCGGGAGTCCCGCACCCCGACACCAGCACCGCCACCAGCGCTGTGGCGACGGCCCCCGCGACATGTCCCCGCATCCCCGGCCCTCCCGTGCGGGAGCGACCCGACGACCACGAAGTCGTAGGCTGCGACCGGCACTTCTGTCACGGCGGAAGATTAGGCATGCGGGCCGGGGCAGCACAACGCTCTTCGGCCCGGCCGCCGCTCGCGCGTGTCAGCCCGGGCACGTGGAAAACGTGCCCGGGCTGGTCGGGAAGGCGTCCGGGTCAGGAGGCGAGCGCCTTGTGCAGGGCGTCGAGACCGTCGGCGTAGATGCCGGTGAAGAGCTCGACGACCTCCTCATCGGTGGCGCCCTTGGCGTGGAAGCGGCCCGACCACTGGACCTCTGCGAGGTCGTCCCGGCCGGGAACCGTGTGGACCCGGATCGTGGAAAGGTAGCCGTCGACGGGGAACGGGGCCTCGAGGATGGCGTAGCTGTAGTGGCGCTCGGCCTCGTCGAAGCCGACCAGACGCTCCACGATGACGTCGCCGTCGGGGTTGGTCAGGCGGCGGACCCGGCCGCCTTCGAGAGCGGTGCTCGCGGAGATGTAGGGAAGCCAGTCGGGCAGGGCGTCGAAGCCGCCGATCAGGCTCCACACCTGGTCGGGGGAGGCGGGGACGGTGCGGGAGACGGACGTGGAAGCCATGATCGCTCCTTGTGGTGTCGCGTGTGGGGTCAGGCGTTGTGCGGGAGCGGGGCCGCCGGGCTGACCAGGCCCGCGGCGCGCAGGTCGGTCCAGAACGCGTCCGGGACCGTCTCGTTGAGGGCCGCGGTGTCCTCGGCGATGCGGCTTGGCCGGGTCGCGCCGGGGATGACGGCGGCGGACGCCGGGTGGGCGAGGGAGAACTGCAGGGCGGCGGCCTTGATGCCGACGCCGTGCTTCTCGGTGAGGGCCTTCAGCTTGCCGACGCGCTCGATGATCTCGGCGGGTGCCTGCTGGTACTCGAAGTGGGTGCCGCCGGCCAGGATGCCGGAGCTGTACGGGCCTCCGACGACCATGTCGACGCCCTGTTCCTGCGCCATGGGCAGCAGACGGGTGAGCGCGTGCTCGTGGTCGAGCAGGGTGTAGCGGCCCGCGAGGAGGAAGCCGTCGGGCCGGGGCTCGTCGAGGGCGAGGGTCAGCTCGATGGGCTCGGTCTTGTTGACGCCGAGACCCCAGGCCTTGATGACGCCCTCGTCGCGCAGCCGGGACAGGACGCGGAAGGCTCCGGTGCGGGCTTCCTCGAACTTGCCCAGCCATGCGTCGCCGTGGAAGTCCTGCGCGATGTCGTGGACCCAGACGATGTCGAGGCGGTCGGTGCCGAGCCGCTTGAGGCTTCCCTCGATGGAGCGCTCGGTGGCGTCGGCGGTCCACTCGTGGAGGAGCTTGTTCGGGTTGCCGTGCTCGAACAGGCCGCCCTTCTCGCCGAAGTCCGGCGCGGCGGTCTCGTGCTCGTCGAGGATCACCCGGCCCACTTTGGTGGAGAGGACGAACTCGTCGCGCGGCTTGCCGGCGAGTACCTCGCCGAGCCGCTCCTCGGCGAGTCCGGCGCCGTAGAAGGGAGCGGTGTCGTAGAAGCGGATGCCGTGGTCCCAGGCGGCCTCGACGGTGGCGCGGGCCTCGTCGGCGGGGATATCGCGGAACATGTTGCCGAGCGGGGCGGTGCCGAAGCCGAGGCGGCCGGGAAGGAGGTTCTTGAGCGACATGGGTGGTGCCTTTGCGAGATGTGGGGGTGCGGGCCGGGTGGCCCCCGTGAGCGCCGCGTCCGGGTGCGAGCGTGCGCCTTACAAACGAAGACACTACTTGCATGCGCGGGCTATTGCAACCGCCCCTATTGTGCGTACGCGCCACAAGCGTGAGCCCGGGCCGGACCTCCCACCCGCCGGGGCCCCCGGCATCATCGCCCGTCGATACCGGCCTTCCCGAGGATCGCGGTCAGCTCGCCGGGAGTGAGGGCGATGTCGAACGTGTCGGCGAGGAGCTCGCCGATCTGGGCGGGCGCGACCTCCTTCTCCACGCACGCGCCGTCGGGTGTGAACACCCTCCAGGTGGTGCCGTCGAGCTGGTGGTGCTCGGCGCCGGTGAATCGCTGGGCGAACAGGCGCGTCACGAACGGGGAGCGCGGGTGTGTGCCGACGTAGTGGCTGCCGACCCGGTAGTCGACGGGGTACTGCTGCACCAGGACGAAGGTGTTGCGGTCGGTCCAGCCGTCGGCCCCGTACTGGTACGTCGTCCAGGAGTCGGCCAGGGCGCCGGGCCGCCGTTCGAGACGGTAGCGCCAGCCGTCGGCCTCCAGCGTGGCGCCGTCGGCGAGCTCGATCGGCGCGGTCGGGCCGCTGCCGAAGCCCACGTCGCAGAGCCAGGCACGCGCGTCGTCCGGGAAGCGTACGACCACCATCGCGTGGGTGGCCGGCGTGACTCTGGGGGCGCCGAGGGTGATGCGGCCGCTGATGCCGGTGATGTCGAACCCGAGGCGTTCCAGAGCGGCGGCGAAGAGGACGACGTGCTCGTAGCAGTAGCCGCCGCGGCGTCGTCGCACCAGGCGCTCCTGCACCGAGTCGAGGTCGAGGGGGAGGGGGAGACCGAGGACCGCGTGGACGTTCTCGAAAGGGATCGACGTGGTGTGGGCGCGCTGAAGCCGCCCGAGGGTTTCCAGGGTCGCGTCGCGCGAGCCGTCGAACCCGATCCGGTCGAGGTAGGCGTCGAGATCGAGTTCCTCTCCCTGCCACACCGCTGCCGTCCGCTTGTCGTCCATGCCCTCGCCTCTCGTCCGGGTGCGCCACGGCCACCAGTGCGTACCCGCACGCCTGGCCCTCCCGGAACCTACGCCAGGCACCTGCCACCCACCTCGCCCAGAGGTCTCGGACGGAACCCCTCCATTGGACCTAGGTCCGTTCGTACGGTTCAGACGGTGCGCTCCGAGGCGATGGAGAGCGAAGGCGCGTCCGACGGCAGGGCCTCCCCGCGGTGAAGGGCGCCGGCCTGCGGGCATGGAGATGCGTGTCCGCAGGCACTCCTGTGGTGGACGGTCTCTCGATAGGGCTGGCCGAGTTTCTGGCGCCTACAGCCTCAGAGGTGGCCGTCCAGGAACTCCCGTACCTCGGCGGTAGTCATGAGCCCGGTGGCGTGCGCCACCGCCTCTCCCTCCTTCAACAGGACGTAGGACGGGGCTCCGGTGATCCCGTATCGCTCGGTCGCGGCCGGACAACGCGTGATGTCCGCGCGGACGGCCGTCACACGGCCCGTGTAGTCGTCGGCGATGCCACCCACGACGAGGTCCATCACCCGGCAGGGTTCGAGTGCCTTGGGCCAGGTCCCGGTGAAGTATGCGAGAACCGGAACTCCGCTCATACCGAGGATGAAATTGAACTCCGCGTCCTCACGGGGCCGGTGAACCCGCTGCGCCATGGAAGCTCCTGACCTCACGTTCCGTCATTCCATCTCCATCATCCCCCGCGCGGTGGGTCATGCCGGCCCGGGCCCGCACGAGCCAGCTGACGGCACCGAGGACGAGGCACGATGTGCGGACCGCTCGCGGACGCGTTCGTGGAAGGTCGAAGTACGCGTCAGGTGACCCGGGCGCCGACCGCCAGCGTCAGTTCAAGAACCCGGTGCGGCGACGCGAGATCCGGGAACAGCTCCCGCAGCTGCGACATCCGGTACCGGACGGTCTGGGGATGGACGAACAGCACCGCCGCCACCTCGTCCCGCCTGCCCTGGTGCAGGAGCCACGCCCGCAACGTCTCCTCCAGTCGCCGTGCGGTGGCGGGAGGCAAGGTACGCAACGGGGCGAGGGCTCGGGCACGCAGGTCCGCGAACGCGTCCACGTCGGCGCTCAGCACCAACTCGGGCAGGTGGTCCTCGGTGTCGTGGATATCGGAGGAGAGGGAGCGCGCGCGCACGGCTCGGGCGTACGAGGTGGACACACGCGTCCATGGCCGGGCCGGGCCGACCACGGCCGTGCGGTCGGTCAGTTGCCGCAGGAGACGTGACCGGTCGGCATCGGGGACGAGCAGCACACCGGTGGCGTCGGGCAGATCGTCGAGGACGAGGGTGCTCGGGTCGAGCGTGCGGTAGGCGGGCCGGGTCTGGGCGGCGGGGAGCAGAACCGCGGTCAGCGAATCCGGAGGCTGCCACCCGGCCCGCTGAACAGAGGCCAGAAGCACGTCCTGGCTCGCGCCGGCGAGGAGGTCGCGGGCCAGGTGTTCCAGGTGGAGCTCGTGAGCCCGGCCCCGGGCGGCCAGTTCGTCGGCGTGGCCCGCGGCGCTCGCGGCGGAGAGCTCGTCGATGTAGGCGAAGGTCAGCTCGGCGAACTTGGCGACCTCAGCGGCGGGCAGACCCGCGGGAACGGCACCCGCTGCCAGGCATCGCCAGGCCACACGGGCGCCGACGCGGTAGGCGCTGAGCAGGGCGTCCATCGAACGGCCGTCGCGCACCTCGCCGCGCCCCAGTTCGTAGGCCGCGTCGCCGCCGTCGCCGCCCGTGGCGTTCCCGCTCGCGAGATCCAGGTAGTGGCCCAGGGCGGTGCGGACGGCCCGGCGGATGGTGCCGCCCATGCGGCCCGAAAGGGCGTTGGCGTAGGGAGGGACCTCGTCGATGATCGCCTGGACGACCTCGTCGGCGGTGGTCTTCAGCGCGGCCCGAAGCGCGGTGACCGTCGTCTCGTCCAAGGCCAGTTCGCTGGCCCGCCGGATTGCATGGTTCACGTTTTTGTTCCCTGCGAACAATTCAGTCGACCAGATTTACGTCCTGCGGTCAGGACTTTACGCCTGGAGGCGCAGCAAGCTGGAGCCATGACGAGTACAGCCCTGCGCAGCAGGGCGTGGAAACTGCTGGAGATGGTCACGACGCCACTGTTGCCGTCGGACTACCTCGACCTGGTCAGCCCGCTGCGCGCGGGCGCTGACCTGCGGGGGCGCATCGAGGCCGTACACCGCGAGACGGCCGACGCCGCGACCATCGTGATCAGACCGGGACGGGGCTGGCGCGGCCACACGGCCGGTCAGTACGTGCGGATCGGGATCGACATCGACGGGGTGCGCCTGTGGCGTGCCTACTCCCTCACCTCGCCGACACACCGCCAGGACGGCCGCGTCACGATCACCGTGAAGGCGATCCCGGACGGCAAGGTCAGCAACCACCTGGTCCGCAGGGCGAAACCGGGCACACTCATCCAGCTCGACCAGCCGGCCGGTGACTTCGTGCTGCCGCAGGCCAAGCCGGCCAAGGTGCTCTACCTGACGGCAGGCAGCGGCATCACGCCCGTGATGGGCATGCTGCGCGACATCGAGTTCGACGACGTCGTCATGGTCCACTGCGCGCCGAAGCCGCAGGACGTGATCTTCCGCAACGAGCTGCTCGACCTGGTCGCTGAAAAGAAACTCCGGCTCACCGAGGTGCACACCGACACGGACGGCAAGCTCGACATCGCCCGCCTCGACGAACTCGTGCCCGACTGGGCCGATCGCGAGACCTGGGCCTGCGGGCCCGCAGGCCTGCTCGACGCAGCCGAAGAGCACTGGAGCGAGCACGGCGTACCAGAGCGCCTGCACACCGAACGCTTCCGCCCCGGCATCGTCGTCGCCGGTGACGGCGGCCAGGTGACGTTCAGCGTCACCGGCAGGACCGTCGACGCGGACGGCGCCACGCCGTTGCTGGACGTCGGCGAGGAAGCCGGCGTGCTCATGCCCTCCGGGTGCCGCATGGGCATCTGCTTCGGCTGCGTCACGCCGCTGAAGGCGGGAGCCGTCCGCGACCTGCGCACCGGCGAGATCACCGAGGCCGAGCCGGGCGTCCTCATCCAGACCTGTGTGTCCGCCGCCGCGGGCCCCTGCGACATCGAACGGTAGGAACACCTTGACCGCCATCGACCCCACCGCCCACCTGACCGCGGAGCAGATCGAGGAGCTCGGCCGGGAGCTGGACGCGATCCGCGACGAGGTGATCGCCGGCCGCGGCGAGAAGGACGCCGCCTACATCCGTAGGATCATCTCGGCGCAGCGCAAGCTCGAGCTGGTCAGCCGGGGTGTGCTGCTGTTCTCGATCTTCCCGCCCGCCTGGCTGATCGGCACCGCCGGTCTGTCCGTGGCGAAGATCATGGACAACATGGAGATCGGCCACAACATCCTGCACGGCCAGTGGGACTGGATGCGGGACCCGAAGATCCACTCCACCACCTGGGAGTGGGATCACGTCTCGCCGTCCGACCAGTGGAAGCACTCGCACAACGAGCTGCACCACACGTACACCAACGTGATCGGCAAGGACAACGACCTCGGCTACGGCATCATGCGCGTCGACGAGGACCAGAAGTGGCACCCGTTCCACCTCGGCCAGCCGCTGTGGAACTTCATCAACGCCTGCTTCTTCGAGTACGGCATCGCAGCGTACGACCTGGAGCTCGGCAAGAACCTGCGGGGGCGCCGCCGCAAGAACCCGGAGTTCCGCGCCCGGGCCAAGGCTGTGGGCCGCAAGATCCGCAAGCAGGTGCTCAAGGACTACGTGATCCACCCGCTGCTGTCGGGCCCGTCGTTCCTCCCCACGCTCGGCGCCACGTTCACCGCGAACCTGGTCCGCAACATCTGGTCCCACTCGGTGATCATGTGCGGGCACTTCCCCGAGGGCGTGCAGGTCTTCGAGCGCCGGTCGATCGAGGGCGAGACGCGCGGCCAGTGGTACCTGCGCCAGATGATGGGCTCGGCGAACATCAGCGGCAGCAAGGCCATGCACTTCATGACCGGCAACCTGTCGCACCAGATCGAGCACCACCTCTTCCCGGACCTGCCGAGCAACCGGTACGCCGAGGTCGCCGTGAAGGTGCGCGCGCTGTTCGAAAAGTACGAACTGGATTACGTCACCGGGCCGCTGCCCAAGCAGGTGTTCTCCGCGTGGCACAAGGTCGTCAGGCTCTCACTGCCCAACAAGAAGCCCAAGGCCAAGACACCGGACCGCGAGCGGGAGCTCGTCGCGGCCTGAATTACGAGCCATGCTCCGCGACCAAGGCGCCTGGTGGCGGCTGGAACGCGAGGACACGTTCACCATCCATGTCGGATGGAGCCAGTACCTGTATGTCAGCAGTGACCGGCTCTGCAGTGAACTCGGCCTGTTTGCGCAACCGATCACCGCCTCCCCCTACGCTGCAGACCTTGAGGAACCTGAAGTGACCGAGGCGGCCGACGAGGACTTCTGGGAACGTGTTCGCGCCGAACTCGCCGCGCCACAGTCCCTGCTCTGGGAAGAGGCCTACGTCCGTAATGCGACCCGTTGGCACCGCCTCACCGCGAGCAGTCTCCACACGATTCGCGCCCTGCTCCGGCCTTGAGCCCTCCTGACGGTCCGGCCCGACCTCAACCCAGATGTCCACGCGGTCCTTTCCGCGCTGCCCACCGACGCGTCCATGGACTTCGTCTGGGAAGCGCCGAACGGAATGATCCGACATGCCACCCGCCCTGCCTGGCAGTGACGGCGTGCTGCGCGCAAGGTGGTGACCGGGCCAGCGCTCGACGCTGTGAGCGTTTCATCGTCCGCGGTGCTCGGGGACGCCGGCACCGCTCTCTCGGCGCGCCCGGATACCGACGGCCCGCTGAATCCGTTCGGGAATCAGGCGGGCCGTCGCGCGGCTCCGGATGGGGATCCAGTCCCTATGTCGGGGTGACCGGAGCCCGGCTCGTTACGCCATGCTCTGTGCGCCGTCCAGCGACTCGCGGATGATGTCGGCGTGGCCGGAGTGCTGGGCCGTTTCGGCGACCAGGTGCATCAGGACGCGGCGGATCGACCAAGAGGTTCCGGGCTCGTTCCACGGAGCCTTCGGCAGCGGCCACGCGGCGTCCAGATCGGGCAGGGAGCCGATCACGGCGTCGGTCTCGAGCGCCGCCTTCTCGTAGTCGGCCAGGACGCCCGCCAGCGTCTCGCCGGGCAGCATCCGGAAGGTCGCCGCTCGCTCGGCCCAGTCCGTCTCCGTCATCGCCGTGAAGTCGGGCATCGCGGACGGACCGTGCTGGATGAACGTCACCCAGCTCCGCTCCACCCGGGTGACGTGCTTGATCAGCCCGCCCAGACACAGCTCACTGGCGGTGGTCCGATGGCCCGCCTGCTCGTCGGTGAGGTCGCGCGTGGTGAACCGGAGGAAGTGCCGCTGCTTGGACAGCCCTTGGAGCCAGTCGGCCTGCTCGCCGGTGGCGGCCGGGGTGATGGGCTCGACTTCTTCGCGGGTGGTCGTCTCGATGCCTGTCATGGTGTCCGCCCTATGTGAGGTGCTGAGGTGCCAGTGGTACCAAGGTAGGAGTCATCTAGGTCAGGTTCGGTCCTAGATGAGGCGGATGTGTGGAGGAGTTCCAGGGCACCACGATGACAGACGGCATCGAGCCGACACCGCCCTGCGCGGGGGAGCTGGGGTGTCAGCAGGGTGCGATGACGTGCTCACAACGCCATCAGCACAGCCAGATCGGAATACGGCTGATGCACATCACCTTTGTCACGTGATCCGAACTTCCGGGCGGCGGGGTCAGTCACGGGGTGCACCAGATCGCGCGGACGCGGTGCAGGGGATCGGAGGCGGTGTGCGGCGCGGTGTCCCAGACGCGGGTCTCGCGCTCAGGCGCCGTGTACGGGGGCCAGTCGGTGCCGGGGTCGAGGTCGCTGATGAACGCCGTCCAGGCGGCGTGCACGGCGTCGGCGACATGCTGGGGCGGACGGTCGCCGAGGGCGGCGGTGACTCCTTCGGCGTCCAGGAGGTCGAAGGCGAAGGGCAGGTCAGTGCAGTGGTGGGCCAGGCCCGTGAAGCCGGGTGCCGTGGAGCGCAGCCGGAACTCGTAGAGCCAGGTGGGCCGGCCGTGCCGGGCGCGGGCTTCGGCGATGGCGAGGCCGGGGGCACGGAAGACGGTGTCGGTCATGGCCTGGCTCTGCAGTTCGCCCGGTTCCCCGCCGCCGTACGTCTCGAGGAAGGCGCGGCTGCCCCCTTCGTCGAGGCCGAGGGCGGCGAGTGCGGCACGCAGGCTCTCGGCGGTGGCGTCGGGCTGCGGGACGGCGTTGAACTCGTGTGCGGTGAAGCCGAGCATCAAAGGGATGTCGGCTCCCGCGTCCCCGGTGGTCAACGCGTCGCGCACGGGCTCGGGAATGAGATGGCCGTCGGCGAACGGCGCCAGGGCCAGCAGGGGCTTGCCGGGGGAGGCCGACGCGTCCTGGAGGGCGAAGAGTTCGGCGTCGGAGAGGTCCTCGAGCGCGGCCGCGGTCACGGGGCTGCCGGTGTGCTCGCTGAGCCGCCGGGTGACGGCCTCGGCGGTCTCCCGGCTCTGGGGCTGCATCACGGCGCCGGACGCCGAGATAGCGGCGCGGAACAGACCGCGGGCCGCCGGGGTGGCGAGGAGGGTCTGCACGGCGCCGCCGCCCGCCGACTGGCCGGCGATCGTCACCTTGCGCGGGTCGCCTCCGAAGGTCGCGATGTTCTGCTGGACCCACTCGAGGGCGGCGATCCAGTCCCGCACGCCCCGGTTGTCGGGCGCGTCCGGCAGGTGCAGGAAGCCCTCGATGCCGAGCCGGTAGCCGATCGATACGACGACGATGCCGTCCCGGTTGAACGAGTCGCCGTCGTACCAGGGGCTGGCCGCGCTCCCGGCGAGGAAGCCGCCGCCGTGGATCCACACCAGGACGGGGCGTGCCGCGTCCGGTGCGGTGTCGGGGGTGAAGACGTTGAGGTTGAGGGTGCCCTCGCCCGGGATGCTCGGCTCGGGGATGGTGGTGACGTCGAACAGTTGGCGGCGCTGCGCGGTGGGCCCGTACACGGTGGCGTCGCGCACGTCCGTCCAGGGCTCGGGCGGGACGGGGGCGGCGAAGCGCAGCGGGCCGACGGGCGGCTGGGCGTAGGGGATCCCGAGGAACCGCGCTCCGTGGGGGCGGCGCTCGCCGCGGACGGGGCCGGCGCTCGTGTGGACGACGGGCTGGGACGACGTGGTGATCGTGGTCATGGGCTGTTCTCCGTGCGGTGGTGGGGTTACGGCGCTGGGGTGGATGACCGTCCGCGGTCCCTCGGGTCAGGGAGAGGGACCGCGGACGGCCGGTCGGGGTCAGGAACGCGGAGCCTCGCGCTCGACGTACCGCTCCAGGCGGGCCAGTTCGAGCTGCCCGGCACTGCTCGTCCGGACACCGTAGGTGCGGTCGGCGGTGACGGGGGCGACGGAGATGTGGCCCCGGTCGAGCAGGGCGGTGGAGTCGGCGTTCTTGACGGTCTCGGTGCAGTCGCTGGTCGGTTCGTCGTCGCAGACGCCGGGGACGATGTCGAAGAGGTCACCGCCCGGCGTACGGGCCTCGTAGGCGTGCCAGACCTTCTTGCCGTGGCCGATGCTCGTCCATACCGGGGGCTTGGCCTTCTGTCCGGCGCTCACGTCCGGGTAGTCGACCTTGAGCGCGAACCGGTCGGTGAACAGGTCGCGCTCGCGCAGCCCGGCGATGAATCCGGCGGCGAATCGGGCGTGGGCGCGGTAGTTGGCGACCGGGAAGTCGAGCTGGCTCGCGTCGCCGGACGAGGAGAGGGCGACGGCGGGGACGCCCTCGTCGATGGCGGCGACCGCGGCGCCGACGGTACCCGAGTCGTTGACCTGGGCGCTCACGTTGGGTCCTGAGTTGATGCCGGTGACGACCAGATCGGGGCCGTTCTTCCAGCCGGCCTTGGCGGCGAGACCGCCGCGCAGCGCGAACTTGACGGTGTCCGCCGGGGTGGCGCTGGGCGAGTCCTGGCCGCACGGGCCGGTGGCCAGACACACACCGTAGACGGGCGATCCGGAGCGTGTGCCGGAGCAGTCCTTCTCGTATCCGGCGCGCGGCTGGGGGCGGGTGCCGAGGGAGAGCGTGCCGCCGTTGGTGACGGCCGTGCCCTTGCCCGACTGCACCTGCCAGGGCGCGATGGCGACGACGTCCGCGCCGGCTTCGCACAGGGCCTTGCGGATCTCGTACAGGCCGAGGCCGTCCGAGTTGCTGGGCTTCACGGCCTGCATGGAATCGTCGTTGGAGAGCAGGACGCGCAGGCCGGCGAGAGGGCGAGACCGGTCGGGCCGCGGGGAGCCGTCCGCGGCCGGAACGGTCGCGGAAGCGGCCACGCCCGTGCCGGCGAGGGCGGCGGTGGTGGCGAGAACGAGGAGGGTGCGTCTGCGGCGCGGGGCGAGAGTCATGGCTGGGGTCCTCTGTGTGCGGCTCGGATGGTGCGCGGGTGACACCGGGGGCGGCTTGCGGGGCTGGATGTGCGCCGCCCCCGGTGGTTCAGAGGGACAGTCCGGTTCCGTACGGGAAGACCGGGTCCTGGGTGGAGTTCGGTACGTCGCTGGGGGAGGCCGCGACGGCGGCCATGGAGCGGGGGAGTTCGTACGGCAGGCGGCCCTCGGGCGCGGCGTGGCCGAAGACGACGTCGAGCAGGGCGGCGTCGCTCGCGCCGTAGTCGGCGACGACCGCGGCGGCGCGCTCGGCGATCTCGGGGATGACGGCGGGCCGTTCGAGGTGGAGCAGCACGACGGTCGGTACGGCGTCGAGGACGGCGAGGACGGGCTTGAGCTCTTCCTCGGTGAAGTCCAGCCGGCCGGTGTGGAACATCGACTCGAACTTGTTGTCGCGGTGCTCGTACGGGGTGTGCAGGCGCAGCAGGGCCAGGTCGGCGTCGGCCGGGGTGTCGGTCAGATCCCCGTACGCGGCCGCGGCCTGCGCGTCGACGCCCTCCACGTACAGCTTCGGGCGCGGCCGGACGACCGGCAGCGTGGCGTCGCGGTTGACCAGCACGGTGAGCGAGCGGCGCTGGGCGGCCTCGCCCGCGGCACGGAACTCGTCGGCGCCGACGATCTCCTCGGCCAGGTCGGGATCGACGTACGGCTGGTCGAACAGGCCCAGGACGAACTTCTCGCGCAGCAGGCGCCGTACGGAGGCGTCGACGCGCTCCTCGCTGATCCGGCCGGAGCGGACGAGTCCGACGACGACCTCGGGGCAGGCCTCACCGCCGAACTGGTCGGCGCCCGCGTCCAAGGCCTTCGCGGCGCGCTCGGCGAGAGTGAGGTGCTCGACGCCCCAGGCCCGGGCTCCGTGCGGCTCGCCGAAGATCACTGCGTCCGTGAGCAGGCCCCAGTCGGCGCAGACGATGCCGTCGAAGCCGAGACGCTCGCGCAACAGCCCGGTGATGACACCCTTGTTGAAGCCGAATCCGACCTCCTCCCAGTCGGTGCCGACGGGCTGTCCGTAGTACGGCATCATCTGGGAGGCCCCGGCGGCGATGGCGGCCCTGAACGGCTCCAGGTGGAGATCGCGCAGGCCGCCCGGGTAGATCTGCTCCTTGCCGTGCGGGAAGTGCGGGTCCTCGCCGTCCTTCTGCGGGCCGCCGCCGGGGAAGTGCTTGACCATGGTGGCCACGCTGTCGCTGCCGAGAGTCTCGCCCTGGAAGCCGCGGATGTACGCCTGGACCAGCTCGCTCGTGAGGGTGGCGTCGGATCCGAAGGTGCCCGACTGGCGTGCCCAGCGGGGCTCGGTGGCCAGGTCGATCTGCGGATGCAGGGCCACGCGGAGACCGACGGCCAGGTACTCGCGGCGGGCGATGTCGGCGAACCGGTGGACGAGTTCGGGGTCGCGGACGGCGGCCAGACCGGTCGGCTCCGGCCAGGCGGAGAACGCTCCGGAGCTGAACGAGGCGCCGATGTTGGTGGTGAAGGAGTGGCGGGGATCGGTGGAGACGGTGACCGGGATGCCGAGCCGGGTGGCGGCGGCCAGCTCCTGGACCGCGTTGTGCCACTCGGCCATCTGCCGCGGCCCGGTGCCGCCCAGGAGGTTGAAGTGGCTCAGCAGCTTCGAGCCGATCAGGCCGCTGGTGTCGGTCGGGATCATGGCCGTCTCGTCGCCCGCCTCGACGGGACGTCCGTCGTCGTGCAGGGGAAGCATGGTGTGGAACAACTGGCCCGCCTTCTCCTCCAGAGTCATCCGGGAGAGGAGATCGGTGACCCGCTCGTCGACGGGCAGGGCGGGATTCTGGTACGGGTGGCCGTCATTGCGCGGTGCGGGAATCATGAGGGGTTCTCCAAAGGGGTGTATGGGTGGGCGGGCTCAGCGCACGCCGCGGATCGGGACGACGGACAGGGCCCCGACGACGGTGACCAGCGCGCCCGCCGCGAACAGGGCGTCGTAGCCGCCGAGCGAGGCGACGACGAGGGAGGCCAGGAACGGGCCGATGATCTGGGGGCCGGCGTTGGCGATGTTGAGGACGCCCATGTCCCGCGCCGCGTCGTCGGCGCTCGGCAGGACCAGGGTGACCAGAGCCGTGTCCACCGCCATGAAGCAGCCGAACGACAGTCCGGTGACGACCGCGAAGACGAGCATGCCCGTCCAGGAGGGGCTGACCAACGGAATCATCATGCCGAGCGCGGTGAGGACGCAGGAGACCGCGATGAACGGCTTGCGCCGGCCGATCCGGTCGGACAGCAGTCCGCCGACGACCGTCGCCAGCAGCATGCACACGGCGTTGAGCGGCGACAGGATCGTCATGGCCTCGGCGGGCTCGAGGTCCGCGGGCAGGCTGATGTGGTCCTGCAGGATGTACAGCTGAAAGAGCGTCACCATGAAGTAGCCGAGCATCATCAGGAACCGGCCGATGAACGCCCAGCGGAAGTCGCCCGCCTTCAGCGCGGTGCCGAACGCCGCGAGCTGCCGGACCAGCGGCACCGCTTCCACGGCGGGAAGGCGCTGCTCGCGCACCAGCGCCGTGAACAGTACGGCCACCACGGCGATCACCGCGCCGAGGGCGAGGTAGCCGGTGCGGATGGCGTCGGGCACGAAGGAGGCGGCGAGCGTGACGCCGGCGATCACGCCGAGCGGGGTGCCGACGCCGACCATGGCGGAGGCCAGGCCCCGGCGCTCGACCGGTATGCGGTCGGGGACGACGGCGGTGATCGCGGCCTGGTAGACGTTCATCATCGCCTGCACCAGGCACCAGCCGATGGTGACCAGGAGCAGGGTGCGCATCGCGCCGAGCAGGGCGAGTGCGCCCAGTGCGGCGAGGCCGCCGCCCAGGATCCACGGATTCCGCCGCCGGGAGCGGTCCGACAGCAGCCCCGCCAGCGGGTTGAAGAGGGTGGCGAAGACCGCGGAGACGCCGGAGACGAGGCCGAGGTTGGCGACCTTGTCCGCCGGGTCGAGCAGTTCCACCTGCAGGGGCAGCAGCACCTGGCCGACGCCCATGTAGACCATGTACATCGCGGTGTTCCCGACGGCCAGCATGACCAGCAGCCGGGCGAGCACGCCACCACCGAGACGGTCGGACGGTGCGTCCTGTGCCGGAATCTGGGTCGCGGGTCTACTCATGACGGTCTCCTTGAAGCACGGCGGAGCCCCGGTACGGGGGAGGGAGGAGGGGAGGTGCGGTCGCGTTGGTTACACGTGTCAGCAACGAACGAGTCCTGTGTAACACCCCGGCGGGTCCTTGCCTAGATGTCGGCAAAAATTCATCAGTCGCGCTAGGTTTCACGTGTAACAAGAGCCTGGCCGCTGACCTGCCCTTGTGGGCGCATGGACGGCCGCGCCGCCCGGAGATAACGCGTGTAACCTGCAAGCGGGACGCACGATGCACACGCTGTGCGCCCCAGGTGGACGTTGGATGGATGGAGGGCGAGGAGAACCCATGGCTGCGAACTCGGTCACGAGCACGGACGTGGCCCGGCTCGCGGGGGTGTCACGCGCCACCGTGTCGTTCGTGCTGAACAACACCCAGACGCACCGGGTCAGTGAGGCGACGCGCACCCGGGTGCAGGAGGCTGCCCGGCAGCTGGGCTACGTGCCGCATGCCGCCGCTCGGACCCTGCGTGCGGGGCACAGCAATCTGGTGCTGATCCCGGCCTCGGTGTCCGCGGTCGGTCACTTGGTCAGCACGTGGCTCGACGCGTTGCACAGCGAGCTGGAGGAGCGCGGGTACACGGCTGTCCTCCACGCGGGGCGGTACGCGGACGCCTCGGCAGGCGCACGGGCCTGGGCCGAGTTGCGTCCGGCGGCGGTCCTGGCTCTGGACGGCGACCGCCTCACGGCACAGGCGGTCCAGGTCCTGCGCCGCGCGGGCGTGGGCGCGGTACTGGCCCTGGCTGCCCACCCCGTGGAGGGCGTCCACGCTCTGCCGCTCGACCACGCCCGCATCGGAGAGATCGCCGCCGAGCACCTGGTCGCGCGCGGACGACGACGCATCGGGGTGATCATGCCGCGTGAACGCGGCCTGGACACGTTCGCCCGACCACGTCTTGAGGGCGCTCGAGCCGTCGCCGCGCGCAGCACCGCGACCGTGACCGAGGTCCCCATGGAGTACACGCGTGCGTCAGCCTCCGAACTGGCCGCGGGCTGGGGCGACCTCGGGCTCGACAGCGTGTTCGCCTACAACGACGAGTACGCCGCGCTTCTCCTGCACGCGCTGCAGGGCGCGGGCCTCACCGTTCCCGGCGACGTGGCCGTGGTCGGCGCCGACGACCTGGTGATCGCGACCCTCCCGGAGCCTCCGCTCACCACCATCCGACTGCCCTTCATCCCGCCGGCCCTGGTCGCGGACATCATCGACGCACAGATCAACGGAAACGAAGTGCCCGACGCCCCAGTCGCCGAAGCCGTCCTCGTGCCCCGCGCGTCCTCCTGACCTCTGGCCCGGCGGCCGGTCTACTCGGGAGTGTCTTGCCGGTCATGTCGGGCTCGCGGACCCGTGTGCCGCACCTCGCCGTGTTGTCGTCACTCGCCGTGGCTCCCTCCTTCGCCTTTCCGTGATCGCCGGTCAGCTGGGCGCGTCCCGAGGTGGTCGGTACCGTCCGCTCCGGGTGGATGGGGGTGGCGGCCGCCGGCTGGCTGCCCTGCGCACCTTCGTCAGTGGCGGGGCCGTCTCCAGCGGCGACTTGGGCCGCGGCATCGCAGCAGCCGCATCTGGCAGGGCAGCATCAACGTCGGCGGATACGTACCCGCCCGCTCCGAGCCGCCTGCCCTCAGCCGTTCGGCCCGCCGTCGAGGCCGCGTTGGAGGCGGTCGCGGGTGGACTGGACGACACCGAGATCGAATTGCCCCCTGGCTGACGCGGTGAGCGCACACAAGCGGCTCGAGTGCCAAGCAACCGACGGCCGCATCGTTCGCACCCCATGAACGGCAAGCCGAGGCGCTGTTGAGATGACCTTGGGTTCCACGTGCCCTTTGGCGCGGCCTAGCCTGTTGTGCGGCGGTCATCTATGACAGCGCGTACGGCTCGATCGCCGCGAGGGTCGGCCAGCAGGCGGGCGATGTCCCACCAGCGCAGTAGCAGCGCCGGGTAGTGGGGCGGGACCGCGTTCAGCAAGTCCTGGTTGAACCGTGCACGGACGCTCTCGTGGCGCAGGGCGGCGCTGATGTCGTCCAGGGACGGCGGGAGGTGGCGGATGGCGGGCGGCAGTGTGGCCTCGTACTCCGGAGCCAGGTTGCGGCCGGGATGGACCAGGATGTTGCCGCCCAGCGCGGCGGCGACGTCGTCCTCCAGTTCCTTCTGGGCCTGCACGGCACGCTCCCACCAGTAGTCCCGGAATACGGCGACGGCTTCGGGGTCGGCCAGGTCGAGGGCATCGCGCTGCCTGTCGAAGTCAGCACAGTCATCGCCGGGCAGGGCTTCCCGGATCGCGCCGAGAGTCTTCGCGGAATGGGGCGGCGGGGCCTGGCCGAGGTGGTGTCCCCACTGGCTCTTGTGCTTCGCGTCAGGCGCAGGCCCCCACGCCAGGGCACCGCCCACCATGCCGGGCTTCTCCGGGCCGGACCCCGCAAAGGGGGCCTTCAGGCTGACCGCCATGAGTTCGAGGTAGGCAGGCAGCGACTCGTACTCCCGCTCAAGCTCCCCGAATCCGGCCCACTTGCGCACTTCTCCGGTCTCGGCATCCAAGGAGAGGCCGCAAGTGGTGTCGTCGGGGGTGAAGGAGCAGAACGGTATCCAGGACGGCTTCCACAGCACGCGGGCGCTCTCGTCCTCGCCGTCCTCTTCCTTGAACCGGATCTGCATCCGGTACACCTCGACGACGGCGTCGAACGGCATCAGAGCCCAGTTGCCCAGCATGAGCCCCGAACCGTCCACGCCGTCCTCACCGGCGGACAGCCGCCACAGCGCCTTCAACTCCTCCGGAACGCTCGCGCCGAGGGCTTCTTCGAGAGCCGCGATCTCGTCGTCGGAGGCGCCGGGCTTGAGGGCCGCGTACGACGGCGGGGCGTACTCGGCCAGCCATTCCACGATCCGGCTCCATGCCCGGGTGACTCGCACATCTGCTGGTGTGTCAGTAGTCATGGTCACCACGCTCGCATTGCGCCGCGATCCCTTACGCAGCGGGGCCCGGGAGTCGTGGCGGACCGTCCGACAGGGCGGTGGTGAGCGGCAGGCGGCCACGTCCGCCCCGCCATAGGCTCCCGCCGGAGTCGTGTGGTTCGTCGGACCTGGCTGCTACCGGTACGGGGTGGGGCGGCGCACAGCTCTCCAGCCGCTGGTTCGGCGCCGACGACCAGCTGTGCCTGTCAGCTGAGCGGCGGCGGGAGGGTGACCTTGGCGGCGAGGAACTTCGGGGCCATCAACCGGTAGCTGTCAGTGATCAGTTCGGCGAGCTCGGTCCAGTCGATGTGGTCACCGAGCACGGTGGCGACGACGTTGTGGCCCCAGTCGGCACGGAAGAACGGGAAGCCGCCGGCGGTCAGGCCGAGCAGGTCGTCGACAGGCACCCGAAAGGTCATCACGACCAGTTCCTGATCGGCGGCCGCATACGGGGCGTAGACCGACGAGCGCTGCGCGTCCGGCATGTAGACATGGGCGAATGTCCGCGTACGGATCCGCCAGCGCACACCGATCCAGGCTGGTTCCTCGTACGACTCGGGCAGTTGTCGACAGATCGGCCGCAGCCGGTTCAGGATCTCCGGCGGCACGTCTCCAGGGCTGGACATGGGCCGACATTAGCGGCCGACGACGAACTCCGCGCCGGCCGCGACCCGGTCGCCGGCGCGGTTCCCGACCTTGAGGCGCCACGGAGCCGTCGGCCGGGGACGAGCGCCATGGCTGCAACGCCGGCCGCCCCTCGTACCGGATTGCCGTGCAGTCGACCGAGCGCTTTAATGAATGAACGAGCATTTATTAATGGATGGGAGTCGTGATGGCGGGACGCCCCCGAGGGGTCGAGGATGCGGTGATCTTGCGTGCCGCGGCCGACGTGATCGGCCGGGTGGGTCCTGTGGGCCTGACTCTGGCTGTCGTGGCTCGTGAGGTGGGGTTGGTGCCGGGCACGCTCGTGCAGCGATTCGGGTCCAAGCGTGGGCTGCTTCTGGCGCTTGCCGAGCAGTCCGCGAAAGACGCCGCCGCGCTGCCCGAACGAGTACGGGAGGAGCACGAATCGCCACTGGAGGCGCTTGCGGCGCTGGTGGTGGAGCCGATGGCTTCGATGGCCACGCCCGAGACCTACGCCAACCATTTGGCGTTCCTGTGCATCGATCTCACGGACCCGCAGTTCCGCCGGCATGCCTTGACCATCCATCAGGCCCAGAGCCGAGCCGTCGAGGCACTGCTCACCGAATCCCTGCTCAAGGGCGAGCTCCGCACCGGGACGGACGTCGCGGCCCTGGCCAGGTCCGTACAGGCGATCACCTCCGGCGCGGGCCTGCTATGGGCCCTCGACCGTCAAGGCACCCTCGAACAGCGACTCCGGCAAGAGCTCGACAACATGCTGTCCCCTCACTTCCCGCCCCGCCACGACCACGATCTGGAGGAATCATGACCAACGACGCACGACCGCTCGCCGGGAAGGTGGCCCTGGTCGCCGGCGGCACCCGAGGCGGCGGGCGGGGCATTGCCGTCGAACTCGGGGCCGCCGGCGCAACGGTGTACGTCACCGGCCGCAGCAGCGCAGCCGGACGCTCCGACCTGGACCGCCCGGAAACCATCGAGGAGACCGCCGAGAAGATCACCGCCGTCGGCGGCCTCGGCATCCCCGTCCGCACCGACCACAGTCGTCCGGACGAAGTCCGTGTCCTGGTCGACCGGATCGCGGCCGAACAGAGCGGACGGCTGGACATCCTGGTCAACTCCGTGTGGGGCGGAGATCCGTTGACCGACTGGGAGCATCCGCTGTGGGAGCAGGACCTCGACACCGGCCTTCGGCTCGTACGGCAGGCGGTGGAGACCCATGTGATCACCAGCCGGTTCGCGCTTCCGCTGATGGTCGCCCGCAAGAGCGGTCTCGTCGTGGAGGTCACCGACGGCAACACCGCCCGCTATCGCGGCTCGTTCTTCTACGACCTCGCCAAGTCGGCGGTGATCCGGCTCGCCGTCGCCCAGGCCGCCGAACTGAAGGCGCACGGCATCGCGGCCGTGGCGATCACGCCTGGGTTCCTGCGCTCGGAAGCCATGCTGGAAGGCTTCGGCGTCACCGAGGCCAACTGGCGGGACGGCGCGGCCAAAGACCCGCACTTCGCCCACTCCGAAACCCCGGTCTATCTGGGGCGAGCGGTTGCCTCCCTGGCCGCCGACCCCCACATCATGGCCAAGACCGGGCGGGCGCTGGCCACCTGGGGCCTGTACAAGGAGTACGGGTTCACCGACGCCGACGGCACACAACCGGACTGGTCCGCTCACTGGGCCGGCGCCCTGCAAGAGGAGTACGGGCCGCTCGGAGACCCGCTGTGACACCGGCGGGCGACGAGAAGGGGCGGATACGCCGCTGCACGGATCGAACGCTCACCCGAAAATTCATGGCGATCGCCTATCTCGGCTCACCGCGGGCGAACTCCTCGGGGAGCTTTCATGCGGATCCAATCGCGGAACTGCCGACGCTCGTCCGACACGCCGCCGCCCTACGCTCACCTCATGTGCAGGGGCGTGCCGCGACGACCAAGCTCTGTCAGCCGCTACGACACACCCGAGTTCTGGCAGCAACGAGGACAGTCGCCTCCCACCGGACCGCCAACCAGTCGTACCCGGTGGCGACGGCGTGGTGCCTCTCCCGGCGGTTGATCCCGCACTCGACCGCGTGGCGTTCTCGGTAGTCGGCCTGATCGAAGTGCGGTGATCTTTCGATACACGGCCTAGGGCGTGTCTTCAAAGTAGGCGAAGCCAGAGGAGCGTTGATGCGAGGGTGACCGCGGCTTCGAAGGAGGTCGCGGTCTTGTCGTATCGGGT
>NZ_JBEYYU010000077.1:0-37405 GCF_040645755.1 Streptomyces sp. NPDC046716
ACAGCCGGGCCTTCCGGATGGACTGGCCCGCAGGCACCCGGCTGTTCGAGGTCGACACCGCCGCGCCGCTGGACTTCAAGGCTTCGGTGCTGCGCCAGGAGCGGGTCGTCCCGCGCTGCGAGCGGATCACTGTCGCGGTGGATCTGCGTGAGGACTGGCCGGGCGCACTGGCCGCCGCAGGGCACGACCCGACGGCGCCGACCGTGTGGATCGCCGAAGGCCTGCTGATCTATCTGCCAGAGGACGCGGTGGAACTGCTGCTGGCCCGGATCGGCGCGCAGTCGGCGGCAGGCAGCCGGATGGGGCTGACGTTGGGCTCGCGCGGCGTGGTCGAGCGCTTCGGAGCGGACGCCGCGGCGGGATCGGCGGCCTCCCTGTGGATCTCGGAGATGCCCGACGACCCGAAGGGCTGGCTGGCCGGACACGGCTGGGAGGCCGAGAGCCACACCCTGCGCGAGTGCGCTGCCGCCTACGACCGCCCGATCACCACCCCGCCGCAGCGCGAGGAACAGCCCGGCGGACTGATCTCGGCGGTCCGCCAGTAGAACGCCTCGCTGGTCCCCAGGTGATCGGTTCCAAGGAGCCCGGTGAGGAGAGCCAGGATCATGCTCACAGCCCCGCACGGTCCTGACAGTCGGGACAGTACGGCCAGGCCCACGTGACTCTGGGCCCACAAGCGCAGAGAACGGCTACGGCCCGACACTCAGATATCTGTCCGAGTGTCGGGCCGAACCGCGTACGGCGGTGCTGAACCCCTGCCGGCGATGGCCTGACGTGTCATGAGACTTCTCGAAGTCTGGAGAACGACGGCGACCGCGGGATCCTGTGGCGGTGCGAGACCGTCCGTATCCAGACCCGCTCCGGCCGGGACGCCACCGAGCAGTGGATCGACATCGCCACCGCCGCCATGGATCTACCGCCCGGCACCGTCCTTGACGGCGAGCTGGTCATCTGGCGCAACGGGAAGACCGACTTCGGCGCCGTCCGCTCCCGCGCCGCGGCCCGCGGCCGGCGCCTGGCCGAACTCGTCGGCCACCACTTTGCGTCCTACGTAACTGGAGTGCGCGCAGGTTCCTCGGGGGAGCTCTGGGTGCGTCCATGCGCGTGTGAGCAGGTCTGCGTGTGCGTGGATGAATCCGGAACTCGCCGTTACAGGGCGACGCCATGGCCAGCGGACGCCGCAAGAGCCTGGCCATGAGAAATCCTCAACATCGCTGCCTGCAGCATCAGTTGAGTAAAGTCGTTGCCATGCGTCTCACTGTTCTCGGCGGCTGTGGCGCCTGGCCCACCACTCGGCAGGCGTGCAGAGGCTACCTCGTCGAGCACGACGGGTTCCGGCTTCTGATCGACCCTGGCTACGCGACGTTCCCGCGCCTGTTGGAGCACCTCACTCCTGATCGCGTCGAGGCGGTGCTCGTCAGCCACGGTCACCCCGACCACTGCGCCGACCTCAATCCGCTGCTGCGGGCCCGTGCGCTCAGCGACGCTCCTCCCCCCCGCTCTTTCCCTGCATGCACCGCACGGCGCGCTCGACGCCGTACTCGCGCTCGACAAGCCGAGCATGCTGGCGTCCTCGTATACGTTGCGCTCCTTCCGGCCGGGGGAGCGGTTCGGCATCGGCCCGTTCGCCGTCGAAACCTGGCAGCTGCCGCATTTCGTCCCCAACGCGGGCCTGCGCCTGACCGCAGGCGGCGCCGTTCTCGCGTACACCGGCGACACCGGCCCCAGCCCCGACATCATCCGGCTGGCCCGCGGCGCGGATCTGTTCCTGTCCGAAGCGACCTACTTGCACACCGTCCCCGACCCGAACGATGCCCCGTACCTGCTCACCGCGCGCGGCGCCGGACAATACGCGGCCCGCGCCCAAGCCGGGCGGCTACTCCTCACCCATCTGTGGCCGGGCACGGACGAGAACGCCGCGCTCAAGGCAGCCGCAGAGGCGTACGACGGGCCCGTGGCCGTCGCGACCACCGGCGACATTCTGGATGTAGCCGGTAGCTGACTGCTGCGCTTCGGCTTGTGGGTGTGTTTGGTCCGGGGTGAGGCAGTCTCGTTTGGATCATGAAAGTGAGCTGTTGCTCGGTAAGGTTGATGGTCTGAGGGGCAACGGGGGGTGTGATGACGCCTGTCGAGCTGCGGCGCAGTGTCTCGACCGTTCGGACCGGACGGAGGGCAGGTCCGCGGCCCGCAGCAGGGACACTCGAGCGGATAGTCGTCGATGGCGAGCTCTGGGCGGCCCTGGACACGTTGGGCCGACACCGGCTGCCTACCCTGGCTGACGTCGATCCTTACGGAACCACTCTGCTGCGCGGTGAGGCAGTGGACCGCATGGTGCGGGAGCTTGAAGGTTCGGATCTTGCTCGGCTGCGAGGCGCCGAGAGCCGGGCTGTTTCGACGCTACTGGCCTGGGGCCTGCGTTGCCGCATGGACGGAGGGCTGCGCATCGCCCTCTCAGGCGATTAGAACGGACTTGTGTCGCCATCCCTGGAGCGGATCAAGCCGCCAGGCCGTGTCTGACAAATGATCTCTGTCAGGCTGGCCTGTCCGGAGCTGAGGGACATGGGGATCGAGCCCGCCAGTTGTTCACGACGGGATCACGGTCATGCCGCCGGCGGCCAGGGTTTCGAGGACCAGCGTGAACAGGTCGTACGGTTCACCGTCGGGAGTCAGCATCTGTGACAGGTGCGTGCGCGCGGTTGCGGAGTCTTGCCATATCAGGGTGGCGGGAGCGGTGTAGCCGAAGGTCCCGCGCAGGCAGTCGTCGAGGGCGGCGAGGCAACCGCCGAAGTATCCGCCGGGGCCGTTGACCGCCTCGCCGAGCGCCAGGTAGAGGGCTGGCTCGTCGGTGACGTACCGTCCGTCGAGGCGGTAGGTGCGACGAGCCGGCCGCACACGGTGTGACTGTCGGCAGCCTCGTTCGCGCACGAGGTCGTGCCAGGCCCCGCGGCGGCGTGTGTCGAGGCCGGCCCACGCATTCAGCGTGTCCGGTGGACCGCCGAGCCACCGCGCCCACAGGGGCCGGGCGTACTCGGGATCGGGTTCAAAGGTGCCGACGTCGAGCGTGAGGTCGATGAGGTCCGCCCCGCAGGAGGACTGCTGCCAGCCGCTGATGGTGGGCCACAGCGACCGATCCGTAAGAAGGTCCCCTTGACGGTCCCGGAACTCAAGGCAGACCTCTCCCAGATCGAGCGCCTTCCGGGTGCCCTTCGCCAGCGCTTGCCTCAGCTGATCACTCTGTCTGAGTCCTCGTAGCACGAGCCTTGGTGGCCTCCGCTCAGGAGCTAGGATACGGCTGAACTCCCGGCAGGAGCCGAGCCAGCGATGCCCGTTGTGCACGCGCACGCGACCGCTGTATCCCTCGGGCGGACCCTCATAGTCGTCCAGGCCGGTGAGCACCAGACTGCCGCTCGGCCGCTGTCCCAAGCTCTCCGCGTCCTCCAGCAGCCAGGCGTCGAGTGATGTGTCGTCCGGTACCAGCCACACCCTGCGTCCCGCCCACGCGGGAACGCCGGAGCCCTGCGCCACCCAGTCGAACATCTCATACGTTCCACGCTGGGGCTCCCCGAACAGCCCCTCCACCACAGGGCAGACGCCCCAGACATGGCCGGGCTCTGTTCCGATCAGCGTGTACAGCGCACTGTCATGCGCCGTCTGGTCCTCATGCACAACGCAGATGATGCCCCGACTTCACTGCGGCGCATAGCGGCTGCGATCGACGGCTAGGCGGGGTGTAGCAGCTGGCAGTCGCGCCTGTCACCGCATGTGGGAGGATGCCGGTTCGAGTCCTGTCGCCCCGTCCCCGCCGGGCCGTCCTCGCCGCGTCGCTAGCGCGGCTCCTCGGCAGGTATGTCGTTGACCCGTACTTCGACCGTGGCGGTGAACGGGTCTCCCGCAGGGAAAGCCCAGGCTCGCACCAGCAACATCGGCCTGGCCCACCGACGTGCGGGTGGCTCAGGCGCTGGATCTTCCGGGATGTCGGGGACGAGGTCGGCCGGGCTCCGACTGAGCTTGGTTTTCTGCACGTCGTTGAGCGCGCCTACGCGCGGACATCGCTTGCGAAGCCCTCCGCTCACCCGGCGAGTCGCAGGCACTGATCCGAACGCGGAGCACGCGACCGAGCCCCACTCGTCGGCACGTGCTTCTAGGCGTGGTGGAGGGTGTGACTGGGTGGGATGCCATAGGCCTGGCGGTAGTAGGCGGTGAAGTGGCTGGGGTTGGCAAAGCCACAGCGGTAGGCGGCCGCGGTGACTGTCTCGTGGCCCGGTTCGCCGGCCAGGAGGTCTTGGTGGGCGCGGTGCAGGCGTACCCGGCGCAGGTACTCCCGCGGAGTGGTGTCCAGGTGCGGGCGAAAGGCCAGTTGGGCGGCGCGCACGGTGACATGTGCGCCGGCGTCGATGTCGGCGATGCTGATGCCTCGGACGGCATGTTCGTCGATGAACACCACGGCCCGTCGGACGGTAGGGGGACGGGCATCGCGATCGAAGCGCCCGGGATGCACAGGCCGGCGGTGACCAGGCGCTCGACCAGGTCCCGCAACTGTGTGGCAGTCACCGCGGGCAGGTCGTCAGCGGGCCGCAGCCGCACCACGTCCAACGGGGCGACCCACGAGGTCCGGCCCGACTCCAGGGCGACGACCCACGAGTATGGCCAGCCCGGGATCATCCGATGCCTGGCCTCGCCGTGGCCGTAGGTGTGGCAGAACGAGCGGGCGTCGCTCCTGTCGGCGTCTGGCCGCAGGCCGAGAGGTGTGAGTCAGTGCCGTTCGAAAGCCAGGTCCCGAGGCTGCACATGCTCTCGAGGGCCCGCCGCCCGCAGGACCACGTCCATCACGCGTGCCGGGTCTGCGGCGTAGGCGTGCGAGAACCATGCCATGTTGGCCTCCACCACGGCCCAGCGGTGGCCCGGGCGGTACGGGTCGAGCAGCTGCCCGACGTCCACGACGACGGCGCTCGGCAACGTGTGCCCGACCTCGGCGACCAACCGGTCGGCGAACTCCGTAATCTCCGCTGCGATCGCCCGCTCCGCGAGGTCCGTAGCGAGCGGGCGGGGGTCAAGCCGGCCGAACACCGCGTACCGGCTCGCCGCAGCGATCTGACCGTCCAGCAGGAAGAGCCGGTACTCCGCGGCGAAGGTCACCACCTCGGACAGCAAGACCGGCGTCGCCGGGTCCAGATCGGAGGGCAACCGCGAGCCGTCGGCATGGATGTCGGGAGGGAAGGACTTGTCACGCGGCGGTTTCACGAACGTCGGCCGGTCGAGCGCCCACACGTCCGCCACGGTCGCGGCCCGGATCAGGCGACCGGTGAACTTCTCCGACAGCTCGGCGAGCCAGTCGTCCCTGGGCTCCAGAAGCGCGATCCCAAGCTGGCCCGTCAACTTGGCACCCGCGATCGGCCCGCCGTACCAGTACGCGGGGCCCACCAGTCCGGGCTCCTCCGCAGCCCTGACCGCCATCCCACGGCCCGCCGCCTCCGCTGCCAGCAGCTCCATCGTCGACGTCCGCCGCCCGGGCATGACCAGCACCGCGATCCCCTCTCACTCACAAAGGCACCACGCTAGCCCCGCCGTGTCCGCCACCGCAGCTGAGATTCCCCGCCACAGAGCCCACGGTGCGCTGGGCAACGGGGAGTCGCAGTTCAGGATCAGGGGGCAATCGCTCACGATCACCTGTTTAGGACAGCTTGTTCGAGGCCGCTGGATACATCACAAGGTGAGGAGCTGGGTCGTATCCCGTTGTCCGATGACGCTCCGTGAGCTCGCCTCTTCTGGGCACCGGCTCTTGGAGGTTCTGGACTCTCACACGGTGTGAGCCTGTGGAGTGCCGTGAACAGCCCGGCAGCGGAAGCCGCTGCCTTGATGAGGAGGTTTGTCGTTGATCGACTATGTGGGTTCCGGCCCGTACTGCTACACCAACTCCCTGGCGATGGTCCTTGGACGTGGCGCGCCCTCGCCCACGGTGCTTGAGACCTTGACGGGATCTCCGTTTGGGATGCAGCTCATTGCTGGCTCTCTGCCGCTGTTCGATCCCTACGGCTGGGACCCGGAGATCGGGCTCGACGCAGCGATTGACCTGCTGGGATGGCGCTGCGAGCGCAGTCAGGGCGGTACTCCTGAAGCGGCTCTGAACCGCCTCAAGACCGCTGCCGAACAGGGACCGGTCCTGGTGGGGCCGGTGGACATGGGACAGTTGCTGTACCAGCCGGGGACGCCCACAGCCGATGGCGGCGACCACTATGTCGTCGTACTGGCTGTCGACGAGGACTGTGTGTACTTGCATGATCCTCACGGGCACCCGCACGCCACGCTGCCGAATCAGGCATTCCTTGCTGCCTGGGAAGCCAGGTCGGTCACCTACACCGATGCCCCGTACGTGCTGCGGACCGGCTTTGTGCGGGAGCGTGAGATACGCGAGCATGACGCTCTCAGGCACTCGTTTTCTGCGGCGGTACGGTGGTTGGCCGGTCGTGACGACCTTGCGATGCCGCCCGGTTCCAACGCCGGCGCCGCAGCCGCCGAAGGCCTGGCCAGCCTGGTGACCGAGGGACTGTCGCAGAGCACCCGCACGCTGTTGACGGCCTTCGCAGTCCGCGCCGGAGCCCGCCGCCTGAGCGACGCGGCGACCTGCCTGTCCGCCGTGGGATGTACCGATGCCGCGGGCATCGCTATGAGGCAGGCCCAGATCGTGGGAAGTCTGCAGTTCCTCCTCGTGAGCGGAGATGACCGGGGAGCGGCTGCCGCGCTCAAGCGCCTGGCGCCGACCTACGATCGTCTGCGGACGGCCCTCACCCTTTGTCTCTGAGTGCGGGGCGGTGCGGGCCAGGTGGATGCTCTGTAGCTTGCTCATCCGCAAGCGGATGGGTGAGAGCCGGTCGGCCGCCCTCAACGGCTCGACGGGGTGGGCTGGGAGGAGATCAAGGAACAGGGCTATTGCCGCGGTTACGGAGGCGTTCGCGACTACGTCAGCAGGAACCTTCGCGGCAAGCCCACACCGGTCGGCCCCCGTCCGCCGTCGGCCCGAGCGGCCAGGCGCCGGCTCCTGATCCACCCCGGCGCTTTGGCCGACGCCTGCATGCTCACGGAGCTGCAGGGCGATCGCCCGCCGGAGTGGATCGACTCTGCCCGAGCAACCACCGACCTGCCCGCCCTCCGCTACTTCGCCCAGCCCCTCGAGCGCGATCTCGACGCGGTCGTCGCCGGCCTCACGCAACCGTGGAGGTCCGGCGTAGTCGAAGGTCATGTCAATCGAATCAAGATGCTCAAGCGCGAGATGTTCGGCCGCGCAGGCTTCGATCTCCTGCGCAAGCGGGTTCTCCTCGGCTGACCTCCCGCAGACTCGTAGCGCGGGGCCCTCGCTCCTACAGCGCCCGCTGGTAGCGCACTTCAGGAACGGACACTCCGTCGTAGTCGTCAGTTTGGACCGCACCATCAGTGACATAGCCGGCTCGTTCGTAGAACCGCCGCGCCCCCGAGTTGTCGGTGAGGACCCACAACAACATCTGATCAAGGCCGTCGGCGCGAGCGTGCACGGCTTCGAGGAGGGTCCGACCGACTCCGGATCCGGTGAGTGAGGGCTCAACGTACAGAGCGTGTAGCTCACCCGCAGTCGTCCTCACTCCGTCGCCGCGCAGGGGCCCGAGGCAGGCCCAGGCCACGACTCGTCCCTGTGGATCGGCTGCTACCAGGTTGCACAGGCCTTCCTTAGCCTCCTTGAAGTGCAGTCGGCGCTGCTGTGTATCCGCCTCGACCGTCATGTCACTGAGGAAGGACTGGGGCACGAGTAGTGACGGTTCTTCCGGGACGCGTAGGCCTTGTTCGCCAGCACACGGACGGGTCGGCTGCGTGGGCGTCCAACTCCTGTGCGGGGTACGGAGATCAGCTCCAGGACCCGTTCGAGCTGCGGGCCGTCTCCGTAGTGTCCGGGTGTCAGGACGAGGGTGAGGGGCCGGCATCGTCCGTCGGCGACGAGGTGGATTTTGGTGGTGAAGCCGCCGCGGGAACGTCCCAGGCATTCGCCGAGCTGACCACCTCCTCCAGCCGGACGGCCAGTTTCCGCAGCACCGGATCGGCATGGTTCGTCCCCTCGCCCGCCCCCTTTTGAGGAGTCACGGGCGGGGGTTCCTTCCTCGCGCCCGCGGCGTGCTGGTGAGCCCGTACTGTCGTGGAGTCCACCGAAACGTCCCAGTCGATGCGGCCCTCGGCATCCTCGGCGGCTTGGACGCGAGACAGCAGCATCACCCACGTCCCTGCCGCCGACCAGCGGCGATGCCGTTCGTAGACCGTCTCCCAGGGGCCGAACCGCTCGGGCAGATCCCGCCACTGCACACCCGTCCGCACCCGGTACAGCACCCCGCTGATCACTCGCCGATGATCACTCCACCGGCCCCCACGCGTCCCGCCACGAGGCAGCAACGACTCCAGCCGATTCCACTCCGCATTCGTCAGATCCCCACGACCCATACACCCAGCCTGGGCCCAACACCCCGCTCACGTAGGGAGATCCGAGAAACAGTCCCTGGAGCGGATGTCGGACCTACCGCCGACGGCGGACGTACCAAGCCACGGCCAACACGACAAGGATGGCAACCGCGAAGGCCCACACCGTCGTTGTGGCGCTGCGCGAGGTGTAGATCAGAGCAAGCATGCCCAGACGGATACCCGGCGTAGACAGCCGTAGCCCATGTAATCCCTTCAGCAGCCTGCGACCACGGCTCCTCAGGCGAGACGTGGTGAGTGTCTGACTGCGTGACAACCGTGACGCACACCCGCGAACAACCGTGGACGTCAGCGGACCATCCGTGCAGGTGACAGGTACGGGACCCCCAGGACAGCTAGCGTCCTCAGTCGCTTCGGGACGAAGAGGTCACCTGCCAATGCCCGAGGTGTGATCGTCTGCGGACGGTCCTGGGGCATGGAGCCTCATGAGTAGAAGCCGGTCCAGTACTCATCATGACCACACACGAAGGCCTCTGGTCGTTCTTCCCTCAGTACTTCGTACCGGGCGACCAAGGCGTCCAGAGCCTCGTGGAGTGAGCAGCCCAGATGGTCGCGAAGGATCTTGATGCCTCCGATGATTTGGTTGTTGAGAATCTGGTCGTCGGCAAGGCTGACGGTTGCGCCGTTGATCATGGTTGCGATCGAAGCCGGATGACCAGTCCTTTGGCAAGGTTTGTTGGACTCCGGACAGCAGTGAAGTACAGGGACCGCAACGACCAGTACTGGGCAGTGCCAGCCGCAGCAAGCCGATGCGTGGCCGCTACGACCGTCGATGACCGATCCACATAGGGCTGCGGATCAGAAGCGCCACGCTCCTTCGCGCTCCTCTGTCAGTGGCCTCCGCTAGGGTCTGGACTGTTGGGCCGGTCTGGTACGTCTGTACAGGAGTCCGCGGTCATGAGGGGTGGGAATTAAGGTCCCCGGCATCCAGCTCGGGACTCAACCGATGGAACCGTGCCCCACCCCTCTCCGTAACTTCCCCACATGGGCACGGCAGTTGCTCGTGCCAGACCCGCGCCAGGCCGGGCGGGGAACCACGGGGAACGCAGGAGCGACGAGCCGTCAGCGCCATGGACCGTCAGTCAGACCAGTCACCCACAGGTAAGGCGCCCAACTCCCCCTGAAAGAGCCGAGCTTCCCTGACTCGTGCTCATCAGTGTGCGCCAGCGCACTCCTACTTGAACGTCGTCGCGCCTTCCCTGTCGAGTGGAGGAGGGCCACGTTGCTCAGAACAGCAGGTACTGGGCAGCGGGACTGATGGGGGAGGCATATGGCGAAGTGTGGCGCGCCGACCAAGAAGGGCGGTCGGTGTCAGCGGCAGGTGGTGACGAATACGGGCCGATGCCCTGTCCATCAGGGGCCCTTGACGTCATATGGAGTGGCACAACGCAAAGCGAAAGAAGCCAAGGAGAAGATGCGGAAGACCCGGCGAAGCAAGAAGCGCTGAGCCTCGCTGACATTCACGGCTGACATCAACAGCAGCAGACGCCGGCGTCACCGCACGTCCCAGCACGACCGGCACGGCTAGTCAGTTGCGCGGTTGAGCCGAGCAGCGATCGAGCTCCCGCCGTGCAATGCGCTGCTGATCTCCAGAAGGCGCTCCTCGGGCAGAGCGAACGTGTTGCATGGGTTTCGGTAGGAGTGCCCACCGTCGTTGGTCCAGACGCCGCCTGCCGACCTCCACCGAGCGGGAGCCCATTGGCCCTGATTCTCCAGGAGCATCCTTGCCACCTCGGAGGGCTCTTCGATCAGGGTGAGATCCGCGAGCGATGTGCTGAGAGTCGCGGCTGCATCGTCGGGAAGTAGTGCGTCGCCGAGCGTGGGGAAGAGCAGCAGGAGACGGGCGTCAGCATCACCAATGTCATCTGTTGCCGATTGCCGAGCAGCGGACAGCAGTTCCGGCCAAGCCATGCCGGGCCCCATGAAGTGACCGTCGACCACAGCGAGGGTTTCCGCTTCGGCCCAAGCCGGCTGGTGAATGAGATAGTCCACGCCCCATTCGTCCACGAAGTTGCGGTAGACGACGTAGATGGTGTGACCGGAGCACAGCGGCACGCTGAACACGGGCCACTCATGCTCGGCGGACAGTGTGCGATACAGCTCCATGGCCGCATCCCAGTCGGCGCCGAACGCGGCTCGTTGTGCGTCCTCCCCACGCAGACAGGAAGCGAGGTGCACAGGCCAGAACAACGGGTCGTCCAGGTGGGCGTCGCCCCGGACCAAGGGGCCGCCTTCGTATCCAGGGATCTTGAGCATGTGCAGATGATGGCACGCGGGAGAGCCACCGCGTCAGGAGAGAGACCCGGCCCTCTTCCGCGAGACGACCGTGAACTCCGGGACGAATTCTTCCGTCATCAGCCCTCCCATCGCACTGCGGAACTGGGCCACCTCACTGCGGACGACGTCCCATCCGTCGAGAAGGCGGACACTAACCCAGTCTCGAGATTTACACTCGACGTCTTCGTCCTCAGTAAGAGCTCGTCTCATTTGGTCTGAGGGTCGGTAGCCTGCGGTCGTGGGGATCGTGGAGCGCTTGGTGCCGGGTGAGTTCTGGGAGCTGTTCCAGCGAGTGGTGCCTGAAGCACCTTCGCGGCCGCAGGGCGGCGGCCGTCGCCGTTATGGGGACCGCGAGGTGCTGGCAGCGATCATCTTCGTTGCCACGACCGGATGCACCTGGCGGCAGCAGCCCCCTTCCTTCGGCCCGTTGGGGCCGACGGCTCACCGCCGGTTCACCGAGTGGTCAAAGGCGCGGGTGTGGGCCAAGCTGCACCGTGTTGTGCTGGACGAGCTGGGTGCACGTGGCGATCTGGACTGGTCGCGGTGCGCGATCGATTCGGTGAACATGCGGGCCCTCAAAGGGGGGCCTGACAGGTCCGTATCCTGTGGATCGGGGCAAGAAGGGGTCGAAGATCCACCTGATCACCGACCGCACTGGCCCGCCCCTGTCCATCGGCATCTCGGGGGCGAACACTCACGACAGCCAGGCACTGATACCTCTGGTGAAGGGCATACCGCCGATCCGCTCTCGACGCGGGCGGCGACGGCGTATCCCGGGCAAGCTGCACGGCGACAAGGGCTACGACTACAACCACCTGCGGCGTTGGTTACGTGAACGTGGCATCGTCCACCGCATTGTGCGCAAAGGCATCGAGACCTCCCAGCGGCTGGGTCGCCACCGCTGGGTCATAGAACGCACCATGGCCTGGTTCGCCGGCTGTCGCCGCCTTAACCGTCGCTACGGACGCAAGGCAGACCACTTCCTCGCGTTCACCAGCATCGCCTGCACCCTCATCTGCTACCGCCGGTTGACGGCGTGACATGGTTTGCGAGCCATTGGCTTACCTTGTCGAGGTACCCGGGAACGAGGGCGGCTGAGTCATCTACCTGCAGACGATGGTCACCGCCCGGAAACACCTCCACAGTCAGGGTGGCGCGGTGAGGGCGGGCCGAGTGGCAGGCGGCTGCAGCGAAGATGCGGATGCTGTCGGCGACCGGCACCGTTCTGTCCGCACCACCGAATAGCGCCAGATGCGGGCAGCGCAGCTGGAGCAGGTCCGGAGTCGGGTCGTGGTCCTGCTTCCGCTTCAGGAACCACCAGAGGCGTTCGTCCACGTCGCCCCAGTAGTAGGCCAGTCCCGGCGGCGCTCCCGCGTTATCGACGAGCTGTTGCGCCGTCGGGAACTCGGCGTTGCGTCGGCCTGCTTCTGTCAGCTGGTCATACAGGGTCAGGGTGCTTCGGATCTCAGGGTGCCCATCACCATGTAGGCCCTGCAGGTGGTTACCGAGGGCGTAGCGTTCCTGCTCAGCAGGGCTCACTCCCGGGCAACTGTTGGTGACCACCCACGGCAGGTCATCCCGCGCCGCAGAAGCGCGCAGAGCGACCCAGCCACCCTCGCTATGCCCAAACAGTCCCGCCGCTTGAGGCTGAACCTCAGGCTGAGCACGGAGAAAGCTCAGCGCGGCGCCTGCGTCAGCCGCCAGATCGTCCATGGTCGCTGTGCGCCAATCACCAGATGACTGGCCAACACCGCGCTTGTCGTACGAGAGCACGGCGAATCCAGCCTCGACAAAGTGCTCCTGGATCGGCAGGAAGTACGTGCCGTTGTCCCTGTCGGCCGGCCCGGACCCGCCGACCAGCACCACGCCAGTAACGGCCAGGTCGGCCTCAACCGGCACGCGCAGTGAACCGGCTAGCTCTACCATCCCGCTGACGAACGTGACGTCCTGCACCCTCACGCTTTTCATGACCTCAGTCTCATGGTTCTGGACGGACCACGTTCGGTTGATCTGGAAGCTCGTCCGCCCGGACCAGAACCTTCTGTTAGCTTCCCGCCAGTGCGCTACAAGATCGAGAGATCGCCGAACGGCCAAATGAGACGGGCTCTAAGTGCGAAGTCGACTGCCAGTAAAAACTCACGTTCCTTTTCGAACAACCCCTGTTCCACCGCCATGCGGTACCAGCTCGCCTTGACCTTGTCGGCCAGGCCGGGTTCGTCCACGTCCGTCACCTCATCCGGGCGAGAGTCGAACCGCCCGTTTTCGGGGCGGGCGCTCGCCGGGCTGTAGCCGGGCGGCAGCTCAGGCGATCGGACCTCGCCGAAGACCCGTTCAGCGAAGCGAAACCCTGCGGGCTCGAGCGCGACAGCCATGTCGCCACCAGTCACCGGCACGGCGGTAACGGTACGGCCTGCTCAGACGACCATGAAGACAGTCCCGGAAGATCCAAAAGACATCCCCTAAGCCTCCCGGGAGGGCATCTGTGCGGCCAAGTTTGCCAGCACTCACCGGGCTGCCTCCACATCCGGCTCGCCGCCCTGCACCACCGCGCCCAGCACGGACACCATCTCCTGTGCCTCCTCGAGCGACAGCAGTGGGAGTAGCGGAGGGAGCGGAGTGTTTGCCAGGGGGATGTCGTTGACGTCGGTCATGCCGATGCAGCCCGCAAGCCGGCGGTCTGGTCGCGCGGTATGACGTGCCGACTTTCCGCACGAGCGGGTGACGGGCGGGCCGCGCCTTCCACTGATCCGGCACAGTGTTCCCCGCTACGAAGATCACGACCTGTCGGGAGCTTCGAAACGGGACCTACGTGCGCCTCCTCGCTACCGCAGCGATCATGACGGCGGCCCTGACCCTGCTCCTCGCGACCACCGCCGCCGCTGAACCCGGGCTGCACGGGCACGGCGGGGGTCCCGCACACCGTGGCCCGTGCGGGCACGACGATCCGTCCGAACTGGCTGGAGTCCTGATCCTCCTCGCCCGTGCACCGTGTTGCGAAGTCATCCTCGAGCCTGGCCATCAGGGCATCGAAGCGGGCGGCACTGGCGTCACGGTTGTAGTTGTGCGGCCACTCCAACCACTGCGGATCATCCAGCTCCCGCAGCAACGCCAGCAGATCCACCTCGGCTTTCCCCATGTGCTCATCTTGGTCTGCGCAGTCACTCCTCAGCCAGCGCTTGCCGAGCTGAACCGGGAACTTCGCCCGCCGCGACTTCTTCGCTCCAAAGCCGATGCGGGCGGGCACCGGCACCTCCAGCTATCTCGCCTCATCCGTCGCCCGGTCAGTCCTCTGCGGTCGCAGGTGCGTCTGTATCGCCGCTGGCTGCCGTGGCGGTGTAGAAGACGTTCCTGCCCTGCTTGGTGCGCTGAGCCTGCCCCCTGGCGACCAGGTTCTCGACCGTGCTGCGCACGACCGTGTTCTTCAGGGGGTGGTCGGGGTGGGTCTGGGTGAGCGCGTCGGTGATCTCCACGGTGGAGCGGGGCTCCTGGGACAACTGGGCGCGGACCAGGTCGGCCACGGTGGGTCCTGTCTTGTCCGCCGTGCGTGCGGGGCGGACCTTGGGTGGTGCCTTGGGTGCCGGCTTTTTGCGTGCCGGCTTCGTCCGCCGGGCGGGTGCGGCAGGTCCGGGCCGGGACTGCTTGGGAACGGACGGTGCGTCCGGGCCGTTGGCGCTTGCGTCGCCGAGGGCGTTCTGCACGCCGATCAGAAGCGCATGGTCCCTACGCAGGCGTTCCAACTGCTGCTCGAGGGCGCTGATTTCGGCTCCGACGCGTTCGAGGTCGGCTGCCACCTGGCTGGCGTAGTGCGTCTGCAAATCGTTGGTGGGCTCAAGCGAGGTATCGGGCACGGGGGCGAGACCTTTCTCTGGCGGCAATCCGGATCGACTTCATAGCGGGATGACAAGGAGTCATCCGTCACGGTGGGCCGGTGCGGGGGAGGAGCGGACCACTGTGGTGGTGACTTCGAGTGTAGAGAGGGCTTCCCGTGCGTGAATCCTCTTGAGTGACTCGGGTCGGTTGGCGGTGCCCGGTGTCTACGGCACGTCGGCCTGTGGGCCGGAGGGTTCTCATTTTCCGGCTGCCTCGCCCGGCATGCGCGGGGCCCGCCTGAGTCTTCACTCAGGCCCACGACGTGGGCCCCTGTGGGGGTCTTCGTGGTGCACAGGGCTCAGATCCAGTTGCCCCAGCCGAATGTTGCGATGTAGGCGCGTCGGACGGCGTCCCAGCCGCGGCCGCTGCCGAGGTGGATGACTGCGAGGGCGAGGAGGAACCAGCCGGTGAAGGAGCCGGCGATGATGAGGGTCCATCGGGGGCCGGAGAAGCCGGCGACGACGAGCAGGGCGATGACGGTTACGCCCAGCCCCACGTGGGCGGCGGGCAGGTCCGAGCGCAGTGCCTCGCGCACCGAGTGCCGTTCTGCCTGCATGTCGCGGGTGTAGCGGGAGTGAACTGAGCTGGCGTCGTTGTCCTGCGCAGCGCTGTGATCATTCAATGGTTCCCCCTGTGATTTCCCCGCCGTGGCTGCAAACTGCGGGGCCTGGTGACGGTCATCATCGATCGCCCGACGGACGCTGTCCCCCTGTTTCCAGGGATCGCGCGTCGCACGCATGCAGACGGACCGTCCCTGGCCTCCTGCCACGGCGGGTGAGCTCCGCCAACGCTCGCTGCCCGGTCTACCGGGACCGCGGCCGGCACGCTCGATCGTCGGTCTCCCGGTCCTGTTGCGCGCGGGGGACGACGTGCGCGACGATCGCGATCAATGACGCGCTGAAACTTCTCAGTCCCCCCGGCTTCATGCGCGGGACTGTAACGCGGCCTGACCACGCTTGCTCGGCCCCCCAGGGCGAGAGGCGGGGTGTTGCTGAGACGAGAGGAAACCTAGGGTCCTCTGCGTGAACTGGGGAACACAGATCAGCACCGTCATCGGCGCGGTGCTCGGCATCAGCGCAACGCTGCTCGCTGATCGCGTGCGGTACCGAAGGGAACAGGAAACCCGTGACCACGCTGACCGACGAGACCTCTACGCCCGGTACCTGACGGCCCTCAACGACAGCTCCTCCTCACTACGACTGATCATCCTCAAACAAAGCGACCCGGCTGCTCGCTATGAGGCTGCCTTGGGTGCCTTCCGGGACGCTTCTGTGCTGACGCGCCGCTACGAGATCAATCTTCAGGCACCGTCAGCCGTGAAGGCGAAGTCGGACCAGACGTACCGCCTGCTGCGGGACTGGCGGGACCTCATCGGCACGCGGCCGGGCCTGGCTTTGACCTCGACGGAGTACCTCGAAGCACTCGACATATTCCACAACGCCAGGAAAGACCTCCAGTCGGCGATGCGCGAGCATCTGCGACGTGACTAAAGGGTGTTGCGCACGGCCGTGATCTGGGCGTCTCCGTTGTATGGCTGGGGTGTTGAGGGTTGAACGGATGTGGGTGGATGCGTTCACGGGGCTGTCGATGGAGCGGTTCGGGCGGCTGCTGAGGACGGTGCGGGACCGGGGTGGCAAATGGACCCTGCGGGGCCGGCCGTGGAGCCTGCCCCTGCCCGAGCGGGTGCTCGTGGTGGCGGTGGACTACCGCACGAACCTGATCATGCGGCAGCTCGGCCCGCTCTTCGGCATCTTGTCCTCCAGGGTGTGCCGGGTGATCCAGAAGCTGGGCCCGCTGGCCGCACTGGAGCCGATGGCTCGCTCGGCTGCTGCAGCGGAGAGGCCGTGGATCGTCGACAGCACCCTGGTCCCGGTCGGCGAACGGCACAACGGCCTCCGGTTTGGCCCGCGCGCTGGGCCTTCGACAACCGGAGCCAGTCCGTCGTGGGCGCGGAAATCACCGAGCAGCTGGAGGCGCAGGAACTCTCAAGGATCAGGCGCATACTGAACCGCCCGGGGCTCCTGGCGGAGATCACTTCGTCCCAGACACGTCGGTTCGGCGCTGGGGGCGCTCCAGTCGGAACTGGTGGTGATGGCCGACTACTACACCCCCGCCAACGGCGGGAGGCGCTGCTCAAGGCGCCAGAGTTGGACGATACTTCCGGCAGGACTATCAGGAGTGGGCGAGTCGGCGGGTGACGCCGGGTGTTTCACCAGGACGCGAGGCTTTGTCTCCTCCAGCCGTCTGGACAGCGAACGCGCTTCGCCCAATTACCGCCAGCGCCATGCGGCCGAGTGTGGGATCAACCGGCTCAAGGGACACCGTGCTGTCGCCACGCGCTACGACAAGCTCGCCGTCCGCTTCGAGGCGACCGTACTGGTCGCGGTCATCAGCGAGTGGCTGTGACTCTGGGACGTCAGGTGGTGGGATCCACGTTACATGCCTCGGGCAGATCGCTGCCGCAGAAGACGCAGATGAAGTCGTCCTCACGCACAATGTTGCGCTCCTGGCAGCAGCCCCGAGAACGTTGAGCCACATCGCCGCTCGGGTAGTCGCAGCTGACTCTGGCGGATCGCGATCGAGGCCCAGTGCTTTGGGGTGGCGGCCGATGTCTGAGGCAGATGGCGCGGCCGAGGAGCCCTGCCCTGATTGACAACCTCAGCGCGTCAATCGGGGCGACCTTGGTGTTGGCCCCGTCTCCCTACGCGATGCAAAGCTGAGGTCCCTCAGTTCGGGTGGCACATGTGAGAGGCGGTATCTGTGAGCGTCTTCAAGACGAAGAACGGTGCGGTGCGCGGGTTTCGAGCGGACTCGGACGTTGTCGCCGTTCTCGGCATTCCCTACGCCTCTCCGCCGTTCGGTGCCCACCGGTTTCAGGAGCCCATTGCGGTGTCGTCATGGAGCGGAGTGCGAGAGGGCAGGAGATTCGGTCCGATCGCCCCGCAGTCGGCCCGGCTGCCCGGAGCGCCGACGTGGTCTCCGGGCGACGAGGACGTCCTCTCCGTCAACGTGTGGACATCGGCCGGGGACGGTGGCGGACTGCCCGTTCTGCTCTGGATCCACGGCGGTGCCTACACCTTCGGCTCCTCGGCACAGCCCGACTTCGACGGCACCGTGCTCGCCCGCGCCGGGCTGGTCGTGGTCACGTGCAACTACCGCATCGGATTCGAGGGCTTCGGCCATGTCCGGGCAGACAAGGACAACACCTACCCGGACAACCGGGGCCTGCTCGACCAGATAGCCGCCCTGCGCTGGGTGCGCGAGAACATCGCAGCTTTCGGCGGAGACCCCCACAACGTCACCATCGCCGGCCAGTCCTCGGGAGCTGCCTCGGTCGCCTGCCTCATGGTGATGGACCGCGCCCGCGGCCTGTTCCACCGTGCCATCGCACACAGCCCCGCCAGTCCCTGCTACACCCGAGACACAGCTGAGGCGACCACGCGCGAGATCGCCGCTGCAGCGGGCATCCCCGCCACATCCGCAGGCCTCACGGCCGCGACTGCACAGGCCCTGGTCACCGCCACTGACCAAGTGGTCGACCGTTACCGGCGCGACCCCTCCTCCGGCTCCCGCCACTACGACCCCTCGCTGTATGCACCTGTCCTCGACGGCGACATCCTCCCCACCGACCCCCTCAAAGGCCTGGCAGCCGGGGCCGGCCGCGACGTGGATCTGCTGGTCTGCCACACCACGGAGGAGTACTGGCTGCTCGACGCCGTAGGAAGCAGCGCGAAGATCACCAGCGACGAGCAGCTCGCTCGCTTTGCCGCCGACTTCCACCTGCCCGATGGCCTGGTGAACGGCTACCGCGCCGCGATGCCCCAAGCATCGGTGCTCGACGTCTACCTCGCCATCTACAGCGACCTGCTGTTCGGCGAATACGCCAACCGGCTCACCGAATGCCACGCTCAGGCAGGCGGCCGGGCGTTCTTGTCCCGCTTCGACCGTCGGCGCTTTGGCGCACAGGGATTGGTGCGTGCCTGGCACTGCGCTGACATGCCGTTCGCCTTCGGCAACCTGGACGATGAGCGCCTGGCCTTCCTCATCGGCGGCGCGCCCACCCCTGCGGACCAGGAGCTGGCAGCCCGCATGGTGCGCTGCTGGGCCGATTTCGCAGCGACCGGGACGCCCGGCTGGCCACCGGTCGATGGCACCGCCGACGAGGGGAATGTGAAGGTATGGACTTCCGACGGCCCCACCGGCACCGACGACCGTACCGCGCCCCTTAGGGAGCTTTGGGCGAAGACGGACTTTCCCCTCCTTCGTCCGTGAGGTGATGAGCGTTGCTGCGGTCTGCCGTCTGCGGTCTGCGGCGAATGCCGGGGCCGAGCACCTACGGCAGTCACTGTCGACCTCCTGCGCGACCGGTACCGGGAAAGGATCTGCTGCCCGACGCTCATCGCCGCGGCCACTCTCGACCACACCGTTCACCAGGTCGGTCACGAGAGCGGATGCGCCGGGTGACACCGGTCGATCGCTGGGACTCACCCGCACCTGATGCGCAAAGCAGCAAGTGTGCGCCGACCGAGAGCCTGAGCGGCGAGCTGTTGCGGGCACCGGTGGCGCTGAGTTCTGGCTGCTGCTGCCCGCAGGAATTCGGCAGCAGCACAATCTTCGGTTGCCTGTTGAGGGGGAGATCGGTTTCAAATGCGTCATTGCCGGAACCGGACGTACCCAACAACTGAGGTCCCGGCACGAAACCGACCTGCTCGGGCCGCTCGGGTTTCACGGCATCGCGTCAAGCGCACCTGGCGCCGGCAGCAGGGCGCGGTGGCTGGCAGGGGCGGGAGGCGACAGAAGACTGTCCGTTTCCGGGTCGTGCTCAGCCACCGGCCAGCGGGGCCACTCGCAGAACTGTGGGCACCTGTGCCTCACTGCCGGTAGTCGTCCGCAGGGCGCCCACGCCTGCCAGCCGTGAGGCGAGACGTATCGTCTTGTCATCGTGGTGATGACGGCGTATGGTCCTGCACATGGGTTCCCTGTGAGTTCTCCGGCGCCGACCGCGTAGAGCAGTGCTCCGCCGTCGCCGCGCCCTGCCGCGCACTCGACCGTCGATATGCGCCTCATCGGCCCCAGGGGGGAGGCCGTGTTGAAGCACGAAGTGCGATTCATTCCGGTGCAGGTCAGGTGCCGGACAGCTGGCGGGCGCGTGTTCTCCAGCCAGGTCGTCCCGTCCTGGATCAATCCTGCATTGGCAGTGTCGTTCAAGAGCACGATCGTATTTACGGCAGGCGCTTTCGTGCAGGTGAACCGGCGAGCATCGGCAAGTCCGGCCCGTGGACTGGGCGAGCGCTGAACGGCGGGGCTTCGCGACCAGATGACGAGACCGCAGTCCTGCTACTCGGGCACTGGATAGGGACGCTGGAGCTCACGAGTGGCGGGGCAGGGGATGCACACCAACTCGCCTGTCTAACCCTGAGCTACCGCCTGTTTCCCTTCGGAGGATCCGCACCCAACTCAGAATGCCCGACGGCATCTGCGCCATCGCGTGGCGCAGATCAGCTCTGCTGTGGCTGTTGAGGTACTGCCTGCTCGCAGCGAGCGGCCCGCCGAGCATCCGCACCCCACTGTCAGAGACGGGTCCCTTGGTGGGTTTGCTGGTGAGGGCAACAGGCGAGTGGTCTCCGCAAGGGAGCCGCAGCGGTCACGCAACGTAATCATCTGAGGTGCCGGAAGCGCCGTTTGTTCGTAGGGTCGAGGGGCAGGCGAAGTGTGTGCTTGGGACCACAGGCGCGCTTCCGGGAGCAAGAGCTCGCCCTGATGAGGGTGCCGGCCGGCTCCTGGTCATCCTTGCTGACCGCAGCGATGAGGGAGCGAACCTTCATGTCCACTCGACACCTCCACCACGACGCCCCCGACACCGACCGGGTCTTCCTCCGTCTGATCGACACGGTCGAGGGGCGCGAGCGCGATCTGCTCATCGAGGAGCTGGTGGAGTCCTGGCTGCCCATGGCGCATCGGCTGGCGACCCGGTTCCGTAACAAGGGCGAGAGCCTGGACGATTTGAAACAGGTGGCGGCGATCGGGCTGGTGAAGGCCGTCGAGCGCTTCGAGCCGGAACGCGGCGCGTTCGAGTCGTATGCGGTGCCCACCATCACTGGCGAGCTGCGAAGGCACTTTCGCGATTACACCTGGGACGTCCGCGTTCCGCGTCGTGTGCAGGACCTGCGCAACAGGGTCCGAACTGCTCGCCGTGAACTGCAGGAGCAGCCCGGTCATCGCGAAGAACCTGGCCTCGAGGACATAGCCGCCCAGGCCGGTCTGAGTACGGACGAGGTGCGCGACGGCATGGAGGCGCTGGACAGCTACAGCAGTCTGTCCTTGGATGCCGAACTCGGCGGCGAGAGCGGCACGTTCAGTCTGGCCGACACCCTCGCTGATGCCGAGCCCGGCTATGACCTGATCGCCGACCGGGAAGCCGCCAGGGAAGGCCTGCGCCGACTCCCCGAGCGAGAGCGCGAGATCCTCTACCTGCGCTACTTCGAGGACATGACCCAGGCCCGCATCGCGAAGAAGATCGGCTGTTCCCAGATGCACGTCTCCCGCCTCATCACCCGCAGCTGCGCACAGGTCCGGGCACATGCAGACGAGGGCGTGAGGGAGCAGCCTCAGGCCGCCTGAGGCCACGACCATCGGCCGCGGGGCGGCCCGCAAGGGAACGATCTCCTGGTGGGCCGCGGAGATCGCTCTGCCGATGCTCCCGTGGTAGCGCGGGGCAGTTGCTGGGTCGTGGCGCGCTGACCACGACGAACGCCGTGACGCCTACAAGTCCGTCGTGGCCGCGCTGATCCTGTCCGGGATCGAACCGGTGTGGGTGGAGCCACGCTGGGACGAGGAACGACACCTGGCCCACCAGCCCTCTTCCGAGGACTTCGCCCAGGCCTTCGCCACCCACCCCGACGCCCGCGGCGCTCTGGTCACCAGCCCCACGCCCTACGGCAGCTGCGCCGACCTGCGCGCCATCGCCGACATCTGCCACCGCAGGAGACGCCCGCTGATCGTGGACGAGGCATGGGGCGCACACCTGCCCTTCCACGACGACTTGCCCACGTGGGCCATGGACGCGGGCGCCGACGTCTGCGTCACCAGCATCCACAAGATAGGCAGCGGCCTGGAACAAGGGTCGGTGTTCCACCTCCAGGGCGACCTCGTCCAGGCGGCCGTTTTGAAGAATCGCGCCGACCTCATGGGCACCACCAGCCCGTCCATCCTCATTTACGCGGCACTCGATGGGTGGCGCCGTCAGATGGGCCCTGCACGGGGACGCTTTGGTGGGCCAGGCCCTGAGGACAGCGATGCGGCTGCGCGAAGACATCGAGACGATCGAGGGGATGCACGTCAACGACGCCGCGGACCTCTGCGGGCCCGGCCTGGGCGACGATCTGGACCCGCTCCCGGTGGTCGTCGACCTGGCGGACGCGCGCCTCACGGGATACCGCTTCGCGGACTGGCTGCGCGACCGCCACTGTCTCAACGTGCACCTCGCCGACCACCGTCGTATCAACGTGCAGATCACGCACGCCGACGACGCCACCACCACACAGCCCCTGCTCGACGCGCTGCGTGACGTCGCCTCTGCCGCCCGTGCCTGGCCTGAGGCACCGCAGGTGAAGGTGCCCTCGCCGGCCGAGTTGAGGATGGGGCAGGCGTGCCTGCCCCGGGACGCCTTCTTCGCTGACACTGAGGACGTTCCCGTCGCGACGGCCGCCGGCCGGGTGGCCGCCGAAATGGTGCGTAGCCGCCCGGTATTCCGGTCGTCCTGCCCGGCGAAGAGCTCACCGCGTCAGTGCTGGACCACCTGAGCAGCGGCGTGGACGCCGGAATGAACCTGCCGGACGCCGCGGACCCTGACTTCGGCACGATCCGCGTGGTCCGATAACCCCTGACCGAGGGCCGACTCCGGGGAAAGAGCACTACCGGTCGTCCTCCTGGGCGTCGAGGTTCCGGCGTGCCCGCAGGCAACGGATCATCTCCTCGGTATAGGGAAGCATGACGCACACCCCCACCCCGGCGGCGACGACGGTCAGATACCGGGCCGACAACGGGGCGCTTCTTGGGCTCTGGCTTCCAGCTGTCGCCGCGGCGCCCGCCTCGTACGGCTTCACGGACCTGGTCCCAGTGCAGACAGGTGGTGAACGCGGCCGCGGCCAGCGGCAGAATCTCCAGGAAGCTGTGGATGTGCTGTTTCACCGGGTGCACCTCGCGCTGACCGGTGGCCAGGGACGCGTCCCACAGTGCTGTGGCCCCATGAGCCAGCGCGGCACCACCCATGAGCGTGAGCATCAGCGGATTGATCTTGGCCGTCAGTCCCGCGACGACGGGCATGCCGACCTCGGTCATCGTGAGCGCGTGCACAGCGGACTCGTTGACACCGCTCGTGTGCTCGATGCCGGAGCGCCGGTGCCTGATCCAGTCGGCGACGGCCGGGACGAACCACAGAGGCAGAACGCCGGAGAGCAGGAACCGACGGGAGGCGCTCTCCGCGTCGTCCCTGCCCTGGGGCTCACGGAGAGAGGGCGTCGCACGCCAGCGCTGCCAGCGGCCCAGCGCAGGGCGACGGTGGCTGCGAAATGGTCAGGAGCGGCGTGGGGGCTTGTGCTCCTGGGCTTCTTCGTTCGGTGTGAGCGCGTCGCCCGCTTCGCCGTCATCGGAGTCCCGTTCGGCGCCCTCGTGAGTCGTCTCCGCCTTCTCGAACTCCTGGAGAACTTCGTCGACCGCGGTGTCGGGATGGCTGCCGTCGCCCCCCTGACCGCGGTGTGTCTGCTGGCGCTGGTCGTCGTTCATGCGCGCTCGCCTTTCTCGTTGGTCCTGCGTGGCGCCGGTGTGCGGCTGGCCCAGGCCGCGACGAGCCGTGGTCAACATGCTCCGCATCCGGTGCCTGGGGGCGGAGCTTCTGAGTTTCCGGCCCGCGGTCTCTACACCGGGGTGAACCTCCCAAACGGGGAGACCCAGAACGGAAACCGCACCGGAGGGCCCCCTGTTGCAGGGGCCGACGGTCACCGTCTGCGACAAATGTACTTTTCGTGTTATTTCAGGCTTTGAGGGTACCCGGGAGCGTCATCGCTCACTCAGCAGCCGAGCAAGAGATTTCTGGAGAGCGGCAGATCATGACGCGATACGGATACTTCCTGGCGAGCGAGGAGTTCACTCCCGCCGAACTGCTGGATCAGGCCCGCGCCGCGGAACAGGCGGGCTTCAGCGCCCTCGCCATCTCCGACCACTACCACCCCTGGACGGGGGAGCAGGGCCAGAGCCCGTTCGTCTGGTCGATGATCGGCGCGCTAGCCCAGGTGACGTCCCTGCCCGTGACGACGTTCGTCACCTGCCCCACAATGCGTATGCATCCGGCGGTCAACGCGCAGGCCGTCGCCACGTCCGGAGTGCTGACCGGTAACCGTTTCCGCTTCGGAGTGGGAAGCGGCGAAGCCCTCAACGAACACATCCTGGGCACCGCGTGGCCGGCCGTCGACGTCCGCCTGGACATGCTGGAGGAAGCGGTCCACATCGTCCGGGCCCTGCAGAGCGGCGACGAGGTCACCCACCGCGGCCGCCACTACACGGTCGAGAACGCCCGCCTCTACACGGTCCCCGACGAGCCGGTTCCGATCTATGTCTCCGGGTTCGGGCCCAAGGCCGCGGCCCTGGCTGGCCGGATCGGCGACGGATTCGTCACGATGACTCCGGACGCGGACCTGGTGGGGCAGTTCCGACGCTCCGGAGGGGGCCAAAAACCCGTTCTCGGCGGCCTGAAGGTGTGCTGGGGCACGGACCGCGACGAAGCGGTCAAGACGGCTCATCGTCGGTGGCCGACCCAGTTCCTGCCGGGAGAGCTCGGCCAGGTGCTGCCGGATCCCGCCCACTTCGAACAGGCGTCGACGCTCGTCACCGAGGAAATGGTCGCCGACGGCATGGTCTGCGGAGACGACGTGGACGAGCACCTGCGGGCATCGACCGCCTACGCCGACACCGGATTCGACGAGGTGTACGTGGGCCAGATCGGCCCCGACCAGCAGGGATTTTTCGACTTCTACCGAAGCAACGTCCTGCCGCGGCTGAACGGAGAGTAACCCCGCCACCGACATCGTCCGCAGCACCGCTGACCCACGACCCACACAAGAAGGAAACCGTCATGCGCGCCCTGTCCTTGGTCTGTACCCTCAACGCCTCACCCGCTCCTTCCAGCAGCCAGCTGCTGTCGGAGCAGATCTCCGCTGAACTCGACAAGCTCGGCGTGACCACCGAGACCATCCGGGTCGCCGACCATGACGTCCGACCCGGAATCGGCACGGACATGGGCGACGGCGACGACTGGCCCGCCCTGCGCGAAAAGGTGCTCGAAGCCGACATTCTCCTTCTCGCCACCCCCATCTGGCTGGGCCACCCCTCCAGCATCTGCCAGCGGGTCCTGGAACGACTGAACGCCGACTCCTCCGAGACCGATGAGGAAGGCCGCCCCCTTCTGTACGGCAAGGTCGCCGCTGTCGCCGTGGTGGGGAACGAGGACGGCGCGCACAAAGTCAGCGCGGATGTCTTCCAGGCACTGAACGACGTGGGCTTCTCCCTCGCGCCCGGCGCCGTCACCTACTGGGTCGGAGAGGCCCAACAGGGCACCGACTACCAGGATCTCGACGAGACACCCGAGGCCGTAGCGGACACGACCCGCACGCTCGCCCTCAACACCGCTCATCTCGCGAAGCGCTTGCGAGAACACCCCTACCCGGCCGGATGAGTCGGCCGGAGCTACGCTCGCCCAGACCCCCGCCTCGCCACAGAAGGGCACTCCCATGACCGACCGACGACTCGACAACCGCCGCGTCCTTACCCTCGTCACCAACTATGGCGTCGAGCAGGACGAACTGCTGATACCGCTCAAGGAGTTGCGCAAGGACGGAGTCGACGTCACCATCGCCGCCGTCAGCACCGACTCCGTGCAGACCCTGCAGGGGGACAAGGATCCCGGCGAGACCGTTGACCCGGACATCGCCCTCGAGGCATTGGGCGCCGCTCCCCATGATCTGCTGCTCCTCCCCGGCGGCACGCTCAACGCCGACCAGCTGCGTCTGGAGCCGGCCGCCATCGATACGGTGAGAGCATTCGCGGCGAGTAGCCGCCCCATCGCTGCCATCTGCCACGGCCCATGGGCGCTCGTCGAGGCAGACGTGCTGCGGGGCAAGACCCTCACCTCGTATCCGTCCCTGCGCACCGACATCACCAACGCCGGCGCCAAGGCATGGGTGGACGAGCCGGTCGTCGTGGACGAGGAGGGCGGATACCCGCTGATCACTTCCCGCACGCCGAAGGACCTGGCCGATTTCGTGGCGGCGACCCGCGAACTGCTCGCCCGGGCCTGACAACGCGGCCGCAGCGACTCACAGCGCATCGCACCGGGCCCATGCCCGCCTCCGCCGGGAGTGGACCAGCGCGCTCTCACTTTCATGCCTCGGGCAGCAGGTCGGCGGCCAGTCGGTCTTCGAGGAAGCCGGTGACGCTCACGCTGAAGGACACGTCGGCGTCGAGGGAAGGCGCGCATGGAGCGGGCCTTGCCCTCCATCGCTGGGCATGACCTCCTCGGCCTTTATGCGTTCGCCGGCGAAGGGCGTTCGCCAGCCTCGAAACCCACGATGTCTGCCGCGGCAGTCTCTTCCTGCCCTTGAGTGTGATGCAGCTTGGGTGTGGTACTCGCTGCCTGCTGGTGTGTAGGCGGAAGAAGGGTGAGCGTTCATGAGGGCAGCGCAGAGCAGCGGAGAGGAATCCGTCGGCGAACTTCATCAGGAAGCCGCTCTGGTCAAGTCCGGTGCGATCGTGCTCGATTGCTCCGACCCGGATGGTCTTGCTGAATTTTACCGCCAGCTCCTGGGCGCCGACGAGTGCCCAGGTGCTACCAGCAATCGCACGGACATCCAGTCACCGGGCGGTCTGCGTATCGCCTTCCGCCGTGACCTCAATGCCACGCCGCCCAGTTGGCCGCGCCCTGAGGACTCCCTGCAGGCACATCTCGACTTTCTGGTCGAGGAGCGCGACATCGATGCTGTGGAGCGGCGGATCGTGGCGCTGGGCGGCACCCCCGTCGACGCCTCGGATCGCGGCGACCAGGGCGCAGTTCGCCAGTTCGCAGACCCTGCGGGCCATTCCTTCACCGTGCGCTCGTCCGTACGCCAGGCTCCTAAAACAGACTGAACTCCACGACCTGGCAACGTCTTTCCGTTACAGCTTTTCAACGACGTTACTCGCGACGGCTCACTGCGGACACCCGCCATTACGCTGCCGACCTCCTCAGCGAAGCTGCCAGGATTCATCGTGTCAGCGTGGGTGACCGGGAGCGTGACCTGACTGGTGGTCAGTGAGCTGGTCACCAATGAGCTTCTTCGAGTTGGACACTGATCGGGTGATTGCGGCTGAGCGTTTGAGCGTCGAATGGGCGGCTGCAGCGTCCGGTGCCAGCGGCTTGGTGAGCCGGGACAAGGGGCCGCTCGAAGCTTGCCGGCCTGAACGCCAACCCGGCGGCAAGGCCGGTGAGCGACGATCAAGCTGTTGTCAGCCGCTGGTTCTAAGGTCGGCTCTATGACATCAGACCTGGTCCAGGACTCATGGACTCGCATCGACGCGTGGCTGCGCGAGCACGCGCCCCGCACGTTTGCCACGCTTCGGCCGCCCGCAGGCGGCGAGGAGATCGCAGCAGCGCAGCAGGAACTGGGGGTCACCTTTCCTCCGGACCTGGTTGCTTCACTCCTGTGGCACAACGGGGCGCTGGAGGGGCCTGAGGCTTTCCGCTTCAGCACGGGCGACCGGCTGCTCGGAGTGAGCGGAATCCTCGGGGACACCGGGTTCATGCGCGGCATCGATCAGGGCCCCGACGGGGAGACCGAGGACTACTGGCTTCACGATTTCGTGAAGTTCGGTTCTTGCGACGTGATGTCGGACGGTCTTCTGATGGATTGTCGTACCGGGCGGAACTCCTTCGGCGCGATCGGGCGCTTCTTCGACGAGACCGGCACCAGTTTCGGAGAGGCCGACTCGCTGGGTGAGTATCTGGCCGAACTGGCCGGCACGCTTGAGCGCGGCCAAGACGTGGGAGTCGTCACCTTCAACGGCCGGCTGTTCTGGGAGGCGCGTCCGCCTGCCAGGCCGCAGTACAGTGCCGACGAGCCCCTTCCCGCACCGGGTGAGCAGCTGCCAGAACTGGACCTGTCCTTCAGTCCCACCGACCTCCTCCACGTGAGCCACCTGGACGGGCATGAGGAACTCGGTGCGCTGATCGCAGTCCTGCCGTATGAGCAGGTGGTCGACGCCGCGCGGAAGCAACTGCGAAGACTGGCGGTCGAAACGGGCCTTTACAACTACCCGGAGGTCAAGACAGCCCTGGACGCGTGGGAGTGCGGTGTGGCCCCGCCGCAGCCGGACCAGACCGGCCCGCTCGCCTTGCGACTCCGCGCGTTGCTCGCACAGGCCGACACCGGCCGAGACCACACACGCAGGTGGGCCGCGGAGAAAATAGCCCTCGGGATCTGGGGGTCCCCGTACAGGTCCGTGTGCGAGAGCGCGGAGACCCGAAGTCACTTCACACTCGACTGGCGTGCGGACCTGCACGCGGACCTGGGCAATCAGCCCCTGCCACCGATACCTGACGACCGATTCTGGGGGGCGCTGCGCAACCCCGCCATCGACTCCAGTTGGTACGCGGCCCAGTACCACCAAGATCAGGACTGACCCCAGGAGTTTCGGTTCCGCGTGAGCGCTTCATGTGGCGGTTGTCGCCAGACGAAGCGCTCACGAAGGATCTTCAGCGCTGCCGCTCCAGCGTGAGGATGGCCTTCACGATTGACGTCATGCGGTTGGGGCTGCACCGGGACCTGCGGAAGATCCGCCAGGACTTCAGGCTCGCGACACCGCGTTCAACGGGCGCTCGTGCTGCGGCCAGCGCCCGATTGAGGGCTTTCTCGGTGGGAGTGAGTTCCTGGAGTGGCTTGCGTTTGATGCCGGTCGTCAGCCACGGTCCTGCGCCTTGGTAGGCGAGATCGGCCAGGATGGGAACGCCCTGGCGCTCGCAGATCCGGTCAAGGCTTGAGTACGACCTTGGTCCAGCCGTCTTCGTGGTCGTCGAACTTGCGGTACGCATCCGCTCCCTCGGAGAGGGGGAGTTCGTGGGAGACGATGAACGACGGTTCGGCGCGGCCGTGGTGGATGAGGTTGCCCAGGTAGCGGTTGTACTTCTTGACGTTGGCCTGCCCTGTGCCGATGCGCTGCCCCTTGAACCAGAACTGGCCGAAGTCGAAGGGCAGCTTGCCATCCTGCGTGAGCTTCGTCGGGGCGCCCTCGTCCTGGGGCAGGAACACGCCGACGACGCCGATGGCGCCGGTCGCGCGTACCGATGCCACCAGGTCGTTCATCGTCGACTCGGGTGTCTCGTTGCCCTGCGGGTCGTGAGCCTGGTAGCCGACACACTCGCAGCCCTTATCGGCTCCGCCGTCGGTCAGCTCCTTGATCCGCTCGACGTGGTCACCGGCGGAGTCGTCCACCGCTATGGCCCCGGCCTTCTCGGCGAGCCGCAGCCGGTCGGACTGCCGGTCCACCACGATCACCTGGGCCGCCCCGCGCAGCCGCGCCGAGTAGGCGGCCATGAGCCCGACCGGCCCCGCGCCGTACACGACCACCGACTCGCCCGGCGACACGTCGGCCAGCTCCGTGGCGTGGTAGCCGGTGGGGAAGATGTCGGCCAGCATCACGTAGTCGTTCTCGCGCTCCTCGGCGTCCTCGGGGAGCACCAGGCAGTTGAAGTCCGCCCACGGCACCCGAAGGATCTCGGCCTGACCGCCGGAGTAGGTGCCCATCTCGGCGAATCCGTACGCACCGCCCGGGGTGTCGGAGTCGACGGTGAGGCAGAACCCGGTGAAGCCCCGCTCGCAGTTGGCGCAGAATCCGCACCCCACATTGAAGGGCAGGCACACACGGTCACCGACGCGTACCCGGTCCACTCCCGTGCCGACCTCGATGACCTCTCCGAGGTTCTCGTGGCCCAGAATGCGGCCGGGCTCCATCGTGGTGCGGCCCTCGTACATGTGGAGGTCGGACCCGCAGATGTTGGTGGATGTGATCCGTACGAGGACGTCGGTGGGACGCTCGATCTTCGCGTCGGGAACGTCCTTGACCTGCACCTCCCGCGGTCCCTCGTACACGAGTGCCTTCATCGTTCTCACCATCCCTGTCTGTGGCTTCACCCGAGTCACCGGTGCGTGCCGGCAGGACCGGAATATCGCGGTCCGACACCGGGGTACCCACGCCCGTGGTGATGACGCACGGGCGCGTGCCCTCGCGAGTTCCTTGTGCCGGGCACGGCGATGCCGGCCCCGCTGTCACTCGGTACGCAGGGGAGAACCGCTCGCGGTGTCATCGGTGGGCCCCGCTCACGGCACGCCGGCGCCGGTTCCTCCTCGTCCGCCTCCGGTTCCTCGTCGTACCGCTCGTCGGCTTCCTCGTCCTCGTATCGCTCTGACTCGTGCTCGTCGTCCTCGAAGCGCTCCTCGCTGTCGGACTCGTCTGAGTAGTCGTCCTCGTCCTCGAAATCGGCGTCGGCGCTTTCGGGCTCGTCGCTGGGCTCGTCCTCCTCGTAGGCGCCTTCGGCCTCGGACGAGTCGTCCCGTGGACACCGCGTCCGTCGCCGGAGCCAGCAGATGCTGCAGTCCGACACACCGCCCGGATCCCCGAGCCGAGGAGGACATGCGGCAGCGAGGCGGAAGTGTCGCCCGCCGGGGGAGGGGTACCTGGCGACGGGCGCACCGCCCCGGTCACGCGCTGTAGTGCTTGAAGTCGCCGGCCGCACGGGTCCGCACGAGACTCGTCACGTGCCGTGAGTCTTGGAGGAGCGATGGGTGCTCGGAATCGGATCCTCGGCTGGCCGGTCCTCCGCCAGATCACCGGGGCCGACCCGCTGGGGCGGGGCTCGGCCGCGATGTCGCGGCGCAGCGAGACCCTGCGCCCGCGGACGGACACCGCCGACCGGGTCGTGAAGTCGGTCTGCCCCTACTGCGCGGTCGGATGCGGCCAGGAGATCTATGTCAAGGACGACCGGGTCGTCCAGATCGAGGGCGATCCGGACTCCCCGGTGAGCCGGGGACGCCTGTGCCCGAAAGGGTCGGCAACGCTCCAGCTCACCACCGGATCCGCGCGCCGCCACGAGGTCCTCTACCGCCGCCCCTACGCGCGTGACTGGGAGCCGCTCGATCTGGAGACGGCGATGGACATGGTCGCCGACCGCGTGGTCGAGACCCGGCGCCGCACCTGGGAGTGGGAACACGACGGACTCCGCACGGCCCGCACGCTCGGGATCGCCAGCCTCGGCGGCGCGACGCTGGACAACGAGGAGAACTACCTGATCAAGAAGCTGCTGACCGGGCTCGGCGTAGTCCAGGTGGAGAACCAGGCACGGGTCTGTCACAGCTCCACCGTCGCGGGACTCGGCTCCTCCTTCGGACGCGGCGGCGCGACCACGTTCATGCAGGACCTGCAGCACGCCGACTGCATCGTCATCCAGGGCTCGAACTTCGCCGAGGCGCACCCCGTCGGATTCCAGTGGGTGATGGAGGCCAAGGCGCGGGGCGCGCGCATCATCCACGTCGACCCGCGGTTCACCCGCACCAGCGCGCTTGCGGACCTGCACGTCCCCCTCCGCGCGGGCAGCGACATCGCCTTCCTCGGCGGCATCATCAACCACGTCCTGACCGAGGAGAAGGACTTCCGCGAGTACGTGCTCGCGTACACGAACGCGGCGACCTTGGTGAGCAAGGATTTCCAGGACACCGAGGACCTCGGCGGCATCTTCTCCGGCCTGAACGAGGAGCAGCGCCACTACGACCCCGAGAGCTGGCAGTACGAGGGCGAGGAGGTGCAGCAGCCCACCGGCGAGGTCGACGAGCAGTACGAGCGCCGCGTCGGCGAGGACGCCCAGGCCAGGATCAGCGCCGCCGGGGGAGCGGAGACGCAGGGCTCGGGTGGCGCCCAGGCCCACTCCGACCCGGCCAGGGACGAGACCCTTCAGCACCCCCGCTGCGTCTTCCAGATCCTCAAACGGCACTACGCCCGCTACACCCCGGAACTCGTCGAGCAGACCTGCGGCGTACCGCGGGAGACCTTCCTGGAGGTGTGCGACGCGCTGACGTCCAACTCCGGGCGCGAGCGGACCAGCGCCTTCGCCTACGCGGTGGGCTGGACGCAGCACTCCGTGGGGTCGCAGTACATCCGCGCGGCCAGCGTCCTGCAACTGCTGCTCGGAAACATCGGCCGCCCCGGCGGCGGCATCCAGGCACTGCGGGGGCACGCCTCCATCCAGGGGTCCAGTGACATCCCGACCCTGTTCAACCTGCTCCCCGGCTATCTGCCGATGCCGCACGCGCACGCCCACGAGGACCTGGACGCGTTCGTCACGGCCAGTCGGACGGACAAGGGCTTCTGGGGCGAGATGCGCGCCTACTTCGTCAGCCTGCTCAAGGCGTACTACGGCGACGCCGCCACGGCGGACAACGACTTCTGCTTCGACCACCTCCCGCGGCTGACCGGCTCCCACAGCACGTACGACACCGTGCTCGCCCAGCTCGAGGGCACCTGCAAGGGCTACTTCCTGATGGGCGAGAACCCGGCGGTCGGCTCGGCCAACACCCGTCTGCAGCGCAAGGGCATGGCGGAGCTGGAGTGGCTGGTCGTCCGGGACTTCTCCCTGATCGAGTCGGCGACCTGGTGGCAGGACGGCCCGGAGATCGAGACCGGGGAGATGCGCACCGAGGACATCGGCACGGAGGTCTTCTTCTTCCCCGCCGCCGCGCACACGGAGAAGTCCGGCTCGTTCACCAACACCAACCGCTGGCTGCAGTGGCACCACGCGGCGGTCGAGCCGGACGGCGACGCCCGCAGCGACCTGTGGTTCATGTACCACCTGGGCCGGCGCATCAAGGAGCGACTGGCCGCGTCCGAGGACCCCATGGACCGGGCCGTGCAGGATCTGACCTGGGATTATCCGGTGGACGGCCCGCTGCGCGAACCCGTCGCCGCGGCGGTCCTCGCTGAGATCAACGGCCATGGCCCGGACGGGGAACCGCTGTCCGCCTACACCGAGTTGAAGGACGACGGATCGACCCGGTGCGGCTGCTGGATCTACTGCGGTGTATTCGCCGACGGTGTGAACCGGGCGGCCCGCCGCACCCCGCACACGGAACAGGACTGGGTGGCCGCGGACTGGGCCTGGGCGTGGCCGGCGAACCGGCGCATCCTGTACAACCGCGCGTCCGCCGCGCCGGACGGAACGCCCTGGAGCGACCGCAAGTCGTACGTGTGGTGGGACGAGGCCGCCGCGAAGTGGACGGGCCACGACGTCCCCGACTTCGTGCCCGACCGGCGCCCGGACTACGTGCCGCCGGACGGCGCCACCGGGCCCGACGCGCTGCGCGGCGACGACCCGTTCATCATGCAGGCCGACGGCAAGGGCTGGCTGTACGCGCCGGCCGGCCTCGAGGACGGACCGCTCCCGACCCACTACGAGCCGCAGGACTCGCCCTTCGTCAACGCCCTGTATCCCTCGTGGTCGCGCTCGCCCACCCGGCAGCTGCGCCCGCGCGAGGGCAACCGCTACCACCCGAGCGGCGACGAACCAGGCGCCGACGTCTACCCGTACGTCGTCACCACGCACCGCCTGACCGAGCACTTCACCGCGGGTGGAATGAGCCGCTGGTCGTCCTACCTGTCCGAGCTGCAGCCGGAGTTCTTCTGCGAGCTCTCCCCCCAACTCGCCGCGGAGCGCGGGCTCGTGCACGGCGGCTGGGCCACCATCGTCACCGCGCGCAACGCCATCGAGGCGCGGGTGATGGTGACCGAACGGCTGAAGCCGCTGACCGTGCACGGGCGGACGGTGCACCAGATCGGGCTGCCGTTCCACTGGGGACCGAACGGAGTGGCCACCGGCGACGCGGCCAACGAACTGGTCGCCATAGCGCTCGATCCCAACTCCCACATCCAGGAGGACAAGGCGCTCACTGCGGACATCATCGCGGGCAGGCGCCCACGGGGCCCGGACCTGCCGAAGCTGGTCGCCGCGTACCGCCGCAGGGCGGGCATCACCGACGAGACGGGAACGGAGCCGAAGAAGTGACCCGGAATCTGCTCAGCGGCCCAGAACCGGACCCGGCGCGCGACGCGGGCCACGAGGACGCCCCGCCACGGGTGGGGTTCTTCACCGACACGTCCGTCTGCATCGGATGCAAGGCCTGCGAAGTCGCGTGCAAGGAGTGGAACGCGATCCCGGAGGACGGGCTGTCGCTGAGCGGCATGAGCTACGACAACACCCAGGGCCTGGGCAGCTCCACCTGGCGGCACGTGGCGTTCATCGAACAGTCGGCACCCGCCGACGGCCCGCCCTCCCCGGCAGGACGCACCGTCCTGCCCATGGCCGGAACGGAACCGGGCGGGGCGGGGGACGCCCCGGCACAGGACAGCGGTGGCGCCTCCGACATGCGCTGGCTCATGTCGTCCGACGTGTGCAAGCACTGCACGCACGCCGCGTGCCTCGACGTGTGCCCCACGGGGTCGCTCTTCCGCACCGAGTTCGGCACCGTCGTCGTGCAGGAGGATATCTGCAACGGCTGCGGCTACTGCGTGCCCGCATGCCCGTACGGCGTCATCGAGCAACGGCCCTCCGACGGCCGGGCGTTCAAGTGCACCCTCTGCTACGACCGTCTCGGCGCAGGCCAGGAACCGGCCTGCGCGAAGGCCTGCCCGACCGAGTCCATCCAGTTCGGCCCGCTCGACGAGTTGCGTGAGCGGGCCGCCCTGCGCGTCGACCAACTGCACGAGGCGGGGGTGAGCGAGGCGCACCTTTACGGACACGACCCCGAGGACGGCGTCGGCGGCGACGGAGCGTTCTTCCTTCTCCTGGACCGGCCCGAGGTCTACGGGCTGCCCCCGGACCCGGTCGTCACGACCCGGGACCTCCCCGCCATGTGGAAGCACGCGGGCGTTGCGGCACTGTCCCTGGCCGGTGGTCTGGCGATGTCCTTCGCGGTCCCGGCCGTCCTGCGAGGAAAGGCACGGCGATGAGCGCGACAGGATCGCGGCGGCGCGGCCGCAAGGGACGCGGCGAGGAACTCATGGTGCCTCGCGCCGAGTTCGGCTCGTACTACGGCAGGCCGATCATCAAGGCCCCGTCCTGGGCGGCGCGCGACATCGCGGGCTACTTCTTCCTGGGCGGCCTCGCCGGAGCGGGCTCGGTGCTCGCGGCAGGCGCGCACCTCACCGGGCGGCCGACGACGGCCACCGCGCTGAAGGTGTCCTCGCTCGCGTCGGTCGCCCTGTCCGCCGCCGCGCTCGTCAACGACCTCGGTGTGCCGAGCCGCTTCCCGAACATGTTGCGGGTCATCAAGCCGACCTCGCCGATGAGCGTCGGCTCCTGGATCCTCAGCGCCTACGGCCCCGCGGCCGGTGTCGCCGCACTGACCGCCGTCACCGGCCGGCTGCCCCGCACCGGCGCGGCGGCGACGACCGGCGCCGCACTGCTCGGTCCCGCGCTCGCCACCTACACCGGAGTCCTGGCGGCGGACACCGCGGTACCCGCCTGGCACGGCGCCCACCGGCAGCTGCCCTACGTCTTCGCCGCATCGGCCACCGCGGCCGCGTCCGGCATGGCTCTCGTCCTGGGCCCCACGCGGGAGAACACCCCGGCGACCTGTGCCGCGGTGCTGGCCGCCGCGTCCGAGCAGGTCGCGCTCCGGGCGGCCGAGCGCGACCTCGGTATGGTCGCGGAGACCTACCGGTCCGGTCGTGCGGGAACGCTGCTGCGCTGCGCGGAGGGCCTCACCGTCGCGGGCGCGGCGGGCGCGGCTCTTGTCGGTCGCCGCAGCCGCTCGGCGGCCGTTGCGGCGGGATTGGCCCTCCTCGCCGGCTCCGCGTGCACACGGTTCGGCATCTTCGCGGCAGGCATCGCGTCGGCCGAGGATCCCCGGTACACGGTCGGCCCGCAGTACGCGGCGGCAGGCCGCGATCCCGAGGACGATGGTGATCGGCGGTGAGGCGGAGGCCTGCCCGGAGTTGAACCGACCAGGTAGCCGAAGTGCGTGCGTCGCGCCGCCTCTGCCCCTCATCCCTTCCTGGCTGTGACCCGGAATCGGGAGTCGAGTTCCTGGTCGCCGGAGGTCGATCCCTCGTCGTCGACGGTGAAGGCCCGGGCCAGCGCCGCCCGCAGGGTCGTGACATCGTTCGGCGCGCCCTGCGCGGTCACGGAGACGGAGCCGTCGATGGCGCGCGGCCCGGTCTTGGGTGCCGTGCTCGGTCCGTCGGCGAGGGCGTCGAACTCCGCCGTCCAGACGGTGGGGGAGGCGCCGCCGGCCTCGAGCGTGTCCGGAGCGGGGGAGCGGTCCGGGAACTCCGCCGCGAGATGCGACAGCACGGTATGGGCGTCACGGTCGCCGCAGTCGCTGAGGGTCACGGTGACCAGGTGGTTGTCGGGGGCCATGATGATCTCCTTGATTCGTCGGGTCAGAGGGCTGCCCGAAGAGCGGGCAGAAGTTTTTCGCGGGCCCAGGTGAAGAAGGCGTCCTGGTGGTCGCCGCCGATCTGCACGAGTGCGACCTCGGTGAAACCCGCCTCGGCGAAGGGCCGGACGGCTTCGACGAATTCCGGCACGTCGTCGCCGCAGGGGATGGATTTGGCGACGTCCTCGGGCGAGACCAGTTCGGTCGCACCGGCGAAGGACACGGGATGCGGGAGCTCGGCGTTGACCCGCCAGCCACCGGCGAACCAGCGGAACTGCTGGTGGGCGCGGGTGACGGCGGCCGACCGGTCGGGGTCGTAGCAGACGGGCAGCTGGCCCACCCGGGGCTTGCCGCTGCCGCCGGCACGGTCGAAGGCGTCGAGCAGCTCGCCCCGGGGCTCGGTCGCGATGGCCAGGTCGGCGGTGCGCCCGGCGACAGCGCAGGAAGCCGGGCCGGACACGGCGATCCCGATCGGCACAGGGGTGTCCGGCAGGTCCCACAGCCGGGCCCGGTCGACCTCGAAGTGCCGCCCGCGGTGCGTGAGTTCCTCACCCGCGAACAGCGCACGGATGATGCCGACGGACTCCTCGAGCTTCTCCAGCCGCACCGCCGGTGCCGGCCAGCCCCCGCCGACCACGTGCTCGTTGAGGTTCTCACCGGAGCCCAGCCCGAGGCGGAACCGGCCCTGTGAAAGGAGTTGCAGCGTCGCGGCCTTCTGGGCGACCACCGCCGGGTGGTAGCGCGTGGTCGGGCACGTCACGTACGTCATCAACGGAATACGGGACGTGGCCTGCGCGGCGGCGCCGAGGACGGCCCACGCGTACGGAGCGTGCCCCTGCTCGGACAGCCAGGGCGAGAAATGGTCGGAGGTGACCGAGAAGTCGAAGCCCGCGTCCTCGGCGGCGAGCACGTGCCGTAGGAGATCGCGGGGTCCCGCCTGCTCGGTCATCATCGTGTATCCGATGTCCACCACGGTGTCCTCCAGATCGATCGGCTGACGCGCCCTGTCTCGCCCGATGGCGCGGGGCCGCGGCTCCGCGGGTTCCCAGACAAGTGAGGTGCAGTCGTCCGCTTAGCCACCTCGCCCAGCGTGACCCACCAGGCTCCCTTCCGCACCCGTGCGCCGACCGTGGGACATGCGTCGCGTCTCCGGCCGTGGGTACCCGGGGCGCCCTCCGCCACGGACGGTCACCTGGCGGGACGCCGCACGGTGTGAGCCCCTGGTGGAGAACCCTCCGCCCGACGAGAGGAGCGCGTCA
>NZ_JBEYYU010000078.1:0-36698 GCF_040645755.1 Streptomyces sp. NPDC046716
TGGCAGTTCGCGCAGAACGCCCAGATCGAGGAGGCCGTGGCCAAGCAGGTCCAGGCCGTCCTCGTCGCAGGGGCGCGGGGAACTGCGCGAGAAGCGGCCACCGGCCCGCGGACGAAGAACGACCCAGGGGCGCGGGGAACTGCGCGACCAGCCCCCACCGGGCCGCAGCCGCGACACGGCCGCAGCCCGGCAGACGGTCACGCCACCGCAGCGACCGGCACCGGCTCGCGGGGAACGAACTGGACGTGGCGCTCGCCGCGTCGCAGGTCCACCTTGAGCCGGAGATTGGCGGCCCGGGCCAGCATCAACCCCACCAGCACCGCGGCCCCGGCGCAGATCAGCCCGCCCAGCATGAAACTGACCCGCACCCCGTACTGGTCGGCCAGCCATCCGAACAACGGCCCGCCCAGCGGCGTACCACCGGTGAAGACCATGAAGTACAGGGACATCACCCGCCCCCGCATCTCGGGATCGGTCGCCATCTGCACGGACGAGTTGGCGGTGACGTTGGTCGTGATGCCGAGGACGCCGAGGATCACCACGAGCGGGGCGAACAGCCAGACGCCGGGCGCGAACGCGGCCAGGATCTCCAGCACCCCGAACCCGATCGCGGCCCCCACGAGCACCCGCAGCCGAGCGGAGCGCCGCCGCGCGGCGAGCAGCGCCCCGGCCAGCGAGCCGATCGCCATCAGCGTGTTGAACATGCCGTACTGCCCGACCCCGCCGTGGAACACGTCGTCGGCGAACGCGCTCAGCCAGATCGGGAAGTTGAACCCGAAGGTGCCCACGAACCCGACGAGCACGATCGGCCAGATCAGCTCGGGGTGCTTGGAGACGTAGTTCAGGCCCTCCTTGAGCTGCCCCTTGCCGCGCGGCGTCCGCTTGATCTCGTGCAGCTCACGCGTCCGCATCAGCAGCAGCCCGGTGAGCGGCGCGAGGAACGAGAGCCCGTTGGCGAGGAAGGCCCAGCCGGGCCCGACGGCGGCGGTCAGCGCGGACGCGACGGCGGGGCCGATGAGCCGGGCGGACTGGAAGTTCGCCGAGTTCAGCGAGACGGCGTTGCGGACCTGGTCGGGGCCCACCAGTTCGGACACGAAGGACTGCCGCGAGGGGTTGTCGACGACGGTCACGAGCCCGGTGAAGAAGGCGGCGGCGTAGACGTGCCAGACCTGTACGTGGCCGGACAGGGTCAGTACGGCCAGGAACAGGCCCGACAGGCTCATCGCGCCCTGGGTGCAGAACAGCAGGTTGCGCCGCTTGAACCGGTCGGCGATCACTCCCCCGTACAGCCCGAAGAGCAGCATCGGCAGGAACTGCATCGCCGTGGTGACACCCACGGCGGCGGAGGAACCGGTCAGGGAGAGCACCAGCCAGTCCTGGGTGATGCGGGCCATCCAGGTGCCGGTGTTGGAGATGACGGCCCCGGTCGCGAACAGCCGGTAGTTGCGCACGCGCAGGCTGGCGAACATCGAGGACTTGCCCGCGGACGCGGGGAGTGTAGGAGGGGTAGGTGCGGGGGCGGAGTCTGCTCCGGATCCCGTACTCAAAGTGGGTTCGCCTCCTCGGCGGTCGGCTCAGCGACGTGGCAGTGGCAGGTGTTCAGCGGCGGTCGGTCACAGGTGGGCCAGCTTCTCCAGGACGGGCGCGGCCTCGCGGAGCTTGGCCCACTCGTCCTCGTCCAGGCCGTCGACCAGGTTCGCCAGCCACGCGTTCCGCTTGCGGCGGGACTCCAGGAGCATGGTCTCGGCCTGCTCGGTGGACGTGACGACCTTCTGCCGGCGGTCCTCGGGATGAGGCTCGAGCCGGACCAGGCCCTTGGCCTCCAGGAGCGCGACGATGCGGGTCATCGACGGCGGCTGCACATGCTCCTTGCGGGCCAGCTCACCCGGGGTGGCGGAGCCGCATCCGGCGAGGGTGCCGAGCACCGACATCTCGGTGGGGCTCAGCGATTCGTCGACCCGCTGGTGCTTGAGTCGGCGTGACAGGCGCATCACGGCGGAGCGCAGGGAGTTCACAGCGGCGGCATCGTCGCCATGGGAGAGGTCCGGCATGTTCGTTAGCGTAACTCATTACTGTGCCTAACTACCACCGGGATGCACTCCTCTGCCCGTGATCCCCACCACGCACCCACATCACGCACCCGCACCACGCACCACGGCACCGGAAACCTCACGTCACTCAAACGAGTGAGGCACATCCGAAAAGCGACACGCCCGGGCGATGCGCCCCGCGACGCTGTTCGCATGGGATCGACAGTGCTCAGCCTGCGGATAGACGGTGAGCTGCTCGACCGTCTCAAGGGGCATGCCGCGAAAAGAGGAATGAGCGTCCAGGACTATGTGGTCCGGACGCTCATTCGGGACGATTTCGACGAACGCTTCAAGACGTCGGTCGAGGAGACGGAGAGGTTCTACGGGGCGGCCTGAGCCGCCCCGCAGCAGGGGGATCAGGTGAGGCCGAGGGCCGGCATCAGGTAGTAGAAGGCGAACACGGCCGACACGGCGTACATGGCGACCGGCACCTCCTTGGCCCGGCCCGCGACCACGCGCAGCACGGTGAAGGCGATGAAGCCCATGCCGATGCCGTTGGTGATCGAGTACGTGAACGGCATCATCAGCATCGTGATGAAGGCCGGGATGGCGACCGTCCAGTCGTCCCAGTCGATCGCGCGGATGCCGCCCGACAGGATCAGGAAGCCGACCGCGAGCAGCGCGGGCGTGGCCGCCTGGGACGGGACCATCGTGGCGATCGGCGTGAGGAACAGCGCGACGGCGAAGAGCGCGCCGGTGACGACGTTGGCCAGGCCCGTACGGGCGCCCTCACCGACACCGGCCGTGGACTCCACGAAGCAGGTGGTGGCGGAGGAGGACGAGGCGCCACCGGCGGCGACGGCGATGCCGTCGATGAAGAGCACCTTGTTCATGCCGGGCATCTGGCCGTTCTCGTCGGTCAGGTGCGCCTCGTCGCTGATGCCCATGATCGTGCCCATGGCGTCGAAGAAGCACGACAGCAGCACGGTGAAGACGAAGAGGACGCCGGTGAGGATGCCGACCTTCTCGAAGCCGCCGAACAGGCTGACCTTGCCGACGAGCCCGAAGTCGGGGGTGGCGACCGGGTTGCCCGGCCACTTCGGCGTGGTCAGGCCCCAGGACGGGATCTTGGCGACGGCGTTGACGATCACCGCGGCGACGGTCATCACGACGATCGAGATCAGGATCGCGCCCGGCACCTTGCGGACCAGCAGCGCCAGGGTCAGCAGCACACCGAGGACGAAGATGAGGACCGGCCACCCGTTCAGGTGACCGTCGGCGCCGAGCTGGAGCGGCACGGTGGTGTGCGCGGCGTCCGGGATACGGCTCACGAAGCCGGAGTCGACCAGACCGATCAGCATGATGAACAGGCCGATACCGATCGCGATGCCCTTGCGCAGGCTGAGCGGCACCGCGTTCATGACGCGCTCGCGCAGGCCGGTGGCGACCAGGATCATCACCACGAAGCCCGCGAGGACGACCATGCCCATCGCGTCCGGCCACGACATGCGCGGGGCGAGCTGGAGCGCGACGACCGTGTTCACACCGAGGCCGGCCGCCAGCGCGATCGGCACGTTGCCGATGACGCCCATGAGCAGCGTGGTGAAGGCGGCGGTCAGGGCGGTCGCGGTGACCAGCTGGCCGTTGTCGAGCTGGTGCCCGTACATGTCCTTCGCGCTGCCGAGGATGATCGGGTTCAGCACGATGATGTAGGCCATCGCGAAGAACGTGGCGAGGCCACCACGGATCTCGCGCGGGACGGTCGAGCCGCGCTCGGAGATCTTGAAGTAGCGGTCGAGCCCGTTCTTGGGCTCCGGCGGCTGCTCGTTGACATCGACCGGGGCGGTGGCCGAAGTGGACATGGATGACCTCAGCGATTTTCAGCGGTGCCCAGTGGGCAGGATGTGATCAAGTCTGGTCTACGCGTGGCCACCAGTGGGGATCCCCGTCGCTCCCATTGGTGTTTCGTACGAACAGAAGTAGCCATTCTCAGGCGGTTTCAGTATGAACATATGAGCCGGAAATCGCTATCTCCGCGCGTAGACCCTTGGGGGGCGGGGGCTGCGAGGGGTTTCGGGGCTGTCGTTAAGCTGTCCTCATGGCGAAGTGGACACCGAAACATGAGGCGCCGGAGCCCCTGGAGGGCCCGGTCGTCGCCACCATCACCGGCGGCACGATCCTGTGGTTCGTCCTCTTCCTCGTACAGCTGCCGTTCTACGGCTGGTTCGACGACCACGGGCACACGTGGTGGGTCTGGACCTGTCTGGCCGGTGGCGGCCTGGGCCTGATCGGCATCTGGTACGTCCGCGGCCGGGACGCCGCACTGAAGCGCGCCGCCGCCAGCGGCTCCGCCCTCCCCGACTGACCCCCGTCCGGGCAGTCCTTCACGCGCGCCACCGTCGTGGCTGGTCGCGCAGTTCCCCGCGCCCCCAAAGACATCCGTCTCGTCGTCGGCTGACGGCCGGTGGCCGCTTCTCGCGCAGTTCCCCGCGCCCCTGAGATGCGCACTTCGTGCGGCATCTCATCGAGAGAGGCGCGCGACCGGTTGCCCTCTTCGGGAGGCGCGCGGAGCGCAGCCTCAGGGGCGCGGGGAACTGCGCGAGAAGCGGCCACCGGGCCGCGGGCGAAGGACAACCCCTAGGTGCGCCTCCTCCCCGGGACGGATATCGCCCCGCCCGACGGGTGAACCCCCCGATCCCCCCGTACCGTCGGAGACATGACGCACATCGACGCGGGCCCGGAGCTCGACCCCGTGCACCCGAGGCCCCTGCCGTCGAGGGCGACCGGCCTGACCGGCGCCGAGGTCGAGGAGCGCAGGGCCCGCGGTGAGGTCAACGACGTCCCCCTGCGCAGCTCCCGCTCGCTCAGCGAGATCGTCCGGGCCAACGTCTTCACCCGGTTCAACGCGATCATCGGTGTGCTCTGGCTGATCATGCTGGCCGTCGCCCCGTTCCAGGACAGCCTCTTCGGCTACGTGATCCTGGCCAACACGGGCATCGGCATCATCCAGGAGTGGCGGGCGAAGAAGACCCTCGACTCCCTCGCGGTGATCGGCGAGGCCAAGCCCACCGTCCGCCGCGACGGCGTCGCGACCGCCGTCTCCACCTCCGAGATCGTGCTCGGCGACCTCATCGAGATCGGCCCCGGCGACAAGATCGTCGTGGACGGCGAGTGCGCGGAGGCCGACGGCCTGGAGATCGACGAGTCGCTGCTGACCGGCGAGGCCGACCCGGTCGTGAAGCAGCCCGGCGACCCGGTGATGTCGGGCTCGTTCGTGGTCGCGGGCGGCGGCGCGTTCACCGCCACGAAGGTGGGCCGCGAGGCGTACGCGGCGCAGCTGGCCGAGGAGGCGAGCCGGTTCACGCTCGTCCAGTCCGAGCTGCGCACCGGCATCTCCACCATCCTCAAGTACGTCCAGTGGATGATGATCCCGACCGCGATCGGCCTGGTCATCAGCCAGTTGGTCGTCAAGGAGCACGGATTCAAGGACTCCGTCGCGCGCACCGTGGGCGGCATCGTCCCCATGGTCCCCGAAGGGCTCGTGCTGCTGACCTCGGTGGCCTTCGCGATCGGCGTCATCCGGCTCGGCCGGAAACAGTGCCTCGTCCAGGAACTCCCGGCGATCGAGGGCCTGGCCCGCGTCGACACGGTCTGCCTCGACAAGACGGGCACGCTCACCGAGGGCGGCATGGACGTCTCCGAGCTGCGCCCGCTGAACGGCACGGAGTTCGGCGAGGAGTACGTCGCCCAGGTCCTCGGCGCGCTCGGCGAGTCCGACCCCCGCCCGAACGCCTCCCTCCAGGCCGTCATCGACGCCTACCCGGCGGCCGAGGAGTGGCGCTGCACCGAGGCGCTGCCGTTCTCGTCGGCCCGCAAGTACAGCGGCGCCGCCTTCAGCGAGGGCGACGGGACGACCAGCGCCTGGCTCCTCGGCGCCCCCGACGTCCTGCTCCCGGCCGAGAGCCCGGCCCTCGCGGAGGTCGACGAGCTGAACCGGCAGGGCCTGCGGGTCCTGCTGCTCGCCCGCGTCGGCGGGAAGCACGACAGCCTCTCCGACCCGGCGGCGAAGGACGACGCCGAACCGGCCGCCCTCGTCGTCCTGGAGCAGCGGCTGCGCCCCGACGCCGGCGACACCCTGCGCTACTTCGCCGAGCAGGACGTCAAGGCGAAGGTGATCTCCGGGGACAACGCGGTGTCGGTCGGCGCCGTGGCCGCCAAGCTGGACCTGCCCGGCGCCGAGAACACGGTCGACGCCCGCACCCTGCCGGCCGACCAGTCGGCGATGGCGGACAAGCTGGACGAGGGCACGGTGTTCGGCCGGGTCACCCCGCAGCAGAAGCGGGACATGGTCGCGGCGCTCCAGTCGCACGGGCACACGGTCGCGATGACGGGCGACGGGGTGAACGACGTACTGGCCCTGAAGGACGCCGACATCGGCGTCTCGATGGGCTCGGGCTCCGAGGCCACCCGCGCGGTCGCGCAGATCGTGCTGCTCGACAACAGCTTCGCGACGCTGCCCTCGGTGGTCGCCGAGGGCCGCCGGGTCATCGGCAACATCACCCGGGTGGCGACGCTGTTCCTGGTCAAGACCGTCTACTCGGTGCTGCTCGCACTGCTCGTGGTCTGCTTCCAGGTCGAATACCCGTTCCTGCCCCGGCACTTGACGCTGCTGTCGACGCTGACGATCGGCGTCCCCGCGTTCTTCCTCGCGCTCGCGCCCAACAAGGAGCGCGCCAAGCCGCACTTCGTGAAACGCGTGATGCGGTACGCGATTCCGGGCGGCGCCGTCGCCGGGATCGCGACGTTCGTGATGTACATGGTGGCCCGGCACTACTACACGGGCTCCGACGCGCTGAACGCCGAGACCAGCGCCGCCACGCTCACCCTGTTCCTGATCTCGATGTGGGTGCTGGCCATCATCGCCCGCCCCTACACGTGGTGGCGGGTCTGCCTGGTGGCGGCGATGGGTCTCGGCTTCCTGCTGGTCCTGGCCGTGCCGTGGCTCCAGGACTTCTTCGCCCTGAAGCTGGTCGGCGCGGTGATGCCGTGGACCGCCGTGGGTGTCTCGGTGGTCGCGGCGGCCGTCCTCGAATTCCTGTGGAAGTGGGTCGGCCGCCGCTTTCCGGTGTGACCGGCTAGCCGGTCAGCGGACGTCGACGAAGTCGCTCGTGGACGTCACGGCCGGGGTCGTGGACGTACCCGCGAACTTGTAGCGGAAGTAGCCGTCGGCGGACGCCTTCACCGTGGTGCTCAGGTTGCCCTTGGAGTCCGACGTGACCGTCTTCAGGGTGCTGTAGGTGCTGGAGGTCTTCTTGCGGAACTGCAGGGTGACCTTCTGCTTGGTGTAGCCCGCGTACTTGCTGGTGTCCCAGTTGGCACGCGTGAGGGCACCCTTGACCGTGAGGGTCTTGCCCTTCTTGATGGGCTCCGGGGTGGCGTTGGTGCTCAGCTTGGCGTAGCGCTTGGTGCTGAACGTCTTGGCGTTCTCGCGGACGGAGTAGTCGTAGTCCTTGCCCTGGGCGCCGACCCAGACCTTCCACGACCCGGCGTCGGTGTTGTACAGCCACAGCGGGTCGACGGTGAAGTTGAGGGTGCAAGTGGACTTGGTGGCGCTCACCGTCTTGCAGGTGGTGGTGGAGCCGTCGGTGTCCTCGTTCGGCAGGGCGCCGATGTTGGAGGAGTCCAGGTCCGAGCCGTGGTAGACGATCGCGGCCCCGGACGTGTTGTCGATGCCGGAGTCGTCCGTGGCGGTGAAGGTCACCTTGAACTTCGCCTTGGCGGAGATGCCGAGGACGACGTCCTTGCCGCCGTTCACGACGACGTTCGAGACAGCCGTGTCGCCGACCTGCTCGTCGTCCACGGCCGCGGACCGGGCGGCGAAGGAGGTGGCGTGGCCGGCCTTCAGCGCGGCCTTGGCCTGGGCGCCGATGGCCGCCCCGTCCCAGACGCTGTCGGCCTGCGCCGGGACGGCGATCGCGGTGAGGGCAAGGGCGCCGGAGACCGTCACGGCGGCCGCGGTGGCACGAATGCGCATGTGTTCCCCATGGTGGAGAAGGGGACCTGCGGTGCGGATGCCATCACGCAGGTCCCAAGTGGTCTAGGAGTCTGTTGACTCGCGGGATAGACCTGTGGCGGACCGGTCTGGTTGTACGGGAATCAACCGATGCGCTGTGACATGACTCTCCCCGCCGGAAGGGAACCCACGGCCCCCGAAATCCCTCCGGGGGCCATACGCCGGTCAGTCGAACCAGCGGTCCCGCGCCAACTCGGCGGTCCTGGACGGGTCCTCAAGGAGAGCCGCCACCTCGAACCGGCGCGGCCACTGCCCCGCCGCCCAGGCGAGCCCGGCGGCGACGCCCTCCAGGGTCGCGGCGTGCACGGTGCCGTCGGCGGTGCGCCGCCAGTCGGCCTCGGCCCCGCCGACGTACAGCTCCTCGTACTCCAGGTACGTGGCCGGGGTCGCCGCCCCCAGGAGCGTGCGGACGGAGTCGGGCACGGGGTGCTCGGTGGCGTCGGTGCCGGTCGGTTCGGCGGCGACGGCCTCGCTGAGGCGCCGCACCTGGAACAGCTCGGCGAGTTCCGCCGCCCGCGCCGGGGCGACCGGCAGCAGCGGCAGCCCGCTGGCCAGCGGGATCAGATCGGGGGCGTCGGCGACCAGCGCGTCGGCGGCGTCGGCCACGACGACCTCGCCGTCCCGCACGGCCCGCACCTCGTCGGGCAGCGTCACCTGTTCGGGGTCGAGGTCGGCCAGCAGACCGTAGACCGCGTGGAGTTGGGCGGGCCCGACCGGCCGCTCCGGATCGGCGAGCCGGTCCAGGAGTTCGGCGGCGCCGCCGGGCTCGTCGAGGAGGGCGGCGACGGAGGTGCGCACCCCGAGGGCGCGCAGCACCTGCTCGTCCTCGAAACCGGCGGCGTCCACCGGCTCGTAGAGCCCCTCGAGCAGCGGGTCGCCGCCCGCCGCGCGCAGTCCGGCGGGGCGGCGGCCGTCGAGCACCGGATTGCCGCGCAGCCACCAGGCGGTGTACGGGCGGACGAGTTCGTGGCGGCCGTCGGGCAGCAGGACGCGGACCGGCTGCGTGAGGGCGTCCCGCAGCGGCGGCTGGGCGAGCAGCGCGAGCGCCTGCGGCCAGCGGTCCTCGTCGACGAGGTCCAGGTCCCGTACGGCGACCAGCTCGGTGGCGACCGGCGGTACGGGCGTGTCGGGCAGCCGGTCGAGGACGTCCTCGCACCACACGTCGACGGCGTCGAGCAGCCCGGCGTCGTCGGGTTCGGGGAAATCGCTGTCCCGGGGGTCGAGTTCGTCGGGGTCGAGGACCACATCGGTGGCGCGGACGAGGGCGAACGTGGCGAGCACCCCGCACGCCGCGAGCGGGGCCTCGCCCCAGCGTTCGGCGAATTCGTCGTCCACGTAAGGGAGTTCACCCTCACGGAGGACACCGGCGAGCGGGCTGCCGGGGAGGAGGAGCTCGGCGGCGGGGGCGAGTTCGCCGTCCTCGTCGGGCAGGGCGAGGGCGCCGAGCCAGGGTTCGTCGCCGGTGTCGAGGTGGGCGTCGCGGACCAGGGTCAGCACGACGTCCGCGAGTTCGTCGGCGCCCAGGGTGCCCTCGTCGTCCCAGGCGGGTTCGTCGTCGAGGGAGGCGGCGACGGCCGCGCGGACCTGCGGGGTGGTGAGGACCGCGCGGGGCGTGGCGGGCAGCGCGCCCAGCTTCTCCAGGAGCGGGTGGGCGGCGTCCGGGTGGGCGACCTTCAGGCCGAGGCGGGCCAGCGCGTCGCCGGGGACGGCGGTGGCCTCGGCGGTGGGCAGCAGCACCTGGCGCGGGCCGATGGTGGTGCGGCCTCCGGCGAGCGGCACGGGCAGGCCGCTGAGCCGGTCCGGGTCGACTCCGGCCAGGGACTCGTAGAGCCGCCGCCACCAGCCGGGCTCCTTCTCCAGTCCGGCGAGCCGGTCGATCGCCTCGGTCAGCGGCAACCGGGCGACGCCAAGGGTCCGCAGTTCGGTACGGCGTTCGAGTCCGGCGGGCAGCAGGCTCGGCAGGACGTCGGCGAGGACGCGCACGGTATCGGCGCCCGCCCCCTCGACGACCTCGGCGTCCCGGGGCTTGAGGGCGTCGGGACGGTCCTCGCCAGGTTCGAGCGCGGGGGGCAGGAACGGAGTGCGCGGCAGGCGCTCCAGGATGGCGGCGCGCAGGGCACCGTCCAGCTCGCTCTTGCCGAGCGGCCCGGGGACCAGGTCGAGGATGCCGGGGCCCACCGGGCGCCAGCCTTCGAGGAGTTCGGCGTAGGCGTCGGCGGCGCGCTGCACGAGGTGGTCGGTGAGCGGCCCGGGCGCGACGTGCCGCCGGGCGGTGTCCAGCGGGAACGACGCGATGAGCAGCGCGGGCACGCCGAGCGGCTCGTCGCTGGGCGTCGGGGCGTGCAGCACGGGCGCGCTGACGGGCCGTCGCGGGGCGCCGTCGTCGTCCACGGGCACGGCCCAGGTGACGGACCAGTGCGGGCGGAGGCGCTCCTCGACGGGCCGGTCGGCGAGCAGGTCGGCGCCGAGCGCGCCCTGGTGGGCGACGGTGCGCCAGCGCAGGGCGGCGGGTTCCCGGGCGTCGTCGGTGATGACGGTGTACGGGGTGGTGGCGTCCGGCGCGGTGCGGCGCAGGGTGCGGGTGCCGTCGTCGGTGGTGACGGTGACCTCGGCGAGCCCCGGCAGGGCCAGCAGCAGCGTGTCGTCGATCTCGTCGAGCAGCCGGGCGGCGAGGGCCTCGGCGGCGGCGTCGCGCAGCGGCAGCACGACGACGGTGTCGTACGGGTCGGGGGCCTGGCCCTCGGCCGCGAACGGCAGCCTGAGCAGCGGTACGTGGCCGTCGCGGCGGCGCAGTTCGTCGCCGAGCGCGGGGCTGTTCAGGGCCGTGTCGGCGGCGGCGTCCCGGGCTTCGGCCAGGGACCAGCGGACGCCGCCGGTGCGGCCGAGGACGGCGGGTTCGTCGGAGACCGCGAGGACGGCGGCGAAGCCGACGCCGAACCGGCCCACGGCGCCCGTCGCGTCCTCCCGCTTCGCCGAGGCGCGCAGGGTGGACAGGGATTCGACGCCGGTCGCGTCGAGCGGGGCGCCGGTGTTCGCGGCGGCGAGGACGCCGTCCTTCAGGGTGAGGGCGAGGCGGCCCTCCGCGCCCGTGCGGGCGGCGGCGTCGGCGGCGTTCTGGGCGAGTTCGACGACCAGGCGGTCGCGGTAGCCGCCGAGCGCGAGGTCCTCCTCGGCGTTGGCGTCCTCCCGGAACCGGGCGGCGCTGGCCGCCCAGGCGTCCAGCACGCCCCGCCGCAGTCGGGCGGTGCCGAAGGGGTCGATGCCCTCCGGCGCGGGTTCGCTGACGCTCACGGGTGCACTCCTCTGGCCGGCTGCAACGATCGGCCCGAACGGTATCGCGGCCACTGGGGTGCCCCGAGGGGCGCGTTGCCGGCTGCGGCTCTCACCGTGGCTGATCGCGCAGTTCCCCGCGCCCCTGAAAGGCCCGCGGGCGAAGAACCGGCGCTACGAGTGACCCAGGTCGTCGGCGCCCTCGGCGACGGCGCCGACCGAACCCGCGTCGGGCTCCGGCCGCAGCGGAAGGACGTCCACCACGGTCTCGTCGATCACCGGCTCGGCGCGCTGCGGAGGCTTCGGCATGACGGCGGCCTCGGAATGCCCACCGCACCCGTACGACAGCGACACGACCCGCCCGTCGGCCGGCGAGAACTCATTGGCACAGACTCCGAACGCCTGCCCGAGCGACCCCCCGATCGGACAGAGGAACCCGCACGAGACACACGTCGCCGGCGCGGCCTGCGCCATCGGGGTCTTCGCGCCGAAGGTCTCCTCCCAGCGGTCGGCCGCGACATGCAGCCCGTACCGCGACAGGACCCGGGCGCGCCGCATGCCCAGCTCCTCGGCGACCGAGGTGATCGACCCGCGGGCGGGCACCACCGGCAGCTCGGCCACAGGTCCGTCGGTGAGCTCGACGTCCTCGGCCTCGACCAGCTCGGCCATCTCCGGGGAGACGGGCGAGTTCGGCGCGGGCGCGTCCTCGCCGGAGAACCCGGGCTCCAGGCGCAGATCGTCGGACTCGGTGGGCAGCAGATCGCCGGGACCGAGGTCACCGGGGCGCAGCCGCTCGCTCCACGGCACCCACTCGGGGGCGAGGAGGGCGTCGGGTCCCGGCAGCAGCACGACCTCGTCGAGGGTGACGTACTTGGCGCGGGAGGCGCGGGCGACCGTGACGGCCCAGCGCCAGCCCCGGTACCCGAAGTCCTTGCACTCGAAGAGATGCGTGACGACGCGGTCGCCCTCGACGACCGTCTCGACGTGCTCGCCGACCACTCCGGGGGCGGCGGCCTCCTCGGCGGCCGCCCGGGCGATGTCGACCGCCTCGGCGCACAGGCGGTCGGGGGTGCGGCTTCGCGTTGTCGCTGCGCTCACAGGTATCGCTTCTCTCCTACGCCGTCTCACGGGTGCGCCGTCCGGTGGGCGGGAGCGCGGACGGAGCGGACCGGAGGACCGCGTCGACGTCCGCGCCCGACGTTCCGGGCGCACCTACGCCATCCATTCTGCGGGATGGCCGAGAGGCGCGCGGCCGAGAACAACCGCCGCGGGCGCGCTACGCACGCTACCTCCTTCCACGCGCTGCGCCCACACCGACGTACGAGCCGCACCCGATACGGAAGCAGACCCGCATGCGCATATCGGCACTTGTAACGCCGTTCAGGGGGCACTATGGCTGGGTGGCTGCCGCAAGGTCGTCGTCCGGTGCGACACGGTACGAATACAGCGATGCGGGCCCGGTGCGCGGGGCCGTACGCAAGGTCGGCCGTGCCCTGAGACTGCCGTTCACCGGCACGGCGCGCGGTATCCGGAAGGCGACACACGCGCACGGCGCGGGCGAGTCGGGCCTCGGAAAACTCATCGAACTCCATGCGGTGAACGGCGCCGGCGACGTCATGATCACGGTCGCGCTCGCGTCGACGGTGTTCTTCTCGGTGCCGACGGACGAGGCGCGCGGCCGGGTGGCCCTGTATCTGGCGATCACGATGGCGCCGTTCACCCTCCTGGCCCCCGTCATCGGACCGCTGCTCGACCGGCTGCCGCACGGGCGGCGCGCCGCGATGGCCGGTTCGATGATGGCGCGGGCGCTGCTCGCCCTGGTCCTGTCCAGCGCCGTGGTGGGCGGCAATCTCCAGCTGTATCCCGCCGCGCTGGGCGTGCTGGTCGCGTCGAAGGCGTACGGCGTGGTGCGCTCGGCCGTCGTGCCGCGGCTGCTGCCGCCCCGCTTCTCCCTGGTCAAGGCCAATTCGCGGGTCACCCTCGCCGGGCTGCTCGCCACCGGCGCGGCGGCGCCGGTCGGGGCCGGGTTGCAGGCGATCGGGCCGCGCTGGCCGCTGTTCGGGGCGTTCGCCCTCTACGTCTCCGGGATGTTCCTGTCGTTCTCGATGCCGCGCAAGGTCGACTCGGCGAAGGGCGAGAGCAGGGCGCTGCTCGTCGCCGACGCCGAACATCTGCACGGCCCCGCGAAGCGGCAGCGCAAGCCCGGGCTTCGCACGGTCGGGCCCGCCGTCACGCACGCCCTCGCGGCGAACGCCTCGCTGAAGTGCCTCTCCGGCTTCCTGATCTTCTTCCTCGCGTTTCTGCTCCGCGAGCATCCGATGACCGGGCAGAGCGCGGCCGTCTCGCTCGGCATCGTCGGGGTGGCGGCGGGCGCCGGGAACGCGCTGGGGACGGCCGTCGGGGCCTGGCTCAAGGCCCGGGCGCCCGAGATCATCATCGTGACGGTGGTGGCCGTGGTGCTGGGCGTCGCCGTCCTGTCCGCGGTGTTCTTCGGGGCGGTGATGACGGCGTGTCTTGCGGCGGTGGCCGGGTTCGCGCAGGCCCTGTCCAAGCTGTCGCTGGACGCGACCATCCAGCGGGATGTTCCGGAGGCGGTGCGGACGTCTGCTTTTGCCCGGTCCGAGACGTTGTTGCAGGTGGCCTGGGTCTTGGGCGGGGCCATCGGGATCGCGCTTCCCCTGGTCGGGGCGCTGGGGCTCTCTGTGGCGGCCGCGATCGTGGCACTCGGCTGGCTCAGCACGGTCCGCGGCCTCCTCAAATCGGCCCACCACTCGGCCCCGGCCAGACTCACTTAGCCCCGATCAGCCTGCGAGCCGCTGGGACCGGTCGCGCAGTTCCCCGCGCCCCTGAGTCGTTCTTCGTCCGCGCCCCGGTGGCCGCTTCTCGCGCAGTTCCCCGCGCCCCTGAGATGCGCACTTCGTGCGCCATCTCATCAGAGAGGCGCGCTCCGTCCGGCACCTCGGCGCAGAAGCACGCCCCGCCCGGCACCTCGGCGAAGAGGCGCACCCCGTGCGGCACCTCCACGGAGAAGCACGCCCAGCCCGGCACCTCGGCGGAGAGGTGCGCCCCGTGCGGCACCTCATCAGAAAGGCGCACCCCGCCCGGCACCTCGGCGAAGAGGCGCACCCCGTGCGGCACCTCGGCGGAGAGGCGCGCCCCCTGCGGCACCTCATCGGGGAGGCGCGGCGGAGCCGCAGCCTCGAGGGGAGGCTGCGCGCAGCGCATGCCTCAGGGGCGCGGGGAACTGCGCGACCAGCCACGACGAGAGCCGCGCCCAACCACGCACCCAAGCCCGCCCGAGCACCACCCCCGACCACGCACCCAGGCCCACCCGAGCACCACCCCGGCCCACCCGAGCACCGCCCCCGACCACGCACCCCCAACCCCGGCCACGCCGACACACGCCCCACCCTGAGCGGCAGCGGACCCGCCAGATAGCCTTCCGCCATGACCTCCCAGCGTTTCGCCGCGCGCCACCGCCGCGCCCTGGCCGCCGTCGGTGCCGTAGGTGCCGGACTGCTTGCCCTCTCCGCCTGCGACAAGCCGACCCCGCTGGCCACCGTCACGGTGGACCGCAACACGGTGAACTCCGAGGCCACCTGCTACGCCGACGGCAAGTCGCTCAAGACCTCCTCCCTCCAGGGCTGCCTGAAGGACAAGGGCGCCGAGACGATCAAGGTCGACCCCGACGCGACGGTCCGCTTCGGCGTCGACCCCGAGATCGCGGACAAGGGCTGGACGATCCTGATGAACGGCCAGCCCCTGACCGACGCCAGCAAGAAGACCTACCGCACCGTCCCGGGCAGCGTGTTCTTCAACCAGCAGTACGGCGCCACCGGCTCGGCCACCACGGTCACGATCCTGGAGGGCGGCAACTCGAAGGCGTACGGCCTGTGGTCGTTCAAGCTCGAGAAGGACTCCTGACGGACGCCGCGCACATCCTCGTAGCCACCGCGGTCCCGGCGGAACGGGACGCGGTGGCGCGAGGCCTGCACGCGGCCGGCCCGGCGTTCGACGTGGTCGCGGTGGGCGTCGGCCCGGCGGCCGCGGCGGCCGGCACCGCCACCGCCCTGACGAAGGCGGCCCTCGCCGGCCGCCCGTACACGCTGGTCGTCTCGGCCGGCATCGGCGGCGGCTTCACGGCCCCGCCCGGCGCGGTCCTGGTCGCCGACGCGATCACCGCCGCCGACCTCGGCGCCGAGACCCCCGAGGGCTTCGTACCGGTGACCGAACTCGGGTTCGGCACCGTCACCCACCGTCCGCCGGCTTCCCTCGTACGAGACATCGCCGCCCGCACCGGAGCGGCCGTCGGCACCGTGCTCACCGTCTCCACCGTGACCGGCACCGCCGACCGCGCCGCCCTGCTGGCCCAGCGCCACCCCGGCGCCGTGGCAGAGGCCATGGAGGGCTTCGGAGTCGCCGAGGCGGCGGCCGCACACGACGTTCCCGTGGCCGAGATACGTACCGTCTCCAACGCCGTCGGGCCCCGCGACCGAGCCGCCTGGCGCATCGGTGACGCGCTCGCCGCGCTCTCCGACGCGTTCGGGAAGGCGGCGCCCGTACTGGAGAGTTGGAAGAACACATGACGGAACAGAGCACAGCCCCGACGCGCATCGCCTTCTCGCCCTGCCCGAACGACACCTTCGTCTTCGACGCCTGGGCCCACGGCCGCGTCCCCGGCGCCCCCGCGCTGGACGTGACCTTCGCGGACATCGACATCACCAACGGCGTGGCCGAGCGCCGCGACCCCGCGTTCGACCTCCTGAAGGTCAGTTACGCGGTCCTGCCCTACGTCCTCGACGACTACGCGCTGCTGCCCTGCGGCGGCGCCCTCGGCCGGGGCTGCGGCCCGCTCGTGCTGACCCGCGAGGCGGGCGTCGACCTCTCCGACAAGCGCGTCGCCGTGCCGAGCGAGACCTCGACCGCGTATCTGCTCTTCCGGCTGTGGGCGGCCGACACGGTGCCCGGCGGCGGGGTCGGCGAGATCGTCGTCATGCCGTTCCACGAGATCATGCCCGCCGTGCGCGACGGCAAGGTCGACGCCGGGCTCGTCATCCACGAGGCCCGCTTCACCTACCAGAACTACGGCCTGCACAAGCTGGCCGACATGGGCGAGCACTGGGAGGCCACGACCGGCCTGCCGATCCCGCTCGGCGCGATCATCGCCCGGCGCGACCTCGGCGCCGAGAAGCTGCGCGCCTACGCGGACGCCGTGCGCACCTCCGTCCGGCTGGCCTGGGACGCGCCCGAGGCCTCGCGGGCGTACGTCATGGAGCACGCCCAGGAGATGGACCCGGCCGTCGCCGACCAGCACATCGGGCTCTACGTCAACGAGTTCACCGCCGACCTCGGCGAGGACGGCTACGCGGCGATCCGCGGGCTGCTCACCCGGGCCGCCGCCGAGGGCCTGGTCCCTGCGCTCGCCCCGGACGCGCTCGCGTTCCCGTAATTGACCCGCGTTTCCGGCCGCCCAATGCACCATGCGGCGGGTCTTTCCGCGCCGTAGATTCGAAGACGTACCGAGCGGACGTCACAGAAGAGGGTGCGGATCATGAGCAGAATCGCCGTCGCGGGAGCCACCGGAACGGTCGGCACGATGATCTCCGCCCGGCTCACGGCGGCCGGGCACACGGTGGTGCCGGTCTCCCGCGCCGCCGGGGTCGACCTGCACACCGGTGCGGGCCTGAAGGAGGCGCTCACCGGGGCGGACGCGGTGATCGACGCGGCGAACGCGTTCCCGTCCGACCCGGACGCCGATGTCGTCGAGGTCGTGGCCGGGGCCACCCGGCTGCTGCTGGACACGGCGCGCGAGCTGGGGGTCGGGCGATTCGTCCTGGTCTCCATCTGCAACATCGAGAACCCGGTGTTCGACCAGAACCCGTACTACGTCGCCAAGCGCGAGCAGGAGAAGGCGGTGGCGGCGAGCGGGTTGCGCGGGACGGTCGTGAAGACGACGCAGTGGCACGAGTTCGCGACCAACCCGGCCGCGGTGGCCTTCGGCGATTCCGGGGTGAGTGTCGGGGACTGGCTGATTCAGCCGGTCGCCGCGGATGCTGTCGCCGAGGTGGTGGCCGAGGTGGTCGTCGCCGACGAGGCTCCGGAGGTCGTGGAGTTGTCCGGGCCGGAGACGATTCGGCTTCCCGAGCTGACGGCTCGGCTGCTGGCGGTCCGGGGCGATGACCGTCCCGTGGCGGCCGTCCCCGCGGTGATCCCGGAACTCTCGGAGGGTGTGCAACTGGCCCCCGCCACGGCCCGCATCGTGGGCCCGTCGATCGAGGAGTGGCTCAGCACCCAGGCCGAGTAGGACGTGCCTCGTCGTCGGCTGCGGCCCGGTGGGGGCTGGTCGCGCAGTTCCCCGCGCCCCTGAAGGCATGCGCTGCGCGCGCCTTCCCCTGCCCCTGGGCGAGCGGAGCTCGCTCCCAGGGGCGCGGGGAACTGCGCGAGAAGAGGCCACCGGGCCGCGCGTGACGAACTACCCAGGGGCGCGGGCCGGCCACGACAGGCGCCGCGACCGGAGGTCAGACGTCCAGTTGGTCGGCGACCGCGCGGAGGAGGCCCGCGATTTTCTTGCCGGCGGCCTTGTCCGGGTAACGGCCCCGCTCCAGCATCGGCGTGATGTTCTCCAGCACCGTCGTCAAGTCCTGCACGATCGACGCCAGTTCGTCCGGCTTGCGGCGCTGGGCCGCCGCCACGGACGGGGTCGGATCGAGAATCGTGACCGAGAGCGCCTGATCGCCGCGCTGCCCCGCGACCACCCCGAACTCGACCCGCTGGCCGGGCTTGAGGGAGTCGACGCCGGCCGGAAGTACGGAGGAGTGCACGAAGACGTCGCCGCCGTCGTCGCGGGAGAGGAAGCCGAAGCCCTTCTCGCTGTTGAACCACTTGACCTTGCCGGTAGGCACGTGAAGTCCTCGTCCTCGTACTAGAAAGAAAACGCTCTGGACAGCTCTGGACAGCAATACAGCGGGCCGAGGCCGGCCCGCCGCCACCTAGACTATGGGCCTCTCTGGGCTGGGAACTACCCTGGCGGGGTGCGTGACAAAACCCAACTCAATTCCCGGGCAGCCGTGAGCGGCCCCGGTGACGGCCTCGTGAAAGCGGGCGGCATCGTCTTCGTCCTGGGGGCCATCGCCACCCTGGTCACGATGGCCCCGCTGTTTCTCGGCACCGACCCGTTCCCGCCCGTCGCCTACGCGGTGTGCATGCTGATGGGCGTCGGTTTTCTGCTGGCCGCGGCCGGGGTGCTGCGCGGCATCGCCGTCCAGCGCCGTCAGGCGCGCTCGGCCACGTAACCCGCCAGCCACTCCGGGAACGCGGTGAGGTCCGTGAGGATCACGTCCGCGCCCGCGGTGCGGAGGGTGTCGGCATCGCAGGGACCGGTCGGCACCGCCACGGACAGCGCCCCCGCGGTGCGTGCGCCGCGTACGTCACCGATGTGATCGCCGACGTAGACGCTCGCGCCGTGCTCGCGCAGCGCCTCGCCCTTGCCCTCGGCCCACAGGTCGCCGACGACGGCGTCCGCGTCGATGCCCAGGTGGGCCAGGTGCAGCTTGGCGTTGGGCTCGTACTTCGCCGTGACGACGATCGCCCGGCCGCCCGCCGCGTGCACGGCGGCCATCGTCTCGTGGACGCCCGGCATCGGCAGCGTCGGCTCGATGCCGTATGTGGGATACATCTCACGGTAGAGGTCGGACATGGCCGGGATCTCCTCGGCCGGGAACCAGTTCGCCATCTCGTCGGTGAGCGGCGGGCCGAGCCGGGTGACGACCAGGTCCGCGTCGATGTACGTGCCGGTCCGCTCGGCCAGGGCCACCCAGGTCGCGCGGATCCCCGGGCGCGAGTCGATCAGCGTCATGTCGAGGTCGAATCCGACGACGGGGCCGGGGGCGGAGGTGAGGGCGGTGTCGGGGACGGGGTTCTGGGGATCTGTGAGGGCAGCCATGGCCGCCATTGTGCCCGGGCATACGATGACCCCGCACAGCTGATACTTAGCTAAGCCTTACCAAGCCCGCGTACGTCCTTGGAGAGCACGCCCATGCCCGTCAGACCCGGTGCCGTCGGCGCTGTCAGGGTGGGTGCGCTCGTGGTGGCCGCCGTGGCCCTGGTGCTCGCGGTGCTGCTCAGCCTCGCGGTGGGCGCCCGCGCCATCGCGCCGACCGATGTTCTCGACGCCCTGCTGCACGGCGGGCACAGCGACGCCGCCGAGGTGGTCCGGGGCCTGCGGGTGCCGCGCACCGTGGTCGGGGTGATGGTCGGCGCGGCCCTCGCGCTCGCCGGAACCGTGCTCCAGGGCATCACCCGCAACCCCATCGCCGACCCCGGCATCCTCGGCATCAGCCAGGGCGCCTCGGTCGGGGTCGTGCTCGCGATCGCGTACCTGGGGATCCACACGCTCACCGGGTACGTGTGGTTCGCGTTCGCCGGGGCCGGGATCGCGGCCGTCGCCGTGTACGCGATCGCCGCGTCCGGGCGGGGCGGCGCGACCCCCGTGAAACTGGCGCTGGGCGGCGCCGCGATCAACGCCCTCCTTGTCTCCGTGACGACGGCCGTGCTGACGACGAAGGCGTCCGCGCTGGACGAGTTCCGGTTCTGGCAGGTCGGTTCACTGTCCGGCCGGGACAGCGACCTCATCGGCCAGATCTGGCCGTTCCTGCTGGTCGGCGTGGTGCTCGTACTGTCCGTCGCGCGCGGCCTGGACGCGCTCGCGCTCGGCGAGGACGTGGCGAAGGGGCTCGGGCAGCGGGTGGCGACCGTACGGATCGTCGGCGGACTCGGCGCGACCGTGCTGACCGGGGTGGGCGTCGCCGCCGCCGGGCCCATCGCGTTCATCGGGCTCGCCGTGCCGCACATCGCCCGCGCCGTGGTCGGCTCCGACCATCGCTGGCTGCTGCCGATGGCCGCGCTCATCGGACCCGTGATGCTGCTGGTGTCGGACACGGTGGGCCGGATCGTCTTCCCGCCGAGCGAGGTGCCCGCCGGGGTGATGACCGCGCTGCTCGGGGTGCCGTTCCTGGTGACCCTGGTCCGCCGGAAGGCGGTGCCCGCGTGAGCGCGGTGGACGGAGCGCGCGGGGCGCGCCGGGTGCGTCCCGCCGGGTACGCGGTGCTGCGGGCGGGCCGGGCCCGGTTCCTCGTGCATCGCCGGGCGAGCGTCGTGGCGGCGGTCTGCGCGGCGCTGCTGGCCGCCTCCTGTGTGGCCTATCTGTGCGTCGGGGAGACGTTCACAAGCCCCGCCGAGGTGTTCAAGGTCCTCACCGGCCAGCCGTCGCCGGACGAGCTGGTCGTGGGCACCCTGCGCGAGCCGCGCATGGTCGTCGGGCTGCTGGTGGGCGCGGCGTTCGGGATCGCGGGCGCGCTGATCCAGACCGTCGCCCGCAACCCCCTCGCAAGCCCCGACATCATCGGCATCAGCCAGGGCGCGAGCGCGGTGACGGTCGCCGCGATGACCTTCGGCCTCACCTCGTATGCGTATCTGCCGTACGTGTCCGTGGCCGGCGGAGTCGTCGCCGCCGCGCTCGTCTACCTCTTCGCCTGGCGGGGCGGCCTGCACGCCACCCGCTTCGTGCTGATCGGCATCGGCTTCGCGATCGCGCTGCGCTCGGTGACGACCCTGTTCATGACCAAGGGCGACTATCTCGTCGCCCAGCAGGCCCAGATCTGGATGACCGGCTCCCTCAACGGGCGCGGCTGGGCCGAGGCCCGCCCGCTCGCCTGGGCACTCCTCGTCCTGCTCCCCTGCGTCGCGTGGGCCGCCCGCGCGCAGCGCACCGTCTCCCTCGACGACGACACCGCGACCGCGCTCGGGGTGCGGCTCGGGCGGGTGCGGCTCGGGCTCGTCGCGCTGGGCGTGGTGCTCGCGTCGCTGGCCACCGGCGCGGCCGGGCCCGTCGACTTCGTGGCGCTGCTCGCCCCGCAGATCGCCCGGCGCGTGACCCGCACCGCGCAGATCCCGCTGGTGACGTCCGCGCTGCTCGGCGCGCTCATCGTGGTCGTCGGGGATCTGCTGGCCCGCCGCCTGTTCTCCCCGACCGAACTGCCGGTGGGCGTGCTGACGGCGGCCGTCGGCGCGCCCTATCTGATCTGGCTGATCGTCCGCAGCCGTGCTGTCCGCACGAGTTCCACCCGTTCCGGAGGTACCGCATGAGCCGGCTGCTCGCCCGCGACCTGACGCTCGCCTACGACGACCGCGAGGTCGTGCACGGGCTCGATCTCGCCGTGCCCGACGGGCAGGTCACGGTCATCGTGGGGCCGAACGCGTGCGGCAAGTCGACGACGTTGCGGGCGCTCGGGCGGCTGCTGCGGCCGGCCGGCGGGTCCGTGGTGCTCGACGGGCGGGCGCTCGCCGAACTCCCCACGAAGAAGATCGCCCAACAGATCGGGTTGTTGCCGCAGACGCCGGTGGCGCCCGAGGCGATCACCGTCGGCGACCTGGTATCGCGCGGGCGGCAGCCGCATCAGCACTGGTGGCAGCAGTGGTCCGACGCCGACGAGCGCGCCGTGACCGAGGCCATGGAGCGCACCGATGTCGCCGCTCTCGCCGAGCGCAGCGTCGATGAACTCTCCGGGGGGCAGCGGCAGCGCGTCTGGATCGCCATGGCGCTCGCGCAGGAGACGGACATCCTCCTCCTCGACGAGCCGACGACGTACCTGGACATCGCGCACCAGGTCGAAGTCCTGGACCTGGTACGGCAGTTGAATCACGACAAGGGGCGTACGGTCGCGGTCGTCCTCCACGATCTCAACCAGGCCGCGCGCTATGCCGATCACCTGGTGGCGATGAAGTCGGGCCGCATCGTGGCCGAGGGCCCCCCGTCCAAGGTCATCACGGCCGACCTGGTCCAAGAGGTCTTCGGCCTGACCTGCATAGTCGTCCCCGACCCGGTAACCGGCTCCCCCCTGATAGTCCCCGGCTCCCCCTGGTCCCCTTCCGCGGCTTGAGCACGGCGGGTGCCACTCGGACGCAGCTTTCGTCGTGGCTGGTCGCGCAGTTCCCCGCGCCCCTGAGGCATGCGCTGCGCGCAGCCTCATCCGATGAGATGGCGCACGCAGTGCGCATCTCAGGGGCGCGGGGAACTGCGCGACCAGCCACCACGGGAGCCGCGCGTGACGCACATAGGCTCACCCAACGTGACCTCCCGCACGCTCAAAGCAGCCCCCTACCTGCTCCCGGCCACCTCGGCGGCCGCCCTGATCGCCCTCTGCCTCATCCAGCACACCCCGATGTCCGACGTCCTGGTCTACCGAGCGGAGGGCACCGCGGCGGCAGCCGGTGGGCGGCACCTCTACGACTTCACCGTCACCGAGTGGCAACTCCCGGCGACCTATCCCCCGTTCGCCGCACTGCTCTTCATCCCCACCACCTGGCTCCCCCTCCCCGCGCTGAAGGCCACCTTCCTCCTCGGCAACATCGCCCTCACCGCCCTCCTCGTCCACCTCTCCTGGCACCGCCTGGCCGGCCGGGCCCCCCGCGCCACGGTCCTCTGCACGGCGACCGCGCTGGCCCTCTGGCTCGAACCCGTCTTCCAGACCGTCGTGTTCGGCCAGATCAACCTCGCCCTGGCCTGCCTGATCCTCTGGGACCTCACCCGCGGGGACGCCGCCCCCGCCAAGGGCCTCACGCTCGGCATCGCGGCCGGCGTCAAACTGACCCCGGCCGTCTTCATCGCGTACCTGTTCCTGACGGGAAAGCGCCGCGAGGCCGCGTACGCGAGCGCCGGATTCCTCGGCACCGCCGCAGTGGGCGCGCTCGTCCTGCCGTACGCCAGCGGGGAGTTCTGGACCCGGCGGCTCTACGAGACCGGGCGCGTCGGCAAGGCGTGGATCGTGGACAACCAGTCGCTCCAAGGGCTCGTCGCCCGCGCCCTGCACACCACCGAACCGGGCCTGCTCTGGGCGGTCCCGGCGGCCCTGGTCGCCGTCGCCGGGCTCCGCGCCGCGACCCGCCTGCCCGCCCCGCGAGGCATCGTCGTCACGGCCGTCACCGCGCTGCTGGTCTCCCCGATCAGCTGGTCGCACCACTGGGTGTGGTGCGTGCCGCTGCTCGCGCTGCTGTGGGCGCGCGGCCGACACCGTACGGCCGTGGCGGTCGCGGTCGTCTTCACCGCCCGCACGATGTGGCTGCTGCCGCACCAGGGCGACCTGGACCTGGCGCTCCCGTGGTGGCAGCAACCGCTCGCGGCGCCGTACCCGCTGCTCGGCCTCGTCCTGATCGCCGCCTGGGGTCAGCTCTCGGCGAGGAGTTCGTCGGCGTCGACGATCCGGTACGCGTAACCCTGCTCGGCCAGGAACCGCTGCCGGTGCGCGGCGAAGTCCTGGTCGATGGTGTCGCGGGCGACGACCGAGTAGAACCGGGCCTCGTGCCCGTCCGCCTTCGGCCGCAGCACCCGGCCGAGGCGCTGCGCCTCCTCCTGGCGCGAGCCGAACGTGCCCGACACCTGGATGGCGACGGTGGCCTCCGGCAGGTCGATGGAGAAGTTCGCGACCTTGGACACGACCAGCACGCTGATCTCGCCCTCGCGGAAGGCGTCGAAGAGCTTCTCGCGCACGGCGTTCGTCGTCTCGCCCTTGATGACGGGGGCGTCCAGGTGGGCGCCCAGCTCGTCGAGCTGGTCGATGTACTGGCCGATGACGAGGGTCTGCTCGCCCGCGTGCTTCTTCACCAGCGCCTCGGTCACCTTGCGCTTGGTGGCCGTCGTCGCGCAGAACCGGTACTTCTCCTCGGCCTCGGCGGTGGCGTACGCGAGCCGCTCGGAGTCGGTGAGATTGACCCGGACCTCGACGCAGTCGGCCGGCGCGATGTAGCCCTGCGCCTCGATCTCCTTCCACGGCGCGTCGAACCGCTTCGGCCCGATCAGCGAGAACACGTCCGACTCGCGGCCGTCCTCGCGGACGAGCGTCGCGGTCAGGCCGAGCCTGCGGCGCGCCTGGAGGTCGGCGGTGAACTTGAAGACCGGCGCGGGCAGCAGGTGCACCTCGTCGTAGATCACCAGCCCCCAGTCGCGGGAGTCGAACAGCTCCAGGTGCGGGTAGACACCCTTCCGCTTGGTGGTGAGGACCTGGTACGTGGCGATGGTGACCGGCCGGATCTCCTTCTTCGTACCGCTGTACTCGCCGATCTCGTCCTCGGTCAGCGAGGTCCGCTTCACCAGCTCGTGCTTCCACTGGCGGGCCGAGACGGTGTTCGTGACGAGGATCAGGGTGGTCGCCTTCGCCTCGGCCATCGCACCGGCCCCGACCAGCGTCTTTCCGGCGCCGCAGGGCAGGACGACGACGCCGGAGCCGCCGTGCCAGAAGCCCTCGACGGCCTGCTTCTGGTACGGGCGCAGGGACCAGCCGTCCTCGGCCAGCTCGATGGAGTGCGCCTCGCCATCGACGTACCCGGCGAGGTCCTCGGCCGGCCAGCCCAGCTTCAGCAGCGTCTGCTTGATCTGGCCGCGCTCGGAGGGGTGCACGGCCACGGTGTCCGGGTCGATCCGGGCGCCGACCAGCGGCTGGATCCGCTTCGAGCGCAGGATCTCTTCCAGGACCGGGCGGTCGGTGCAGGTCAGGACGAGGCCGTGGGCGGGGTGCTTGCTGAGCGTGAGCCGACCGTAGCGGTCCATGGTCTCGGCGATGTCGACGAGCAGCGCGTGCGGGACGGGGTAGCGGCTGTACTCGACCAGGGCGTCCACGACCTGCTCCGCGTCGTGGCCGGCCGCCCGCGCGTTCCACAGTCCCAGCGGGGTCAGCCGGTAGGTGTGGATGTGCTCGGGGGCGCGCTCCAGTTCGGCGAACGGGGCGATCGCACGGCGGCAGGCGTCGGCCTGCTCGTGGTCGACCTCCAGGAGCAGGGTCTTGTCCGACTGGACAATGAGTGGACCGTTCACGCGCGGCACCCTTTCGGTAGGCCAAACGTCCAGTGTGCCTCATGCTCCGCGAACCCCGAGATCGTCTTCGTCTGAAGCCCCACCGGGCCGCAGGCAGACGACAAACCCCGGGGTCACCCCCCGTCGGGCTCCAGCTCCGCCACGCCCGTCACCCGGTGCAGCGGATAGGTGCGGACCTCGTCCGCCGTGTGGTCGTAGGCCGTCACGAACCCGCCCTCGACCCGGATCGGCGCGATGACCCGCTGACTGGCGGAGCCCTCGGCGTTCACGTAGCCGATCCACAGCGTGTCCCCGGTGAGGACAGCCGCCTGCATCGTGGCGAGGGTGTCGGCGGAGCTGGTGCGAGGCAGTTCGCCGTTGGCGGCCGGGGCCTGCTTGCGGGGCGTCGTCGCGGCGGCGTCCCCCGCGCGGATGGCCCGGATCGCGGCGCCGAGCAGCGTGCCGTCGGGCAGCGGAGGCCCGTCGGGAACCGGCTCGGGGGCCGTGCGCGGCGGCGTCCGGTGGGCGTGCGCGCGGGTGATCAGGACATCGCCCTCGGCGGTCTCGGCGGCCGGCGCGAACCCCATCGCGCGCAGCCCTTCGAGGAGCGTGCCGGGATCGGCCTGGGTGGCGAGGACGGTCGGGGCGAGACGGCGCAGGCGCAGGCCCGCCGACCGCTTGTCGGCGAGGATCTCGCCGAGCACGGTGTCGTCGTCGCAGCGCACGTACGCGGAGGCCGCCCCGATGCGCAGATGCCCGTGCCGCCGGGCCACGTCGTCGATCAGGTAGGTGAGGGGCTGCGGGACGGGCGTACGGGAGTGGGCGGTCAGGAACGCGTGCAGGTCGGAGGCGGTGCGGCCCGCGTCGAGGGCGCGGCGCACCGAGCCGGGCGTGAACCGGTAGACGGTCGCGCCGCCCTTGGACTCGACGTCGGCCAGCACGGACAGCGCCTCGCCGAGCGGCCGCTCCAGCGGGCCGGGGGCGACCGCCGTCAGGTCGGCCTGGAGCAGCACGTGGTCCAGCGGGTCGGGCAGCAGCGGGCCCAGCAGCTTCTCGGCGCGGGCCAGCGCCACGGACGCCTCGGCCGAAGCGTCCGGCGCCTCCGCGTGGGCGGTCAGCAGCGCCCGGCCGTGCGCGGCCAGCGCGCCGCGCCCGGTGAACCCGAGCAGTTCGGCCTCCGCGAGCGTCCAGCGGGCCAGCCGGGTGCGCAGGTCGAGCGTCGCGGGCGAGGGACGCTCCCAGGTCAGCCGGGCGGTCACCGACTCCGGGTCCGGTTCGGCGCCCTCCGGCAGCGCGGCGAGCAGCCCGAGGACGTGCCGGCGCACCTCGGGCGCGGCCGACCGGTCCAGGTGCGGGCCGAGCGCGGACAGCGTGCGGTCCTTGCCGTCGCGGCCGCCCACCAGGCCGGAGGTGCGGGTCGCCGCGAGCCAGGCCGTGGCGAGCCGCGTCCACCGCTCGACCGGGGGCCGCTCCAGCCACTCGTCGTGGGCCGGGGTCGCCGCGTACCGCTCGTCGGCCTCGCCGTCCGAGGCCAGCAGCCCGGCGGCGTAGGCGAGTTCGACCCAGAAGGCGGCCGTCTGCTCGTCGGTGTCGAGGGCGGCGGCGGTGCGCTTGAGGTCGCGCACGCTCAGGCCGCCCGCGCGCAGTACGGCCGGACCGCCCTCGTCCCAGTCCTTCAGCAGCTCCTCGACGGTGTCGAGCGCGGTGTACGCCTGCGCCGCCGCGGTCGCGTCCACAACCTGTGGACGGTGCTCGGCGCGCGCCGCGACCTCGGGCGGCAGCGGCTCCAGGGTGCGGTGCGCGCGCCCGCCGCGCAGGTGCAGCGCCGCCTCCCGGGGCAGCACGACGGTGCCGGGCGTCGTCGGCACCAGCAGCGCCCGGTCGAGCAGCCAGCGCAGATGGGCGGCGGGCCGGGCCGTCACCTGCCCGTACGGAGGCCCCCACACGAGCCGGTTCAGTACGTCGATGGCCTCGGCGGGCGCGTCGTCGAGCAGCGCCGACATCCGCTCGGGGTCGGTGAACAGGGCGGTGAGCGCGGCGAGCGCCGACACCGGGTCGTGGGTGCTCGGCAGCCCGGCCGCCGCGACGATCTCCTGGACGCGGCCCGGCGACATCCCGGAGGTGGCCTCGGCGACGGTCGGCCCGAGGCCGGTCGGCGAGGGGTGCTGCGGGGTCGGCACCAGCAGTTCGCGGGCCGTGCGCACCAGCCGCAGCTGGTCGTCGCCGCCCCAGACGAGCGCCTGCTCGCGCAGGTCGGCCACGGCGCGCGGCAGCGTCTCCCCGGTGTCCGGACCCGGCAGCAGGGCCGCCAGCGCGTCGTACGTCGCCGGTTCCGGGGCCACCGCGAGGGCCTGCGCCACCTGCTGGGTGAAGCGGTCCAGGCGGTCCAGGGCGCGGACCACCGAGGCGCGGGTGCCGGCCCGGGTGGCCAGTTGCGTGAGGTCGTTGGGCACCGGACTGAGCAGGTCGGGGCGGGCGCGCAGGAGGCGTGCCAGGGAGTCGTCGTCCCTGCCGCGCAGGGCCTCCGCCAGGGAGCGGGGTGCCGCCGGGGTCTGCTCGTTGGGGCTCATCTGTCCCACGGTAGCGGTGGAACAAGCCTCTCCGGCGATTGAGGAGCGGGGTGCGGGGCAGCGCCCCGAAACCCGCGCCCGTGGGGGCGGGACATTCGCGATACCGTCGGGCCATCAACTGCTGCACCCCGGAGGGGACTTCGTGGGGATCGAGAGTGATCAGCTCGTCTTCGACTATCTGAGCCGGGTCGGAGACCTGGCCCAGCAGCGCCAGATGCCGTCCGCGACACGGATGCGCCTGGTCACGGAGTTGCGGGGGGAGATCGACCGGCGCCGCGCGAAGACGACCGTGGACAGTCCGGCCGCCGTGCGCCGCATCCTGGACCGCCTCGGCTCCCCGGACCGGATCGTGACGGGGGCCCAGGAAGGCGGGGCGGGCGGGACGCAGGCCGATCCGGCGGCGCCGCTCGTGCGGCCGCTGCCCGAGCAGCCCACCGGCAAGGCCGACCGGACCGGCGGGCTGCGCCGGAGGGTGCCGCGGCCGCGCCGTGCGGCCGCGCCCGAACCGGCCGTCCCCGAGGACGTGCCCGCGCCGCCGCATCTGGCCGGGACCGACGAGCTGGGCGTGTCCGGTGACGTGAGCGACTGGTGGCGGATGGGCGACGGCACGTCCGGCTCGCTCACCGAGGTGGACAGCGTGCCCGGGTTCGTCGGCGGGGTGGAGATCCCCGACATCCTCAGGCCGCCGAAGAAGCGCGAGGACGGCCCGGATCTGCGCAAACGCCCGTCGGTGCCGGTGGAGGACGACGAGCCGGAGGACGAGCGGGAGACGGAGGAGGCGGCGGGGGGCGCCCCGGCGAAGGGGGTGCGGCGGCTGCGGCGCGCCGTCGTCCCCGCGGGCGGCCTGACCAACCCCTTCCTGCTGCTGGCCGCCGCCACCCTGGTCGTCGGCGCGGTCCTCGGCAACATCCTTGTCCTGCTGGCCGGCTGGGCCGTCGTCTTCCTGTCCCGCCGGCTGACCGACTTCCAGAAGAAGGTGGCGGTGTTCGGGCTGCCCGCCCTCGCCGTCGCGGGCGGTGTCGTCTGGCTGTGGGGGCGCGGTGCCGGGAAATGGGGCGCGCGGATCGCCGAGGGGCAGATGAGCGGCGCGTTCCAGGAGACCTGGCCGTGGGTGCTGCGCTGCGCCGCGATCGCCTCCGCGCTGTATCTGCTGTGGCGGTCGCAGCGCACCCGTTTCTGAGGCCGGTCCGGGTGGTCAGCGGGCGAGGTCGGACTCCAGCTCGCCGAGGATCTGGTTCGCCGCGGTGTAGCCGATGCCCTGGATCCACAGCTCGTCGTCCACCTGGAACACCTTGCCGTCCCGCACCGCCCTCAGCTTCCGCCACAGGCCGCTCGTGGTGGTCTCGGTGACCTTCGCCTTGTTCGGATTGCCGTACGTGGACGTGAAGATGACGTCGGCCGCGGCCTTGTCGATCTGCTCGGGGCTCACGTCGTACGAGAACCCGTCCTTGGCCTTGTCGGTGATCGCGGGGCGGCCGATGCCGACGTCGGCGAGGATCGTGCCGATGTAGTTCTTCTTGCCGTAGATCCGGATGTCGGCTCCCTCGACGAACCGGACGACGTTGACGCCGATGTCCGCCGCCTTCTTCTTGCCGCCGAGCGCTTCGGTGACGGCGGCGGCATGTTCCTCGTACTTCTTGACGGCCGTGCGGGCCTGCGGCTTCTTGCCGAGGGCGTCGGCGTGCACCAGGAAGTTCTGCTTCCAGGGGTAGCCGGTGGTCTCCGTGAGCACGGTCGGGGCGATGGCGCTGAGCTGCTGGTAGCGCCCGCCGTCGCGGACCTTGTTGCTGAGGATCAGGTCCGGCTTCAGCGCGGCGATCTTCTCCAGGCTGGGGTTGGCGATCTCGCCGACCTCGGTGATGCCGGTGGTTCTGTCCTTGGGGAGGTACGAGAGGAAGGCGGATGCGGCGCCGGCGCGGGTGGCTCCTACGGGTCTGACGCCGAGGGTGATCGCGGAGTCGAGCTCCGCGGTGTCCAGGACGACGACGCGGCGGGGGCGGTCCTTGACCTTCACGTCGCCCATCGCGGTCTTGACGGTGTGCGTGCCGGAACCGGTCCCGGCGGAAGGGGAGTTGTCCTTCTCCGCGCCGCCGGAGGAGCAGGCCGTCAGGGTCAGGGCCAGGGCCAGGGTGACGAGGGTGACGGTGCCGTGGCGGGGGCGCGATGCGGTCACGGGGTGCCTTTCGGTCGTCGGGGCTGCGTCCTGAGTCTGACCGCTGCGGCCGTTCCCCGCGCCCTTAAATCCAGATCCCACGCCCGCCTCTCGCCGCGGGTCAGAAGCCGGGGCGGAAGCGCCGCAGGCGGAGGCTGTTGGCGACCACGAAGACCGAGGAGAAAGCCATGGCCGCACCAGCGATCATGGGATTCAAAAGCCCCGCCGCGGCGAGCGGAAGCGCCGCCACGTTGTACGCGAACGCCCAGAAAAGGTTCGACCGGATCGTGCCCAACGTCCGCCGGGCGAGCCGAATCGCGTCGGCCGCCGACCGCAGGTCACCCCGGACGAGGGTGAGGTCCCCGGCCTCGATCGCGGCATCCGTACCCGTACCCATCGCGAGCCCCAGATCGGCCTGCGCCAGCGCCGCCGCGTCGTTGACCCCGTCGCCGACCATGGCCACGGAACGCCCCTCCCCCTGAAGCCGCTTGACGACGTCGACCTTGTCCTGGGGCAGCACCTCGGCGATGACGTCGTCGGGGTCGGTGATCCCGACCTCGGCGGCGACGGCGCGGGCGACGGCGGCGTTGTCCCCGGTCAGCAGAACGGGCCGCAGCCCCAGCCCCCGCAGCCGCCGGACGGCATCCGCGCTGGTCTCCTTCACCGCGTCGGCGACTTCGAGCACGGCCCGCGCGGCCCCGTCCCAGGCCACCGCGATCACGGTCCGCCCGGCCGCCTCGGCCTCCTTCTTGGCCCGCGCGAGCCCCTCGGGCAGCTCGATCTCCCACTCCCGCAGCAACTGCTCCCGGCCGACCAGCACCGCGTGCCCGTCGACGACGCCCTGCACCCCGAGCCCGGCGACGTTCGCGAAGTCCTCGGGGACGGGCAGCGGGCCCACGCGCTCGGCGGCGCCCGCGGCGACGGCCCGCGCGATCGGATGCTCGGAGCTGTGCTCGAGCGCGCCCGCGAGCCGCAGCGCCTCGTCCTCCGTCACCCCGTCGGCGACGTGCGTGGCGAGCAGCGTCATCCGGCCCGTCGTCACGGTGCCGGTCTTGTCGAGGACGATCGTGTCGACGCGGCGGGTCGTCTCCAGGACCTCGGGGCCCTTGATGAGGATGCCGAGCTGGGCGCCGCGCCCGGTGCCGACCATGAGCGCGGTCGGGGTGGCGAGCCCGAGGGCGCACGGGCAGGCGATGATCAGGACCGCGACGGCGGCGGTGAAGGCGGCCGTCCAGCCCGCGCCGTTGCCGAGCCAGAAGCCCAGCGTGGCGATCGCGAGGGCGATGACGACCGGGACGAAGACGCCGGAGATCCGGTCGGCGAGCCGCTGGGCGGCCGCCTTGCCGTTCTGCGCGTCCTCGACCATGCGGGCCATCCGGGCGAGCTGGGTGTCGGAGCCGACCCGGGTGGCCTCGACGACGAGCCGTCCCCCGGCGTTGAGCGTGGCGCCGGTGACGGTGTCGCCGACCGCGACCTCGACCGGTACGGACTCGCCGGTGAGCATGGAGGCGTCCACGGCGGAGGAGCCCTCGACGACGGTGCCGTCGGTGGCGATCTTCTCGCCGGGCCGCACCAGGAACCGGTCCCCGGCCTTCAACTCCCCGATCGGAACGGTCGCTTCACGCCCGCCGTCCCGCAGCACGGTGACGTCCTTGGCGCCCAGTTCGAGCAGCGCCCTGAGCGCGGCGCCCGCCTTCCGCTTGGAGCGGGCCTCGAAGTAGCGGCCCGCGAGGATGAACGCGGTGACTCCGGCGGCGGCCTCCAGGTAGATGTTCCCCGCGCCGTCGCCGCGCCCGATGGTCAGCTCGAAGGGGTGGGTCATGCCGGGAGTGCCCGCGGTGCCGAGGAACAGGGCCCACAGCGACCACAGGAACGCGGCCGAGGTGCCCAGCGAGATCAGCGTGTCCATCGTCGCGGCGCCGTGCCGCGCGTTCGTGAACGCGGCCCGGTGGAAGGGCCAGGCCGCGTACGTCACCACGGGCGCGGCGAGGGTCAGGGAGAGCCACTGCCAGTACTCGAACTGGAGGGCCGGGACCATCGCCATCGCCACGACGGGCGCGGCGAGCACGACGGCGGTGATCAGGCGCTGGCGCAGCGGCCGGAGCTCGTCGTCGGCCGCGTCCTTCGCGTCCGTCGCGTCCTCGCCGGGGGCGGCGGCCGGCGGCTCGGGCTCGTGCGCCGTGTAGCCGGTCGCCTCGACCTTCGCGATCAGATCGGCGACGGAGACCCCGTCCGCATAGCTGACCTGCGCCTTCTCGGTCGCGTAGTTGACGGTCGCCTCGACGCCGTCCATCCGGTTCAGCTTCTTCTCGATCCGGGCGGCGCACGACGCGCAGGTCATGCCGCCGATGGCGAGTTCCACCCGGGCGGGCGGGGCGACGGTGTGCGCCGACATGTGGCCTCCTTCGGTCGGGGCTCCGGGACGAGTACCCCTCACTATGATCCATGTATACCCCTAGGGGGTATGAATCGCAAGGCTCGACCACCCTTGACACGGTACCCCCTAGGGGTATGGTCGGAGAAATTCACCGCACACGGACCGCACCACGGACCGCACCACGGACCGCACCACGGACCGAGCCACGAGGAGCCCGCCATGCACACCGGACTGAAGATCGCCGCCGTCGCGGCCGCGGCCGCCGCCACGTTCGGCACCGCGTACGGGGTGGGCAGCGGGGTGGCTCCCGTCGTCGCGGAGAAGCGGCCCGCCGCACATGAGGCGCATGAGACACATGAGCCCGGGGCGGACGAGGACGGGGGCGCCGCCGACCCGGTCCCCGGCGGCCTCCAGGTCTCCGACCGCGGCTACACCCTCGACCTGGAAAAGGACCGCCTCCCGGGCACGACCGGCGAGCTCCGCTTCACCATCCGCAAGGACGGCACGGGCAAGCCCCTCACCGCGTACGAGACGGAGCACGGCAAGCAGCTGCACCTGATCGTCGCCTCGCGGGACCTCACCGCGTACCGCCATCTGCACCCGGTGCGGGCGGCCGACGGCACCTGGTCGACACCCGTCTCGCTGCCCAAGGCGGGCGACTACCGCGTCTTCGCCGACTTCACCCCGCGCGGAGCGAAGGAGGGCCTGACGCTCGGCGCCGGGCTCGGCGTCGCGGGGACGTACGCGCCCGCGCCGCTGCCGGAGCACTCCACGACGGCGCGCGTCGCGGGCGGCTACGAGGTCGGGGTGGACGGCGATCTCGCGGCGGGCGCGGCCCGCGAGCTGACCCTGACCGTCACGAAGAACGGCCGGCCCGTCACCGATCTGGACCCCTACCTCGGCGCGTACGGGCACCTGGTCGCACTGCGCGCGGGCGATCTGGCCTACCTTCACGTACACCCGCACGAGGGCGGGCCGGGGCCGGAGGTTTCCTTCACCGCGACCGCGCCCAGTTCCGGGACGTACCGGCTCTTCCTCGACTTCAAGCACGACGGCGAGGTCAGGACGGCTGCGTTCACGGTGCACGCGGCGTAGGCTGAGCGGGACATTGGACTAGACCTATCGACCTGTCAGGAGCCTCATGAGCAAGCGTGCAGTCCTGGAGGTGATCGCCCTCGACGCGGAGGACGCCGTCGCCGCCCAGGCCGGTGGGGCGGACCGCCTTGAGCTGGTCACCGACATGGCCGCGGACGGGCTGACGCCGTCGGTGGAGACGTTCGCGGCGATCCGCGGGGCCGTGGAGATCCCGCTGCGCGTGATGCTGCGGCTCGCGGACGGGTTCGCCGCGGGGGACGTCCAGGAGCTGGTGGCGCGGGCGCGGGCGTTGCGGGCGGCGGGCGCCGACGAGTTCGTGCTCGGGTTCCTGGATGAGCACGGGGGGCCCGACATGGCCGCCGTCGAGCGTCTGGTGGGCGAGCTGGGCGGGTGCCGGTGGACGTTCCACCGGGCCGTCGACCGGGCCGCGGACCGGGACGCCCTGCGCAAGCAGCTCGCCGATCTGCCTGGCCTGGACACGTATCTGACGGCGGGTTCGGCGGACGGCGTGGACGCCGGGCTCGACGTCCTCGTCGCCGAGGCGGCCCGGTCGACGGCCGGGGAGCCCGGGTACGAGCAGCAGATCCTGGTCGGCGGGGGGCTCCGCCTGGAGCATGTCGCCGGGTTGCGCTCCGCCGGGGTGTCGGCGTTCCACATCGGCGGCGCGTCTCGCCCCGCGGGGTGGGCGGGGCCGGTGTCGTCGGAGGCGGTACGCGTGTGGCGCGAGGCGCTGGACAACTGACCCGCTCGTCGTCCGGCTGACGGCCGGCGGCCGCTTCTCGCGCAGTTCCCCGCGCCCCTGAAGGCATGCGCTACGCGCGCCTTCCCCAGCCCCTGAGCGAGCGCAGCTCGCGTCAGGGGCGCGGGGAACTGCGCGAGAAGCGGCCACCGGCCCGCACACGACAAACCACCCAGGGGCGCGGGGAACTGCGCGGTCGGCGGCGCTACACGGGGGCCAGTTCGCCCGGCAGGGAAGTGGCGTGGACGACGGTCAGGCCCGACACGGCCCGGGTCAGAGCCACGTACAGCCGCCGCAGCCCCGTACGTTCGTCGGGCTCGCCGCTCACCACGGCGGCCGGCTCGTCGAGGACGACGTAGTCGTACTCCAGACCCTTGGCCAACGACGCCGGCACCAACGTCAGCCGCGCCTCGGCCGTCGTCTCCTCACCCGGCGCCAGGAACACCATCCCGGCCTCGGTCAGCAACTCCCCCAGCACCGCACACCGCGCATCGGCCGCGATGAGCCCGATCGACCCCTCGTGCTCCAGCGCCTCCCGGCACGCGGCGACCACATCGAGGTCACCGGAGACGCCCCGCACCTCGAACACCCCGGGATTCTCACGCACCGACGCCACCGGAGCGAGCCCGGGCGCGATGTGCGGCAGGAGCCGGGACGCGTACGTGATGACGTCGGTCGGCACGCGGAAACCGGCCGTCAGCTCCTCCACCACGGCGTCCGGCTTGCCCAGGTGCCCCAGCGCCTCGCCCCAGCTCTGGGTGGCCCACGGAGTGGTCCCCTGCGCGAGGTCGCCGAGCACGGTCACGGACCCGGTCGTGGCGCGCCGCCCGACGGCCCGGTACTGCATCGGGGAGAGGTCCTGCGCCTCGTCGAGCACGACGTGCCCGAGCGAGTGCGTCCGCTCCACGAGGTCGGCGGCCTCGTCGATCAGCACGGCGTCGGCGGCGGACCACTTGACGGACTTCACGCTGCGCGCGGGCTTCGCCCAGAGCACGGTCTTCTGTTCGTGGTCGTCGAGCAGCCCGTCGGCGTGCTCGGCGAGGAAGTCGGCGTCGGACAGCAGCCGCAGCACCAGCTTGGCGGGGTCGACGGGCGGCCAGATCTCCTTGACGGCGGCCTTCACGGCGGTGTTGCGCGCGACGGCGTTCTGCACCCGGTCGTCCGGGGCCTCCCCGGCCCGCTCCATCTGGACGAGCACGGCGTGCGCGATGCGCTGCGGCAGCGCCTCGCGGGCCGCGCCGTAGCGCATGTCGCGGGCCATCAACTCCCGGACCATCTCTTCGAGTTCGTACGAGGCGACCCGCCACCGCCGGGACCCGCGCACGACCACGATGCCCTCGCTCGGCAGGGTGATGTGCGAGCGGAGCGCCCGCCGCAGCACCTCGGCCATCCGGGCGTCGCCCTTGATCAGCGCGGCGGGGGCCTCGTCGGCGCCGCGCACCTGGACCGGCCCGGCGACGAGGTCGTCGACGGTCGCCTGCTTGACCTCCAACTCGCCGAGCGCGGGCAGCACTTGCTCGATGTAGTGCAGGAAGGACCTGTTCGGCCCGATGACGAGGGTGCCGGTGCGGGCGAGGCGCTCGCGGTGCGCGTAGAGGAGGTACGCGACACGGTGCAGGCCGACGGCGGTCTTTCCGGTGCCGGGGCCGCCCTGCACGCACACCGAACCGGCGAGCCCGCTGCGGACGATCTCGTCCTGCTCGGGCTGGATGGTGGCCACGATGTCGCGCATCGGGCCGACGCGCGGCCGCTCGATCTCCTGCTGGAGCAGCTGGCTGGTGCGCTCGGCTTCCGCCGGGTCGGTCAGGTTCTCGTCCTCGTAGGCGGTCAGCTCGCCGCCCGTGTAGCCGAACCTGCGGCGCAGCGCGACGTCCAGCGGGTCCTTCTTCGAGGCCCGGTAGAACGGCTGGGAGACCGGCGCGCGCCAGTCGATGACCATCGGGTCGCCCTCGGCGTCGTGCACATGGCGCCGCCCGATGTAGAACTGCTCGCCCTCCGCGCCCTCGGCCTGTTCGGCGCCGGGGGCGTGCAGGTAGTCGAGGCGGCCGAAGAAGAGCGGGGTGTGGCTCAGGTCGGCGAGCGCCTTGATCCGCTCCTCGATCTGGCGCTGGAGCACCTCGGCGTTCACCCAGTTCGCGGTGACGTCGCGGATGTCCAGGGCCTCGGCGTCCTCGCGCATGGCGCGCAGTGCTGCGCGGGACGAGGAGAGGTGCGCTCGCTCACGGTCGAGCGGCGACGCTGGCTGACTCACGGGTTCTGCCTCCGGCTCACGGTACGACTACGACACGGGCCGGCCGGTTTCCGACCGGGCGGCGGCGCTCCAGCGACGGGAGGCGGACAAGACGCGCGAGTGTACGCCTCCGCTCGGTGCCGGTGCCAACGGGTTTCGGGGTACTTCGTCCGCGGCTCCGGTGGGGGCTGGTCGCGCAGTTCCCCGCGCCCCTGAAGCGAGCTGCGCTCGCCCAGGGGCAGGGGAAGGCGCGCGCAGCGCATGCCAGCGAGGAAGGGCGTCCAGGAGGGTGTCCGCGGTCGCAGCCGAGTGAACGTCC
>NZ_JBEYYU010000079.1:0-36684 GCF_040645755.1 Streptomyces sp. NPDC046716
CGCCCAGATGCACAACCTCGCCCTCGCATCATGACCAGAAAACCGCCCTAACCGGCTCTGACCTTCCCGAACACGGCCTTGTGCAACACCCTTTAAAGGGTGTTGCACAAGGCCCGAACGATCTCCAGATCCGGGCGCCGGCCAGGCCGGTGGAAAACGGTGCACAAGCGGGCAGTTGATCATGCCCGTGGCGGCCGAATCCGGGCGTGATAGTCGTTGTGCAACACCCTTGAGGCTTGTCCCGTATAAGCGCATGAGCTGGGGCTCTGCCTGACGGTACGGTCGTTGGGTGGAGTCGATGAGGGTGAGCGAGTGCCCGTTGCACGGGGTCGGTGTGCGTCCTGACTACCTGGTCGGACGCCGTCTTGAGCAAGTGGTCGCCTCGTGGCATCTGTACGGCTCGGAGGCTCCGTCCGGCCCGCTGGACGTGTGGCTGATCGACAGTGAGGCGGTCGCCACGCACATCACGACCGGTTCGGACTGGTGCCTGATCGTGGAGACGTCGACGCCCTTCGCGGGATACGACATGGCGGAGTCAGGTCGCGTCGAGGTGGCGCCGATCAGCGGCGAGACCGCGTTCGCAGATCACCTCGGCGAGAGGGTACTGGCAGTCAGCGAAGAGGGTGCCCCGAACAGCGGGCGGCTCGCACTGGAGATCTCCTTCGGCTCCGGCCGTGTCCGGTGTGAGACCTGGTCCGGAGATCTCCGCCTGTCCAGCAAGTGATCAGCACATCAGTCACGGCGGGAACCGTGTGAGGCTCCCGTCGTGGCTGGTTTGATCACGGTGTCGCAGCCGTCCTGGATAGCCCCGTTCACCGGGTTGAGCCCCCCGCTGATTCGGCACGTTGGTGACACAGCTGCGGCACGAAGGAGCTGGCGCAGTCCGCAGAGGCCGGCCGTGGAGCCTGCCGCTGGAGGACCGGGTGCTGCTGGTCACGGCTTACTGGCGCACCAACTTGACGAAACAGAACTAAACACTCATCAGGAGCAGGCTCGTAAGCGGAAGGGAATCTGCCGCCTTTCGCGGGGCAAACGGTCCGGCACGACGAGTTACCCCACCCGAGCAGACAAGGGAGCAGCCGCGTGTCTCACCCCGACCCCAAGTACCCGGCCTACAACTCACCGGCCACGGACCGGCCACCGGCCCGGCAGTCCAACGGTCTGGCGATCGCGGCGCTGGTGCTCGGAATCGTCGCTCTGCTGTCGTTCTGGACCGTCTTCGGCGGTATCGTGCTCGGCATCCTGGCTCTGGTCCTCGGTATCATCGGCGCCCGCAGAGCACGCGGCGGCAGGGCTCCCCACAGGGTGATGGCGATCGTCGGAGCCGTGCTCGGCGCGCTGGGTCTCGTCGCGAGCGCGATCATCATCGCCATCGGTGCCTCGTTCTTGAACTCCGACGAGTACAAGAACTTCGACGACTGCGTCAAGCACGCCGACTCGCAGAGCGAACGCGAAGCCTGCAAGCGGGACTTCGAGAAGGATATGAACGGCAACTGATAGGGCCGGGCGGGCCCGGCTCCGGCCCCGCGGGCGAGAGGGCGGCGCTGCTCGCGCCGCCCTCTTGTTACACCGGGCTCCTGACGGCTGCGCGTTCGTCCCTGCGTGCGGCGGACGAGGCGGAGGGCGCATAACGCCGCGACAGGGTCGCTCAGGTTCCGGCCTGCCGGTGGTCGCTCAGTACCGCGTCGATGACGCGGTGAGTGTCCGCGGCCTTCTTCGGGTTCGTGTCGAGACACTCCGACAAAATCAGCACCGGCTTCCACAGGGCCCAGCCGCGCGCCCTCACGGACGTCGTGGCCCGTGTCCGGGTCCTGCACCCTGCCCCGGGGACTGAGAGGAACGGGCTGCGTGCGGTGGGGGTGTCATGGATTTCGGTGCGGACAAAATAGCGCTTGAGCGCCAAGAACGCATAGCTGTGGTCCGCCCGCACGGTGATGTGGACGCAAGCGATGTCAGGGAGATCGTTGAGGCCTTTGCGTGGGCCCTTCAAGTCCGCGCGACGGATGCGACCTTGATCGATTTCTCGATGCTGACCTTCGCTGACAGTGCTCTGCTCAGCCATCTGCTGGCGACGTGCTCCGACCATGCTGTCAGGAAGCATCCGCTGCTCAGTGCGGTCGGTTGCACCCGCCAGTACGGCGCGTTTGCAGATCACCGGTGTCGAGGCGGTCCTTCCCCTCGCCGCCAGCCGCTTCGACGGGCTGCGTCAACTGGGCGCAGAAGGATCCTTGTAGCCGCGGTCCCGAAGGCTGTCCACGCCGTGCGGCTCGGCGATGCTGAACGGCCGGTGAGAGCTCAGCCGGGGCCGTGGACGTCGCCTGGACGTAAGACTGCCGCCAGTGCGTGCAGTCCCGCCACCAGCTCATTGCACGTAACTGTAGGCGTTCGGACCAGGACCGCTTCCAGGGCGCGGGCCCGTTGCGCGGCCACCGCTTCCAGGAGCTTTGTTCCACACGGGGTGAGCATCAGCGATATCTCGCGGCGGCTTGCAGGAACGGGCACGCGGCGCAGTAGTCCGGCGGCTTCGAGCCGTCCGCACAGTCGGCTGGCCGTGGAGGCAGAGGCGCCCACCTGCTGACAGAGGGCTTTGAGGTTGGTGCGGGGAGTGTCGCGGACTGCGAGCAGCGTCTGCAGCTGCAGTGCGGACAGCTGCGACGGGCTAGTGCGAGAGGCCTTGGTCCACAGGGCCGTCAGCGCGGCGAGGGCCTCGATGGTGCTTGCCGTGATGCCGTGGGGGAGTGGGCCAGCGAACCGAATCGCCCACGACCTCACGATCTGGATGGCCGCCCGCGACTTCCCCGGACGGACCACCCAGCGCACCAGCAACTTCTAAAACGCGCCCTGGGCGGGGGTGCGTCGGCGGGGTCTGTGGTCCTGTCCAGCGTGCACCCCACGGTGATGTGTTCAAGACGTCCGACGTCGCCTACTACTGTTCTGCCCCCACACACACAGGTGCTTGTGCACTTGGCCCAGATGCTCGGACATCCGCCGACTTCGTCCAGCAGGCTGGTGGGAGGCTGCCACGCCGAACGTTGGCCGCACCGCTTCTGTCTGTGCGCAACCAGGCATCAGGGCTGCTCTGAGAGCGACGTGACGCAGGAGACCGCGGTAGGTAGCGAAGACAGCGCACGACGTAGGGACGCGCTGTGGCGGATTCGCAGGGGGGCTCCTGTGCCACGACGGACTGGGTTATCGCGGTTCGGCGTCGAACTGGGACTGGGACCAGCGGTGGCCGAGGAAGGTGAGGGCGGTGCACCAGAGGAGGGCGATCCACCAGTTGTTGCCGACCTCGGTTCCGAGGACGAGGCCGCGAAGGGTTTCGATGGCGGGGGTGAAGGGCTGGTACTCGGCGATCGGCTGGAACCACCCGGGCATCGAGTCGAGCGGGACGAAGGCGCTGGAAATGAGGGGGAGCAGGATCAGCGGCATGGCGTTGTTGCTGGCGGCCTCGGCGTTCGGGCTGCCGAGGCCCATGCCGACCGCGATCCAGGTGAAGGCGAGGGTGAAGAAGGCGAGCAGGCCGAAGGCGGCGAGCCATTCCAGGGCGGTGGCGTCGGTGGAGCGGAAGCCCATGGCGACACCGATGACGCTGACCAGGATCAGACTGAGCAGGGTCTGCACGACGCTGCCGACGACGTGGCCGAAGAGGATGGAGCTGCGGTGGATCGCCATGGTGCGAAAGCGGGCGATGATGCCCTCGTTCATGTCGGTGGAGACGGAGACTGCGGTGCCGATCGTGGTTGAGCCGATCGTCATCAGCAGGATGCCGGGGACGATGTAGGCGATGTATGCGGAGCGTCCCGCGCCGCCGCTCATGGTGTCGCCGAAGATGTAGACGAACAGCAGCAGAAGCATCACCGGGGTGAGCAGCAGGTTGAGGGTGAGGGACGGGTAGCGGCGGGCGTGCAGCAGGTTGCGGCGCAGCATCGTGGACGAATCGCGTACGGCGAGGGAGAGGGAGCTCATCGCACGGCTTCCTTCGGCTCTGTGTTCTGGGCGGGGGCGGTGGTGGGGTGGCCGGTGAGGGCGAAGAAGACGTCGTCGAGGTCGGGGGTGTGCACGGTCAGCTCGTCGGCCTCGATGCCTGCGGTGTCGAGCCGGTGGAGCAGCATGCGCAGGGAGCGCTGGGTGCCGTCGCTGGGGATCCGAAGGGTGAGGGCCTCGTCGTCGACCGCGCCCTCCTCAAGGGTGGCGACGGCGGTGCGGTACGCGGCCGGGTCGGTGAAGCGGAGACGGACGTGACCGCCGGGCACGATGCGCTTGAGTTCCTCCGCGGTTCCCTCGGCGGCGATCGTGCCATCGCTCAACACTGCGATGCGGTCGGCCAGTTCGTCGGCTTCCTCCAGGTACTGGGTGGTGAGGAAGACGGTGACACCGTCGGAGACCAGGGAGCGGATGATCTGCCACATGTTGTGTCGGGAGCGCGGGTCGAGGCCGGTGGTCGGCTCGTCGAGGAAGATGATCCGTGGGCTGCCGACCAAGGTCATGGCGATGTCGAGGCGGCGCTTCATGCCACCGGAGTAGGTGGAGGCCGGCTTGTTCGCGGCCTCGGTGAGGTCGAAGCGGTCCAGTAACTCGTCGCACACCCGCCGCCTTTCGCTCTTGGGCAGGTGGTGCAGGTCGGCCATGAGGAGCATGTTCTCCAGGCCGGTGATCAACCCGTCGACGGCGGAAAACTGCCCCGTCACGCCGATCATCGAGCGGGCTGCCTGCGCCTGGGTGGCCAGGTCGTAGCCGCCGACGCGAATGGTTCCGGAGCCGGCGTCCGCACTGATCAGAGTGGAGAGGATTTTGACCACGGTGGTCTTGCCCGCGCCGTTGGGGCCGAGCAGGGAGAAGACCGTGCCCTGGGGGACCGTCAGGTCGATCCCGTTGAGGACGATCTTGTTGCCGTACGACTTGCGCAGACCAGCAGCGCAGAGTGCGGCAGGCACCCGAAGACCGTCCTCAAGAAGTGGTGCGGACATGACAGATGATGACATGACGTCCTTCCGTTCAAGGGTCAAGCAGGCGGATGCAAGGCCGGCAGGTGAAAGAGCCGGTCCCTGTACGTGCGGGGGTGTACGCCCCTGCCAGGCGCGCGGGCGGAAACGCCCCAGGTAACAGGGGCAGTGCCCCGATGGTCAGGTGAGGTCAGGCGCCGACCGGTGGTATCCACTCCACGAGCCGGATCACCACTCCATTGGGGTCGGTGAGTTGCAGCGCCCACTCACCCCACTCTTCTTGGCGCAGCGGCACGGAAACGTTCGCACGCTCTCGCCGAAGCCGCTCGTATTCGGCAGGGAGGCCGGTGACGTTGAGACAGAGTGCGACTTCTGGGGACGGCGACGACCTCCCGTGAGCAGGCTGCTCCTTGCCCGCCGGGGCTTGGAGTACGACGAGGTCGGCAGCCGCGTCGTCCCGTGCGAGGTGGATGACCTCCGGAGTGAGCAGGACCTCGCGAAAGCCCAGGTGGGAGGTGAAGAAACGACTCGACGCCGCCGGATCGGCGACGGTGAGCAACAGTGCCGACGCCACGATGTTCACAGCTGGTCCTTTCCGCGGTGACTGTTGTCGCTCAAGGATCAGCTTGACGCGGAGGTTGATCAACGTCTTCTTCTGCGCGCATAGTTAACCTGAGACTTCACGGTCGACGGGGGCGGGATGCTGGAGCTGCGCGAGATAGAGATTTTCCTGGTCCTGGCCGAGGAACTGCATTTCGGTCGTACCGCGGACCGGTTGCACGTCACCCCGGCCCGCGTCAGCCAGGCCATCAAGAAGCAGGAACGCGTCATCGGCACCGAGCTCTTCAAGCGCACCAGCCGCAGCGTTCAACTGACCCCGATCGGAACACAGCTGCGAGATGGTCTGTCGCAGGGGTACCGGCAGATCCAGGAGACACTGGCCGCAGCTGTCGAAGCGGGCCGGACCTTCACCGGGGAACTCACAGTCGGGTACTCAGCTGCCTGGTGCGGCAACCTGATCGTGGCGGCCGCCGACCTCTTCCGCACCCGCCACCCGCACTGCGTGATCCAGTTCCGGAACTCCCAGCTGGATGAACCTCTCACGCCGATGCGCGACGGGAGCTGCGATCTCCAGCTCATCGAGCTGCCGGTCGAAGAGCCCGACATGGTCAACGGCCCGGTGCTCTTCACCGAGCCCAGGGCACTCGTTGTGCCCGCAGACCATCCCTTCGCCGCGCGCGCGACCGTATCTATGGAAGACCTCGCAGACGCACCGCTGATCTCGGTCACCGATCAGCCAGGGTACTTTCTCGACCTCCACTACCCCCATCGCACTCCCATGGGCAGGGTCATTCCCCGAGGCCCATCGGTCACGGCCTGGCAGGATGTGCTTGCCCAGGTCGGTGCGGGCAAGGGAGTCTCCCCGACGTGCCTGCGCGCGGCGCACTACTACTCCCGTCCGGACATCGTCTACGTCCCTTTCAGCGACGCACCGTCTGTCCACTACGGCCTGGTCTGGCCGGTCACGGGGAACACCGCCAAGGTTCGCGCGTTCGTTCAGACCGTGCTTGAAGCCGCCGCTGCCGAGGCGCCCCTGCCCGAAAACGGCTCCACAGGACACTGACACCGTCGGGTGCGATGTCCGCGAGCAGACCGCAGATTCCCAACCGTGCAAAGACGCCGTCTCGATTGGCGTCCTGACTGCCTCGACTCGGTACTTCTCTCGTTTTACGCTTCGGTGCGCGCCGGACGGATCGTGCCTCGGCATGATCGAGGGCGTCGATGGCGCGGGTGATGAGTGCGCGGGCGTCGGGCCCGTACACGGCCATGCAGCGCAGCTGCTCGAAAGCCTTCAGGTGCAGGGCGATCTCGGATGGTTGCCGGATACACCCTCAGCGGGATCCACACCCACCGCACCGTCCTCTATCTCACCTGGGCCGCCCTGCGCCTCACCGCCTTGCTCTGGGCGACAACCCGCGCCATCGAAAAGCGCCGCCTGAACCGCGACCGCGCAGCCGACACCGCACGCACCGGCAACTGGACACCCGCCGCCTAACTGAGCGTTTCGCCCGGCGTGGGTGTTTGGTGCCGGGTCAGGTGCCGCGCCAGTTGGGGGTGGCTTCGCCGGTCAGGCGGTGGGCCATGAGGTCGATCATCGCGAGTCGGATCACGGCCTCGGATCGGTGCGGGTGGTGCGCTCGATGGTCCAGCGCCGCGGGACGATGGTGAATCCCGCGCTGTCGGGCGGGCGTTGAACGGGGCGGACGTCGATGCCGAGGCGGGCGCCGTGGTTGCACCGCGGCCGTTGGGGCGAACGCTCCCACACCCACACCCTCAGCATCTACGCGAACGGATCCTGAGCAACAAAGTTGGCCGTCGGAGCCGTCCATGGCGCACCGTCTCAGCGACGGCCGAGGCCTGGACCTGATGGAAAATCGATCGACGGCCCTGCGTTCGAAGGGCGAGCATGCGTGGCTGCGCCACGCTGAGCGGAGGTTCCGTGGGATCCAGAGACGCCGACATCGACTTCACGTTCACGCATCCGACCACCGCACGCGCGATCGTGGATGCCCTCATTTCGGTGGGCTGGTCGGTGGAGGACCCAGTCGGGGATGTCACCCACATGATCAACGACGCGGATGACAGGTACGAGTGGTACGCCAGCGCCCCCGAAGACATCGATGAGGTGCTGGTACGCCTGGATGCGCCCGGCAACCTGCCGTACACCGTGGCCATTAACGTCTACCACCCAGAAGCCGGGACCGGCGGGATGTTCATGCTGACGCCCGGCCGCAAGGAAGTCTTGTTCTCGCCCAGCATCGACCGCCGGCACATCCCGGCAGCGCCTGCGTTCACTGACCTCGCCTGGTACCTGCACGCCCTCGTGCCGGCCCTCGTCACGGCGGGGCTCGCAGGGTACGAAGCCAAAGAGATTAAGCACTGAGCTGGGGTTCTCTGGGCTTGCGATGGTCTGCGGCATGCAGCGGTCTGACTGACTGGGTGGCTTCGCGTCGTCTGAATCGCGCATGATCGAATCTCGTTGGATTGATCGTGGGATGGTGTGGTGTGGGGGACTGGCGGACTGATCCGACGTTCGCGATGTGTCGGGCGCTGGTGGACGGGGACGATCTGGCACCCCTCTCGGGAGGCCCGTTCGACGTCCGGGCTGTCGTGGAGACCATCCGGCCCGGGACCTTTGAGGGAGCCGCTCTCGACGCCCTTCCTTGGGGAAACTTCCCTCACGGGGAGAAGGCCCGGGAGGCCGTTCGCCTGCTGCACGCCGGGGACGAACCGGCACGTAACTTGATGGGTGTCCTGATCGGCATGTGCGCCGACGACAGTCGGGCCGCCGCCGTTCTCGCCGTCCCGTTCCTGATCCGGATCGCCACCGATCCCCACCATCGACACCGCGCCGATGCCCTCGGTGGTCTCGCCGCCCCGGCCCGCGCCCGCTACTTCGGTGTCGCCTCCCGCGACGAACTCCTCCTGCATCGCTCCGGCCCCCAGCACGATGGCTACGACGACTACGGCGTCGAGGTGACCGGCTACCCGGCAGGCTGGTCGGTGGCCGCCGCCCGAGACGCGATCACCACCGGAGCCCCCACGCTCCTGCCTCTCCTCGATGACGCAGACCCCGCCATGCGCATCGACGCCTCCTACGCGCTCGCCACCGCGGCCGACCCCGGGCATACGGTCCGACGCGCCTTCGCTACCCGGTTCGCCACGGAGCAGGACCCCATGGTCCGGGCTGCCTTGGTTCTCGCCACGGCCGAGAGCACACGTGCCCACCCGTACGAGCAGGCCACCGCATGGATCCGTGAGCTGTGGCAGGACCAGGCGCAGGCACCTGAAGTCCGCCTTGCCGCTGCGATCGGCTGGCTCTGCCTCACCGACGAACCCGTCCCCGATGCCCTGCACGCCGCCGTCGAAGCCCTCGCCACCGAAGAACGCGCCCGTGCCATGGACGCCCTGCCCTGGATGGCCGCCGCTGGACGCGGCGTGCCGGGGCTCCTGGACTGCGTCCGTCGCATGCTCCATCCCGAAGCGCCCGAACCGTCCGATGACCCCTGGGCCTGACTGCCCTGAGCGACGCATGGCCAGCCATCGACCACGTCGCCTCCACCTGCTCCTGTTCTGTGCATCGGAGTTGTCCTTTGGAGCCAACTACCGCGCTCAGTCACAACTGTGACTGGACGCGATAGACGACATCTGGTCGCGACGACGGACATAGAACGCGACCGGACCCGCCGATAAACTCCGGCACCATGACGGCCGCCACTCCCGCATCGCCCATCCCGGTCGCGCCTGCTGGCCTGACCGACCGGGCCAGAAGGTTCGTCGAGGTGGACGGTCTTCTTGTTCCTCGGCATGGCCTCGGGCCGTACCGACAGAGGTGGGTCGAGCACGGGGTCCCGGCCGTGGAGATCGACCGGGCTGCAGCTTTCCAGGACCGTTGGGGCGGTCTTGCGCTGCCACCGGCTCCGTTCTACGAGGGCGGTCCCCGCATCCTGGAAGCCGATTGTCTCGAGGGCTCGGCCGCTGAGGGCTGGTCGTTTCCGGCTGGAAGCTGTCGGGTGTCCATGGCCTACGGATTCATGATCGGCTCCGACGGTGCATTCGGGATCGATGCCTACCGCTGGACACCACTGCATGCCAGCACAGACGGATGGGTGGAGTCCTTGGCGCTCGCCGCCCATGCCGGACGCTGGGCCAAGACCGTGACAAGGGTCAAGGGGAAGGCCGTCGAGTCGCTGGACCTCGTCGGCTTCGAGCCGGTGCCGGAAGTGCAGGGCGTGACGGACACCTGGTGGCGGGGCAAAGACTCGCTCGTCGCTCTTTACCGTGGCGAGGCCGTCGGCATGGATGCTCCGCGATGCCTTGAAGCCCACGTGTACGGCGGCCTCGACGAATGGGGGCTTCACGGCGGCTGATCGCCGGCGCCACCGAGATCCGAGCATCTCCTTGCCCGAGCAGCCCGCGCCATAGCTCTCATTCGCATCGAGCTGAGCAAGATCCCTGCCGGAGAGAACAGTTGAACGCTGGTGACACGTCGGCCGACCAACCCGAGCAAGTACCATCAACGATGACCAAACGGTGCCAACCATCGATCGCGGTGGGGAACATCGTGGCTGCTCGGCGGGCTCCGCTGGCGACGTCTCGCGACCAGTCACAAGTCCCGCTGTGACTGAGCGCCTCAGTTGGCCATTGAGTGCTCCAGTTGGCCCCTCCGGCACTCGCCGACGGTCTCTGTTGCTTCCAGGAGTCGCACGAATTCGCCGCACGAAAGTCCTCAGTCGTCAGCCTCCGAGTCGGCAGGCGCTCCCCCCTCAGCAATCCGCTGAACAAGTTCGTCGAGCTGACCTGCGATGATCATCCTCCGACGTTCCAGCAGGCCCCTGTAGACGGCCAGAGGTACGGGCCCGCCACTGGAGCCGCCTGTGCCAGCCCGAAGCGGGCCTCCACCTCCAATGCCAAGTAGGCCCTGCGGCGTGCGTGAGCAGCTTGCTGATGCACCTCCGGCTTCAGAAAGGTGATAGCAGCACCAAGTCCTGCGCTGATGAGTGCCAGCACGGCCGCCGGGATACGAGCATCTGCTGAAGAGAGCCCCGTTGCGCCCGAGATCCCGGCTAACACGGCAGCGAGCAGTCCAAGCGCGGCATGGGTGAACCGCCAGAACTGCCGACGGAAGCGGTTCTTGCGGGCTTGCTCTTCACACTCGACCCGAAGGCCGGCGACCTGGCTCCCCACGACGTCATCTGCCATGAAGCGAGCCTGCCGCCCGCGCCTCTTGTCTGGATGACGTATCCCGTTGTGGTTATGGCTTCGAGGCCAAACACAGCGCTCAGAGTGGCCACTGAAGTGCTCAGCCACACCCGCGCGCGACCTGGCGGGACGGGGGGGACAGGGTGAGGCTGTGGAATACCCGATCGAGGTGGCCCTGGCACACCAGGCACCACACCTGCCCTAGGGGCTCGGCTGGTGGTACGAGCCGAAGTTATGGACAGGGTTTGAAGGTGTCCATGGTCCACCACCGGTGTTGGGTGAGCGGCAGTGATATCAGTGGCCTGTGGTGAGATGGCCGCGCTCGGGCAGCTGCTGTGGAGGAGGCCGTTTTATGTCCGCGTATCCGTCGCTGACACGCGCTCTGGCAGAGGCGCTGGTCGATGTCCTCTGGTTCGTGGAGGGGTGCGAGGACGAGCAGATGGACCCGGATGACGCGGTGAAGGTGCTGGAAGGCGTCGCCGCTCTCGTGTCTCACCTGTCGAATGATCAGCGAAACGAGTTCATGGACGTGCTCGGTTCGATGACTGCCGAGGAAACTGACCCCTCGCGTCGGGAGTTCTTGGAAGGCTTTCCTGAGGGGTTCGGCCTGGTTGCGGAAGACTCCTGAGCTCACGCTGCGTACGCGACCAGACCAAGTGGGCTAGGCCATGTTTTAGAACTCGCTGACCTGCGTGGTTAGCCGTCCGGGGAAGTCGCAGGCGGCCAACCAGATGGTGAGGTCGCGGGCAATGTCGTTGATGCTGGTCGCCGTGGTGACCTCGTGCTCGTTGCGGGTGGTGTCACGGCGGACGATCTCGTAGCCGCCTTCGTCCAGAACGGCCACAGAGGCGAACCAGACGGGGTCGTCTTCATCAGGTTGGACGACGACGAAGGTGTTGTCGGAGTTGTTGAGGTCGCTGATCATCATGAACAGCGCGTCCTCGGAAGGGTCGTCGATGCGGTCGCCGTTCTCGCTGTCTGCGCCGTAGTACTGAGCCCCCACCGTTGCGTCTCCCTCGCCTGTTACCTGGGTCGCGGTCAGCATGGCATGAGGAACTGACAGCTCGGCCCGGTCACAGCCATTCGCCGATGGCGGCGATCAGGACTGTGGTTTCGAAGCGGACACCGAGTTTGTCGAACTGGGTGGCGACCGCGCGGTTGCGCTTGAGCCGGTTGATCCCGCATTCGACCGCGTGCCGGGCCTTGTAGTCCTCGCGGTCGAAGGCTGGAGGCCGCTCGCCGACCTTCCCGCGTCGTTTGCGGTTGGCGGCCTGGTCGGCAGGCTCCGGGATCGTGCACCGGATTCCGCGTCTTCGCAGGTAGGCCCGGTTGGCGCGGGAGGAATACGCCTTGTCGCCCCGCACTCGCAGGGGCCGGACACGGGGACGGCCGGGTCCGATGCGGGGCACTTGAATGCCCTCCAAGACGGTGGTGGACTGGGGACTGTCACCGCGCTGGCCTGCGGTGATCAGCAAAGACAGCGGCCGTTGGCCCTGCTCGTAGGCCAAGTGGATCTTGGTGGTGAAGCCTCCCCGTGAGCGGCCCAGGCCGTGATCCTCGGGCTCGGTGCGGGTGCCGCCCGGCGGTTCCTTCTGTGCATGCCCGTCGCGGCGGGCGCCCGCGGCGTTCTGATGGGCCCGGCAGATCGTTGAGTCGACATTGATCTCCCAGACGATCAGCCCCGCCGCGTCCGCCCGGGCCCGCAGCCGGGTCAGCAGTTCGGGCCAGGTGCCGTCACGCTGCCAACGCCGGAACAGCCCATAAACCGTCCGCCACGGCCCGTACTCCGACGGCAGATCCCTCCACGGAGCACGGGTCCGCACCCGCCACCGGATCCCGTCCATCAGCCTCCGCCGACGCAACGACGGCCGCCCCAGCACGGCGACCGGCAACAGCGGCTCCAACACAGCCCACTGCTCGTCAGAAAGATCCCCTCGCCCCACACCGAGATCATCGCGATGCAGGACGAGGAACAGAGCCGACTTTCAAAACACGGCCTACTGAGTGTTTAGCGCTGTTTCATTGCTGTCTGGCCGGGTTTTCTGGTGGCAATGGCGTGAGCCGGGAGGGGGGGGAGAGGAGGGTGGTCTGTGACGGACGAGGACTGTTTCCTCCCGGCCTCTTCCGTCTCCTCCCAAATCACCCCGCCCCGGCGCCAGATGCCCCCTGGCCGGGCCGCGCCCGCCGCGGTATTTCTGCAACATGGACCCGCGCGACAGGTATCCCAGTGACCTGTCCGACCAACGCTGGGAACTGATCGAACCCGTGCTCACCGCCTGGCGAGCCGAGCGCCGCCGACACGCCCTGACCATGGGCCGTCCGCCCGAGCACGACCTGCGCCAGGTCCTGAACGCGATCCTGTACGTGGACCGCACCGGCATCGCCTGGCGCTACCTGCCGCACGACTTCCCGCCCTGGAACACCGTCTACGGCTACTTCGCCCGCTGGCAGCACGACGGCGTTGACGCCCAGCTCACCGGCGTGCTGCGGCGCCTTGTCCGCGCACGCGAGGGCCGTGACGCCGAGCCGTCGGCCTGTGCGCTCGACTCGCAGACCATCAAGACCTCCGCCAACGCGCACCTGGCCGACCAGGGCACCGACGCCGGGGAGCGGATCATCGGACGCAAGCGCCACCTGGGCTGCGACACGCTCGGCCTGCTGCTGACCGTCCTGGTCGCCGCGGCCAGCGTCTGCGACACCGCGGCCGGGGTGACGCTGCTGTCCCGCATCGCCGCCACCCACCCGCGTATCCGCAAGGCGTGGGTGGACACCGGCTACCGCACCACTGCCATCGACCACGGCGCCCGCCTCGGCATCGACGTCCATCCCGTCCAACGTCCGCCCGGCACCCGCGGGTTCACCATCATCCCGTGACGCTGGACCATCGAGCGCACCATCGGCTGGCACATGCACCACCGCCGCCTCGCCCGCGACTACGAGCGCCTTGCCCACCGCTCCGAAGCCATGATCCATCTCGCGATGAACGACCTCATGGCCCGCCGCCTCACTGGCGAAGCCACCCCCAACTGCCGCGGCACCTACCCCGGAACCAAAAACACCCCACAGGTCGAAACACTCAGTCAGCGGCCTAGGGACTGTTTCTCGGATCTCCCTACGTGAGCGGGGTGTTGGGCCCAGGCTGGGTGTATGAGTCGTGGGGATCTGACGAATGCGGAGTGGAATCGGCTGGAGTCGTTGCTGCCTCGTGGCGGGACGCGTGGGGGCCGGTGGAGTGATCATCGGCGAGTGATCAGCGGGGTGCTGTACCGGGTGCGGACGGGTGTGCAGTGGCGGGATCTGCCCGAGCGGTTCGGCCCCTGGGAGACGGTCTACAAACGGCATCGCCGCTGGTCGGCGGCAGGGGCGTGGGTGATGCTGCTGTCTCGCGTCCAAGCCGCCGAGGATGCCGAGGGCCGCATCGACTGGGACGTTTCGGTGTACTCCACGGCAGTACGGGCTCACCAGCACGCCGCGGGCGCGAGGAAGGAACCCCCGCCCGTGACTCCTCAAAAGGGGGCGGGCGAGGGGACGAACCATGCCGATCCGGTGCTGCGGAAACTGGCCGTCCGGCTGGAGGAGGTGGTCAACTCGGCGAATGCCTGGGACGTTCCCGCGGCGGCTTCACCACCAAAATCCACCTCGTCGCCGACGGACGATGCCGGCCCCTCACCCTCGTCCTGACACCCGGACACTACGGAGACGGCCCGCAGCTCGAACGGGTCCTGGAGCTGATCTCCGTGCCCCGCACAGGAGTTGGACGCCCACGCAGCCGACCCGACCGTGTGCTGGCGAACAAGGCCTACGCGTCCCGGAAGAACCGTCACTACCTGCGGCGACGCGGAATCCGGCACACCATCCCCGAACGTGTCGACCAGCGAAGACACCGGCAGAACCGGGGATCGGACGGTGGCCGCCCCACCGGCTTCGACAGCGAACGCTACAAGAAACGCAACACCGTCGAGCGAGCCATCAACCGACTCAAAGGATTCCGTACCGTCGCCACCCGCTACGAGAAACGTGCCTACATCTACCTCGGCACCGTCACCCTGACAGCCCTCACCATCTGGCTCCGCACATGATCCGAGAAACAGTCCCCAACTGACTGCAGGCTTCGAACATGCGGGCCTAGGTGTTGCTGGCCATGACGGTGGTGACGCTCGCGTGGACGCGTGAGGCTGGAGGACGATTGCTGGCGGCGGTGTGAGGCCGGTGGTAGTTGTAGTGCCCGTTCCAGACCGCGATCGCCCGAGCTCGGTCTGCTTCAGAGGTCCACTGCCTGGCGTGGAGGCGTTCTTCGGTGAGGATGCGCTGGTAGCGCTCGACCTTGCCGTTGTGCCGGGGCGTGTTGTGTCACTGGAGCACCTCAGTGCTCCGGTCGGCCGTGATGGCGGTGAGGAGGGGGAATGCGATGAGCAGTGCGACCGCGACGAGGAGTCCGCTTGTCCAGAGCGGCCCGAGGTCCCCGGCTTCGGTGTTGAAGGTGGCCGCAGCGATGACGGGGCCGACGGCGGCGCCCACGTTGAGCGCCGCGGTCGCATACGAGCCAGCCATGGTGGGGGCTCCCGCGGCTTCGTAGAGGACCCGCGTAATCAGCGTGCTGCCCAGCGCGAACGAAAGTGCGCCTTGCACGAACAGGAGGAAGAACAGGGCGACCGGCTCGTTGGCCAGCATCGCCAGGGCCGGCCAGCCGATGAGCAGCAGCGGACCGCCGACTGCGATGACCAGACCGGGACGCCGGTCGGACAGCCGCCCGGCGACGGTGACGCCCACGAAGGATCCGGCGCCGAAGAGCACCAGAGCGACAGAAATCCACAAATCGCCCAGCCCGGCGCTGTCGGTCACCACGGGGGCGAGGAAGGTGAGGCTCCCGAAGGTTGCCGAGTTCACCAGCGCGCCGAGCAGCATCACCAGAATCAACCGCGGCCGTGTGAGCTGGGCGAGCTCCGCTCGCAACGCTGGCCCGCCAGCCGCTTCATCCTCATCACGCCCTGCCGGGATTCCTTTCAGGATGCCAAGAGCTGCGGGCAGACAGAAAGCGGCGACGGCCCAGAATGTGGCTCGCCAGCCGAGCAGCGTGCCGAGCACCGAGCCGCCAGGGACACCGGCGACCGTGGCCACCGTCGTGCCTGACAGCAGCACGGCCAGCGCGCGTCCCTTCTTATCGGGTGAAACAAGCGTGGCAGCAGCCGTCAGAGCGACGGCAAGGAACCCTGCGTTCGCGAGCGCGGCGACGACCCGGGTGGCGAACAGGATAAGGAAGCTGGTGGTGATGGCCCCCACGGCGTGAGCTGCCGCGAAAGTGAGGATGAACCCGAGAAGGCTTGAGCGCTTGGGCCAGTTGCGGGCAAGCGCGCCCACCAGGGGGGCGCCGACGATCATGCCGACCGCGAAGGCCGAGGTGAGCGTGCCGGCTGTCCCGACTGTGACGTCGAGGTCTGAGGCGATGTCCGGCAAGAGGCCGGCGAGCATGAACTCCGAGGTGCCCATGGCGAAGACCGCCAGGGCAAGCAGGTACAGCGGGAGAGGCATCGAGTGGCTCCGAGGTGAGGAGAAGCACGAGAAGGTCATCTCGTCACCGCGGCCAGCCCCAAGGGCACACTCGCCCCGCCGCAGAATGCGGCGTGACGGCAGGGCTACGGGCTCAGTGGTTCAGGGGGCTGACGGCGTGACCGAAAGCCCCCACCTCGTCTGACTCGGGACTCGACATGGCGCGCACGCTACCTGACCGTTGCCCGTCGAAGCATCTTGGTTTCACTGACATCGGCCTGTGCCACCAACGTCATGTCGCGCAACATCTCGTAGGGCCGTCGTTCGCAGGGAGGGAAGAGGGAGGACTGGTCCTGGAAATTCCCGGTACCGAACTGGCGGCGCAGCTCGCTGCTTGGGGGAGTCGTCGAGGAGGGCGCGGAGCAGGCGCGGTCGATCCGCAGGTTCGCCTGGGTAATCCCGGAGCCGTGCTGGCGGCGCCCGCAGGCTCTGAGCCTGCCCGAGGTAGCCGCCGAGATCAAAAGCTGGATCGTCGCCCGCAGCCCTGAGCCCGCCGGCGGCAACCGTGCCGACTGCGCTGCCCCAGCGTGTAGATCAGGCTGCTGGCAGATGCCCGAGCCGGCGGCCCTGGTCGGCTGCTGACGCGGCGAGCCGCGCTAGATCGCCTTCTCCAGTGAAAACAGGGCCGCTCCAGCTCGGGGGAGCGGTGACCGGCTGGAAGCTGACGCGGGTACGACAGCGGGCCGCCGCTTCGAAGAGCGTGTTCAACGTCGCGAGCGCCTTGATGTCAAGAACGCCGATGCGCACCACCCAGACATCGCGGGCTTTGTCGAAGTGGCCGATGAAACAAAGGAGTTGGAGCTGCTCTTGCCACGCGGGGCCGTCGCTGTGGGTGGAGTGGCAGGTGGCCTCAAGTAACCACCGGGCAGGGGACGTGCGCGAAGACAGAACCATGCCGGTGACAGTAGGGGCCCGCCTGACCACCTGCTCCGCCGCGGCGTCGAGTCAGCGCTCTGGCACCGTCCTGAGGTTTGGAGATGCGTGGCCGTGGTTGTGGCACCTGCTTGGCGATCTCTAAGAGGTCCTGATGCTGTTTCTGCGGGCGGCCTTCAGCGCTTAGGGCCAGATGCAGGTGCCCAGAGTGCCGCGTATCGGGCGATGGCCTGGTCCAACTGCGTTCGCTCGACGTCTGGCATCGTGCCGTCCTGCGCGAACGCAAGAACGTGCTCAGAGATCAGGCTGAGCTTCACGTTGGCGCGCTGCGACACGTCGCGCAGCACCCGTGGCTACGGATGGCTGCCTGATCGTGACTAGGCGATGAGGTCCAGGAAGCCCCAGCCGGTGAACCGGGCCGCGCTCGCCTTCTCCTCGCCCGCTCCTGGCCTCAACAGATGTGGCTGCAGCTCGCTGCCGTGCTTGTGGTACCTGAGCAGCCGATGGGATTCACTGGTCACGTCAAAGCATCTACGGGGGAGGGGAGTTGGCGTGCGTGCATTGTTTCGAGACCTGACTCTTGTGGTTGCTTGTGTGATCAGCATGGCCGCTTGTGCGGGAAACAATGGGGGCGGATCTCCGGTTGAGCTCACGCCAGCGCAGATGCGTAGCGCGATGCCCGATCGCGAGAGCCTTCCCGCCGGGTGGCGAGGTGAGGCAGATCCCCAGGTTCTCGAGGGGAAGGACGCCTTCACGAAATGCCTGTCTATGGCCGCGAGCTGCAGATCAGCCGGTCAGGTCGTCATGGGAACCGACTCGTACGACCAAGGAACCGTGAACCGGGGAGATGGGGATTTTGAGCACACGGCGCACGTGGTCGTCTTGTCCTTCGAATCCATCAAGGCCGCGGACGCCGTCATGAAGAATCTGGCAAGCTCGGGACGGAGCCGTCTGTCACCGCAGCCAACGCAGATCAACGCTGGCGCACAGGTCACAGAGGCGTGGTCCGAGAACGAGTCGGATGGCTACGTGACTCGGGTGACGATGCGGGTCGACAGGGTGGTGGTCGGCATTGTGGGAGAGAAACTCAAGCAGCCCGGTGACATCCAACCGATCGCGAAGATACTTGTCGTGCAAGTCAATAAGGCCTCGCAAGGTTAGAAGCCAACGCACGAGATCCAGTGCGTGGCGCTACGGCGACGGCACAGGCGCAGAGTCTGATGCCCTGGGTGGGTCTTCTAGGCCGTTTCTTACCGATCATCGGATCGTTGGTCCGGTCGTGCCGTTGACTGACGCGCAGTGGGTGCGAATAGAGCCGTTGTTACCCGATCGGACGGCGAAGCGGGGCGGCCGGTGGCGGGATCACCGCCAGGTCATCGACGCGATCGCGTGGAAGTTCCAGACCGGCTCGCAGTGGGTGCATCTGCCTGCTGAGTACGGCTCTTGGAAAGGCGTGTACACCCGGCTGCGGAACTGTGCGATCGACGGCACGTGAGAGCGGCTCTTCACCGCTCTGCTCGCCCCGGCCGACGCCGAAGGCGACATCGACCGCCCGCACCACCGGGATCGTGGAACGAATTGGCGCGTCGCTGCTATGAGCGGCAACGCTTCGTCGCCGCTGGATCGGCCGCATGGTCCTCGGACACCTCATGCGCCCGCCTGGATCAGCGTGACGGCCACAGCGAGAGACAGTAGGGCCACCGCCGCCACTTCAAGGACCAGTGAGCAGACCAGTAGCCGCGCTGCCGAACGGTTCGCGTCGCGCAGGCCGTCGAGGAGGTCCAGTCGGACCTGATGCGACGTTGAGGAAGGGTCTGGATCGGGGCCATTCCAGATCTCCCTCAGCCACAGAGTGCTAATCGTGGGCTGGCGGCGCGGAGTACTCACCGTCAACGCCGTGGCGGCGGCGACGACGAAGAGGGCCAGCGCGGCAACGGTGATAACCGCCACGGAAGCAGGCAGGCGTCCTTGAGGAGCCCGGCCGCTGACCGAAGCGGCTCCCAGTACGAGGGCGACCAGGACGCCGCTGCTGCTCACCACCGCATTGCTGCGCTGGATCAACGACTCCTTGATCTTGCGCTCCTCAACGAGCTGATCATCCAAAAGCGCACCGAGAACCATCCTGATGTTGCTCTCCGGCATGGCATCACTACTCTTCCGGAATCCTGCTCAGGCAGATCTGCGTACGGTCGGGGGCGTAATCCCCTGCCTGCGCTTCAGGTATGTGAAGGACCAGTTGGCAAGGGCCTCCGGAGGAGTCAGACGCTGCTTCTCCAGCGGGGCGAGGATCTCTTCCGCCGCGCTGAGCACGGCACTTGAGAGGGAAAGCGAATCCACCAGTTGCTGCAATGGGGGGATCTGTTCATCCAGTCGATCCACCTTCGTCTGCAGCTGGGGAATTGTGCTCAGTTCCTCCGCTGAGGGTAGTGACCTCTCGATCTTCGTGACGACCCGCTGTAGGCGTGGGCGAACGTCGCTGCGAAGGTTATGGAGACGGAGTTCTTGAGGTGGAGGCAGTATGAGAATCAACTCCCGGAGCCTCTGGGAGAGATCCCTGGCCGACGCATCGTCTCTCCCGATGTTCTCCAGGAGGGTGCGGCATTCCGCGATCAGGTCGGGGGCCATGTGCTCGACCTCTCCGAGACGCCGCGTGATGGCGCTGACCTGCTGGGGCTCAAGGCGCACTCTTCGATCCGTCAGATCGTTCAGTTGCCACTGAGTCGATCGCCGTTGCCCCAGCAGGTCATCGAGCTGGGCGGGGGCGGTGCCGATACGCGCGAGGAGTTGGTCGAACAGCTCGTAGAGGGAGAGATCTTTCTCGATGTCGACAACCATGCCGTGCCGCTCCCGCGTGCTCAATATTACAAGACACGGCATAAATAATTGATTGAGTCCGAAAAATCCAGCTGCGCTGGTAACCGCCCGCGTCCACCCCCTCTTGTGATCTTCGCCAGGGCGCCGGATCTTGTCGTTCGACCGGCCGAAATCAGGTTCCTGCCTGAGGGAGTCCCAGAAGGCTCTCTCGAATGTCCCGCCCGTCGCCGGGACATCGACTCGCATCCCTTCGGCCGCCGCCAGCTCCATCCTTCTGGGGTCAGGGAAACCACCGATGCTCCCGCTGTCTGTGGACGGGCCCGACGGTGCTACTGGACATAGCACGGACAGTGACGCACCGGTCAGATCATGAAAGCTCGTCCATCCATCGATCATTTCCTGCTGCTGGGCGCCGGCCTCAACCGTGCGGGCCAGCAGCAGCACGGTGCCCAAGTGGTTGATCATTTCGGATGCGGACAACAGGTGTCTGAGGAACACGTTGATCGGAAGTGTCGTGACGTACATGAGATCTCCCGCCGAAAAAAGAAGGCGCCGGACCGGTCAAGTACTCTCGCAATAAGGTGCGTTACGCGTCTGTCGCGCTGGTTGCAGTCCCGAACCTTTGAATCGATACCCTCGGCACGGGCCTTTACCTCGGCCGCGCGCTGCGCCTCGGCCGGTAGGGGAGGTCAGGCGGCACCCTCGGCGGGACTCGGTGCGGGTGTCGCTGCCTGCGCGGACGAGCGGCCCGGAAGAAGCCTTGTCAGGTATGTCGTGACGATGCCGCCAGTGGACGACAGGCTGAGAGCCGCCCCGGCAGCCGTGTTCCCGTGTCCGATGAAGTAGATTGCGCCGATGAGTGCGCCCGCCGCGACGGCCGTGGACGTGACAATCGACGCCCAGCGAATACGGTGCTCGTGCCTCTGCTCGCGCTCCACCATTTCAAAAGCCCTGACCCCTAGTTCCCGCTCCGGGTAGAGAGCGTTCCACTTCTCAATCTCCTCGGCGGGCGGGAGCGACTTCCAATATGCCTCCGTCATGAATCGCCCCCCGAAGTGTGGTCCTGCTTGCGACGTGTGCGGCCCCTATCTCCGGATCCTTCAAGCCGGGGAATCAGGTCGAGTAGCGCGCTGACTGCGTGGCGCACGACTCCCACCACGATTGTCGCCAGGACTCCGAGGGAAGGCCCGATGACCCAAAGGGCATTCAACCCGCCGACATGGGTGGGCATGACCAGGGCGACGGTAGTGACGATGGCCGTGCCGAGCGCTGACGCCCCCAGGACCCACAGCGCATATCGAAACGCGCGTGCCCGATCCTGTCGGCGGGCTCTTGATTCGGCGGCTACTGAACTGGCATAGCTTCGAGCGGCCGCCCTGGCGGGTGCGTACGAATGCGAGTAGTAGTCCGCGACTTCAGCCATGGAAAACCTGCGGCGTTCCGCCCGCTCCGCAGCGGCCGTGCCCGTGAGGTCGAACACCGCCCCGAAGCCACGCGCAAAAGTCCGCCAAGTTGCCCCCATGCCGCCGAGTGTAGGGACGGCGCAGATATGCCGATGCCGGAATGCTCAGATCCGCCTGTGGTTGTGTGTGGCCGGTAGCGTGCTGGCTATGCGTATCACTGAGATCGTCGAGAGCCTGGAGACGATCCGCTCCGAGCACGGTGACATAGAGGTTGTTGCCTACGCGTACGGCGACATCGATCATCATCCGGCCGCGCCCTGTGCCAACCGGAACCGCGTGGGGCCGTTCGTCCTGATCAAGGACGGCTACCAGTAGCCACACATGCCGAGGGCACCGCGGGGGCGGCTCCCGTGGCGCCCTCGGTCGTGCCCGGTCAGTGAGCGTTTTCAGCGTTGCCTCTCCAGGGTGAGGACGGCTTTGGTGATGACGGTCATGCGGTGCGCTGTTTGTAGGCCTCGGCGTCGAAGGCGGTCGGTCGGCCTTCGGCACCGCCTCGCGGCAGCCGATGGCCGATCTGGCCGTGGCGATGCGGGCCGCGACCGCCGCCGACGGCCCCCGCGCCCGGGTCACCGCGCTGGCCCGTGCCTATCTCACCTTCGCCGAACGCCATCCGGCGGTCTACGACGCCCTGTTCCAGCTCGACGGCGGCCTGGCGTACGCGCAGGAGGACACCCCTGAACCGTTGAAGGACGCCTTCGCCGCGCTGCTGGAGTGCCTCAGCGAGGTCGCCGGGGAGGGCGTGCGCCCGGAGCTGTTCACCAAGACGTTCTGGGCGTCCCTGCATGGACCGGCCACCCTGACCCGAGCGGGACGGCTCCCGCCGGAGGACACCGAGCGCAGGACTGAGCTGCTGGTGGACCGGCTCGCCATGTTCTGACGTACCATCTCGGATGGCACACGGCCGGGGTCCTCGGGCCCCGCCGCTTGCCCGCGGTATCGCTTCCGGTCACTCGCGCCCACACGGCACAGCCGCAGATTGCCGGCCCCGTACCCCCGCCGGGGCACCCAGCCCGGAAGGCGCGGTGCTCATTGGTCACGACTCGATACGCGCCCTAATGCCGTCTTTGCCGCCGTGCCGCCCGCCCAGACGGGCGTGGCCACCGGCTTGAACACCCTGATGCGCACCATCGGCGGCAGCATCGGTACCGCCGTCCTGGCCGCGCTGCTCACAGCGAACGCCCTGCGGAACGAACCGACCGATACAGGCTTCACCGTCGCGTTCGGGACCTGCGCCGCCATCCTTGCGTTGGGAGTCGTCGCGGCCCTTCTGCTGCCCCGGCCCGCCCAGCGCTGAGCACCCACCCACTCCACCAAGGGCCCCACCGTGCCGGCGCCGCAAAGCAGGCCCCTCACACGATGGGGGAGGCACCGGCCGGCAGCGCACGATCCGACACCATCACAGCGCTCGCCCGCCGCCGCTCCGGTCCTCGGGCAGTACCTGCCACGGGCCGCGTGTGCCCGGGCTGTCCTCGGCCTCATACAGAGGTAGGAGCGGCCGGAGAGGACATCGGCCGTGCTCACCGCGGCCCCGGTGCGTGGGCAGACGGCCCTCAGGGCGCGTGTGCCAGATGCAGAAGCCGGACCAGGTGCAGCAGGCGTCTCCTACAACTGCAGGAGACGCCTGCTGCACCTCCACCACGGCGCAATGACAGCAGCCGCACGACGACGGGAGGGGCCCTCAAAAGACAGGCTTGGGAGGCAATCACGAGTGGATCAGGAGCGCCTGCCATGGCAACTTTTCTCTATCGACTAGGCCGCTGGGCCTTCCGGCGACGAGGCTGGGTCGCCCTGATATGGGTGGCAGTCCTGGCCGCCGTGGGAGTGGGCGCGATGCAGGCGCCCGAGGCCTCCAGCGGGGACGAGTCGATGCCGGGAATCGAGTCCCAGCAGGCCTACGACCTCATGCAGGAACGCTTCCCCGGAGCCACCGCCGACAGCGCCGGCGCCACCATCGTCTTTGCCGCCCCCGACGGGCAGAAGGTGACCGCGACCGACAACCGGCAGGCCATCGAGAAGACAGTGGATGCCCTGGGCGGCGGCGCGCAGGTGGCCGGCGTCGCGGACCCCTTCACGTCGAAGGCAGTCAGCAAGGACGGTTCGACCGCGTACGCGAGCGTCACCTACAAGGTGGCCGCCGACGACGTCACCGACGCCAGCCGCACCGCCGTGGAGGACGCCACCGACCAGGCACGCGACGCGGGCCTGACCGTCGACCTGGGCGGCTCCGCGATGGAGGCCGACGACGGACTGAGCGGCATCGCCGAGATCGTCGGCATCTCCGTGGCAGCCCTCGTGCTGCTGGTCACCTTCGGTTCGCTGGCCGCGGCCGGTCTGCCGCTGCTGACCGCGATCGTGGGCGTCGCCGTGAGCCTGTTCGCGATCATGCTGCTGGCCGGGCCGCTGGGACTGTCCTCGGACGCCAGCACGCTGGGGATGATGCTGGGCCTGGCGGTCGGTATCGACTACGCGCTGTTCATCGTCTCCCGCTTCCGCGAGGAACGCGGCAAGGGCCACGCGCCTAAGGAGGCGGCGGGGCGCGCGGTCGGCACTGCCGGTTCGTCGGTCGTCTTCGCCGGCCTCACCGTGATCATCGCCCTGGCCGGTCTCGCGGTGGTCGGGGTGCCGAGCCTGACGCAGATGGGCCTGGCCGCCGCGGGCGCGGTCCTGATCGCCGTCCTGGCCGCGCTGACCTTCGTGCCGGCGATCCTCGGATTCTGGCCGAACGCCGTGCTGCCGCGCCGTATGCGCAAGGGCGCGGGTCGCGCATCGAAGGGATTGCGTTCCCGCAAGCGCGGCAAGCAGGAGGGCTCCGGGGAGGCGGCCGCCGTTGCCGCGTCCACCACGCACGCGCCGGTCGCGCAGTGGGCCGGTATCGCGGAGGCCGCTTCTTCGGCGTCGAAGGAAGCCCGTCCCAACATGGGCACCCGCTGGGCGCGCTTCGTGCTGCGTCGTCCACTGCCGGTTCTGATCCTTGGCGTTCTGGGCCTGGGCGCGCTCGCTGTTCCGGCGGCGAGCCTGCAGCTGGGCATGCCGGGAGATGAGGCCCTGTCGACCTCGACGACCCAGCGCCGTGCCTACGACGAGCTCGCCGAGGGCTTCGGCCCCGGTTTCAACGGTCCGCTGACCGTCGTGGTCGACGCCCAGGGGGCACCCGACCCCAAGGCGGCCGTTTCCGAGATCAGCAGCAAGATCGCCGGCACCGACGGGATCGTCTCGGTCTCCCCGGCGAACTTCAACAAGGCCGGCGACACCGCGGTGTTCCAGGCCACGCCGTCCACCGCCCCGACCGACGCGAAGACCAAGGACCTGGTCACCTCCATCCGCGGCGAACGCCCGGCCCTGGAGTCGGGCACGTCCGCCACGTTCGAGGTCACCGGCACGACCGCACTGAACATCGACGTCGCCGCCAAGGTCCAGTCCGCGCTGGTGCCCTACCTCATCACCATCGTCGGCCTGGCCTTCCTGCTGCTGATGGTGCTCTTCCGGTCCGTGTTCGTGCCCCTCAAGGCCGCGCTCGGCTTTCTGCTCTCGGTCCTGGCGGCCCTCGGCACAGTGGTGCTGGTCTTCCAGCAGGGCCACCTCGCCAGTCTCTTCGGTATCCAGCAGACCGGCCCGATCATGAGCCTCATGCCGATCTTCCTGGTGGGCATCGTGTTCGGCCTGGCCATGGACTACGAGGTCTTCCTCGTCTCACGGATGCGCGAGTCCTACACCCGCGGCGAGGACGCCCGGCAGGCAGTGGTGTCCGGGTTCAAGCACAGCGCCCGGGTCGTCGTGGCCGCAGCCCTCATCATGATCGCCGTGTTCTCCGGCTTCATCACCGAGAACGGCTCCATGATCAAAATGATCGGGTTCGGCCTGGCCGCCGCGGTGCTCCTGGACGCCTTCGTCGTCCGCATGGCCATCGTGCCCGCCGTCCTCGCCCTGCTCGGTGAGCGGGCCTGGTGGCTGCCCAAGTGGCTGGACCGGATCCTGCCGCACGTCGACGTGGAAGGCGAAGCCCTCGACCATCTGCCGGCCGAGGACACCGGCCGCGGCGCTCTGGGCGCCGTGCCCGACGAGCCGGACAAGGTAGGCGTCTGACCTCGGCTCCCTCCCCGGCCCACGGGTCGCCCGAGACCACCGTCTCGGGTGACCCGTCCGGCCGTCTCTATGACTATCAGCGACCATGGACCCAGCACCGGCCCCGGAGAAGAACGCGATGACGAGCTACCTCGAACGGTTCGTGGAACGGCACCCGCACCTTGCGGACGTCGTGCTGGCCGTGGCGCTGTGCGCCTGCATGGTCTTCGGAGCTCAGATCAGCACCACCGATTCCCCCGCCCCGGCCAATGTGTGGCCCGCCCGGCTCCTCGCAATCGTCTGCGGGGCCGCCGTCCTCAAGGCGCGCAGCCACCCGCGCGCCGTAGTCCTGATCACCGCCGCGGCCGCCGCCGTACTGACCGCCCTGGGCCACCTGCCCAGCCCCCTGCTCCTGGCCCCGGTCATGGCCGCCCTGTACTGGCTCGCCGCCCTCACCGACTCGAAGACCACGAGCCTGTACGGATACCCGACCATGGCCCTGCTCCTGGTCACGTCGTTGTCCGCGGCACCGCTCGGCGACGACTTCATGCTCCGCTCCGGGGGCACCGTCCTATGGCTGATGCTGCCAGTGGCCCTCGGCAGCCTGAGCCGCTTCCGCCGCGCCTACCTGGAATCGGTGACTGCCCGCGCCGCGCACGCCGAACGCACCCGCGAGGAGGAGGCCAGGCTGCGGGTCGCCGAGGAACGCATGCGCATCGCCCGCGAACTGCACGACGCCGTCGCCCACCACATGGCCGTCGCGCACGCCCAGGCCGGCACCGCCGCCCACCTCGCCCCCACCCAGCCCGAACAGGCCCAGAAGATCCTCAACGACCTGGTCGGGACCACCTCGTCCGCGCTCCTCGAACTGCGCGCCACCGTAGGAGTACTGCGCCAGACCGGCGCCCCGGAGACGGACGCACTGGAGCCGACCCCCGGCCTGGACCGGCTGCCCGAGCTGATCACGGCCTGCGCATCCGCCGGCCTCACCACCACCGTCACCACCCAAGGCACACCACGCCCCCTGTCCCCGGCAGTGGACCTGACAGCTTTCCGCATCATCCAAGAGGCCCTCACCAACGCCACCAAGCACGCCTCTGATCACACAGCCCGCGTCCGGCTCCAGTACTCCACATCCCGCCTGACGCTCACCGTCACCAACGACGGCCGTCCGGTGCCCGCACCGGTTCCCGGAGGCGGATACGGGCTGATGGGCATGCGCGAGCGCGCCCACTCCGTCGGCGGCGACCTGCACGCAGGCCCACGGCCCCAGGGCGGCTTCGAGGTCACTGCCACCCTCCCGCTCCAGCCCCAGGCCAAAACAGAGGCCCGGGCCGCCGCACCGAAGGAAACCCCTTGACCATCCGCGTCCTGCTCGCCGACGACCAGCCCCTGCTCAGGGGCACCTTCCGGCTCCTGATCGACTCCTGCGAGGACATGGAAGTCGTCGGCGAAGCCGGAAACGGCCAGGAAACAGCGGAACTCGCCCGCACCCTGCACCCCGACATCGTCCTCATGGACATCCGCATGCCCGGCAGCGACGGACTGAGCGCCACCGCAGAGATCTGCGCCGACCCCGACCTGTCCGGCACTCGCGTCCTCATCCTGACCACGTTCGAAACCGAGGAGTACGTCGCCCAGGCTCTCCGGGTCGGTGCGAGCGGCTTCCTGGGGAAATACGTCACTACCGACGCCCTGCTCGACGGCATCCGCACCGTAGCCGCGGGCGAAGCCCTCCTCTCGCCCGGAGCCACCCAGGCACTGATCACCCGCTTCCTCACCACCCCCGCGGCAGGCGCACCGCTCGCTCCCGCCGAGCGCCTCAACGACCTCACCCCCCGCGAACAGGAAGTCATGGTGCTCGCCGCCCAGGGCAAATCCAACGACGAGATCGCGGAAACTCTCTTCGTCAGCGTGCTGACCGTGCGCAGCCACATTCACCGGGCCATGACCAAACTCGGCGCCCGCGACCGAGCTCAACTCGTCGTCATCGCCTACCAGAGCGGCCTGGTACGCCCCGAACCTCCCCACCCCTCCGCCCGGTAGCGTCATGGATCTGGGGCCTGGGGATCGCGGTCCATGGAACCTTGCTGCAAGTGATCGGGACAGTGATGCAGGTGTAGAGAACCCTCCTTGGCGCCGGAGGCAGGGGTGCCCTTGGCCGCCCAAGGCCCCTACCTCGAACGCCGCCAGACACTTCTCGACGTGCTTGAACCGCTCGGACCGCCGTTGCAGGCAGTCCCGGCCACGGATGACATCGACGTGGCACGCACCTGGTACGACGTGCTGGTCAAGCAGGGCTGCGAGGGCATCGTCGTCAAACATGCCATCAGCACCTACAAGCCCGAACACCTGTGGCGGTAGATCCGCCACAGCGAGGTCGTGGACGCACACGTAATCGGGTTCACCGGCACCCTCGCCCTTCCGTGGCATCTGGCCATGCGCCTGCCCGACGGACACATCGCCCTCACCCGGCCCCTTACCACCAATCTGACCGCTCAGCTCACCCCGCATCTGTCACAGGTCGAACCTTCGGGCAGCGCGGTAGCGACGGCTGGAGAGCCGTACAAGACGCTTGCGACGCAACTGGTGGTGGAAGTCGCGGCAGGCACGACCCGACACGCGGTCGTGTCGATGATCCGTGCATGCTGACCACGCCCCGTGCCAGTCCGCCGTTCGGGCATCGACGCCGAGGGAAGCACCTTCGCCTCACCGTCCGACGGCGGCCGGCCCCCGCTGCTCGTGGAAGTCGCCTGCACCGTCTGCGAGGGCTGCGGCCGCGCCGAGCACGACGTCGAGCGCGGATGCGGATACCCGCATACCGACCCCGACATGGACGATGAAGACGACTACGACGCGGAACCGCCCTGCCCCTCGTGCGCCGGCCGGGGTAGCCGGGCCAGCGTTGCTGCCACAGATCCATCAGAAGGACCCGCACATCTCCAGTCAGTGGAGCCGCGACTGGCTCCCCAAGCAGGGGAGGCCGCCGAGTAGGCGGGCGAGAGCGCTGTCAGTGGATTGCTGCTTTTCTATGCTGGTGCACACATTCACTCGTTGGGGGACTCCGTTGCCAGCGGGATACCGCACCGCCAGCAGTCGTTCGCGTGGTCATCCTGGCAGACGTAGCGGATGGCGCCATCCACGCACCATTCGGCGGCCTCCTCGGACAGCAGGTCGGGCCCGGCAAGGAGCAGCCGACGAAATTCCGTGGTGTCCGCAATGTCGGCCGGCCGGTTGGTGAACCACTCGTCGAACCAAGGCTTGTCCCGGTGTATGCGCCAGTGCGCATTCTCCCGGTCGTCGACAGCCGTAAGGAACCGATCGACGATGCGCACCCAACTCGGTGCTCCGAACCAGCCGTTGTCGGACGCGCAGAAGAATTCGATCAGGGTTCGCAGGCCGAACGTCTTCTCGCGAAGGCAGTACGCTCGCCCCCAAGCGATCGCATCCTGCGCCATCTCCGCGAGTTCTTCACGCGGATCAGCCTCGTGCGCCGGGTCGTCAGGATTGTGGCAGGCCAGTCCGAGCTCAAGAACAGACTGCCCGGTCGGTAGAACCCGGGACGGGTTGACGATCGCGAGACCGAGACCGATCCAGTCGACATGGTCGAACGACAGCATCGAGCGCACGAGGCGGGTGGTTGCCGTGTTGATCCGCATCATTGTGCCGTCGTGGAGCGGACTCTTCCCGGCATGCCAGTTCTCGACGGGTGTGTTGCGCCACACCGCGAGCGTGATGCGGGTGGCAGCGAGCCACAGCAGGGCGTCGTCGTCGAGGTGCCCGAACCGCTTGGCGCACTCCTGGGCGCCGTAGGTGATCAACTCTTCCGGTTTCGGCCCCCTGCGGCTGTCGGGCCCTTCAGGCGCGTACTCGTAGTCGTCGGCGTACTCGTCGAGGATCGCGCTCAACTCGGCAGCGCTGTAAGCCTCGCTGTACTCGGAGCTGTCCGGCTCCTCGACGGTGTACATGTCGTGGTCCCAGGAGACGTACACGTCGCGCCAGAGCACTACGTCATCGCACTCGCCGGCGTTGTCCGTCACAACCGGCCTGATGGTGATCGGGGCAGTAGGCCCGTCGGTTCGCTCGCCGTCCTTCTCGGCGGCCCATGCGGTGATGACCCCGAGCGGCTTCGGAAGGAGAGGACCGACCTCGGTGATGCTGAACGGCTCGTCGTCGCCATCGGTGTCGAACCGACTGTTGACGAACGCGACCGCCTCGGAGGGCGTGCTGACGATGGACTGGCTACCACTCTCGTTGTCAACCACTCGCCACAACGGGCTGTTCTTCACGATGCTCTCCGATCGCGGTGAGTGCACCCGGGCGGGTGCGATGCGCCGGGTCGCTCGGCACTGACTCCGATTATGGGCTGATCACCCCATCCGTAGTCCCGAAGACGCTTGTCGGCGACAACGTTCGATACGTTCGCGTGCAACCTGCTTTTCGCGACCGCGGCAACACAGCAGAGTCCCACAGCGGAGGAGGCGAAGATGGCGCTGAACAAGAAGGGTTCCCGGCGCATAACCGTTGACGGGATCGAGTACCGCTGGCGGATCCGCAGGAAGCCCTCCTACATGCAGGGCCTCTGCTGGACACCGCTGACCTATGCGGTTGAAGCGGCCAGCGACAGCCAGCCGGGCACGACCTTGATCGTCACCAGCGGTCAGGCCCATCCCAGCAACTGGGTGGGCGTCGAGGCGGAGCCCATTCGTCCGGCTCACGTTGTTGCCAGCATTCGAGAGGCACGGGAACAGGGCTGGGATCCAACCCGGGTCGGTTCTCCTTTCCAGCTCGACCGATCCGCAGGATTTGTCGCCCAGTCATGAGACAGAGCGGAGTAGGGCGGCGCCTCTGGCCCGGCATCATGGCCAGGTGACCACATGGATGCGCTGCTACTGGGACGAGGAAGACATCTGGTTCTACTTCGAGGTCGACGCCGAAGGCTGGGTGATCCGGCAGGTCGAACTCGAAGGGCCAGAGCTGATCCCGATCGCAGCTGCTTCCCTCGCTGAGTGGCAGCGGGCCCGCCACGCAGGCCGCCTCGGCGATTACGACAGCAGATTCGGGATCACCGCCGAGCTGCCCGTCTCGGAATGGGAAGGCCACGACCCCGAACAACTCACCTTCGAGGAGTTCGAGGACGTCTGGGGCCCTGCACGTCAGCAGATCGCATCCCGGTCCAGCTGACCTCTCGGCGCCGCACTGGCCTCTTGGCATCATCGCGACATGACCCCGACCTTTCCCCGCACGGTCCGAGCCGTCGACACTGCTCAGCTCCTGGACCTGGCCCAGGAGGCGACTATGTACGGCTTCAGCCAGCGGCTCCCGGTCGACTGGCTGCGAGAGCACCTCGCCGCTGAAGCGACGCACTACCTGTTCCCGACCCTCGTGCAGCGGCTCACGCACCGTCCCGAGGTGCCGCTGCAGTGGAGGTGCCAGCAACTGCTGACCGTCAGTACCGGCGAGCAGATCTGGGGTCTCCTCGACGTCCTTCCCGACACCTTCGACAAAATCCCAGAAACCTTGGACACGGTGTCCCAGAAGGACATCGTCATCCGCATTGAGCAAGCAGTGAAGGTGGGGGAGTGGATAGAACGGATGGCCGCCGATGCAGGTTCATGAGGTCCGGCGCGGCCGGCTGGGGAGTCTGAGGAAATGACATCGATCTGAGACAGCCGCCTGCCGACACGTCGTGAGACTGGAGGAGAGCCTTCAGGTCACAGCGTCGGCGCACGACACCGAAAATGAGAACCTACACCATCCTAGAAGCAGGCCCGGACGGCCGCATGTGAGCGTTCACCCCGGCCGCCGACGGCCGGGAGACGCTCAAGCTGACCACACAGGTAGGTCATGGCAGTGGGACCCGGGCCCTCACGGAAAGAGACCGGGTCCCACCCCGGAAGTTCATGCCTATGGCTTGTCCCGTAACTGATCTTGGGCCTGGTGAGGGCAGGGTCGGCTGCGGTGCTGTCCCCGTTGACCTATCCGGTGAGTGCGAGGTTGTGCAGGCGGGCGATGCCGAGGATCGCATGGTGGACGCCGTCACCTCTGAGTCGGCAGTCGCGCAGGATCTTCCAGCCCTTCATCCAGGCGAAGGTGTGCTCGACTCGGGCACGAACCTGTTTGTGCGAGCGGTTGTGCTTTTCCTTCCGATCCGGGAGTTCCTCGCCTTTGCGGCGGCGGTACGGGATGACCAGCCCGGTGCCCTGGTAGCCGCCGTCGGCGATGGTCATCGTCTTGCCGACGGCGGCCTTGGCCCCGGATTCCTCCCATCCGCGGGAGTCGTGCCGGTTGCCGGGCAGCGGCCGGCCGACCACGACGACCAAGCGGGTGTCGGCGTCAATAACCACCTGATGAGCCGTTGAATAGCGGTAGTTCTTCGACTGCTCGGCCACCGTGTGGTCTCGGGTGGGCACCAGGGGTCCGTCGACGATGAGCACGGTGTCCTTGCGGAACCGCTTGCGCAGCAGGAGCGCGAGCAGCGGCCCGAGGTGGTCGATGATCCGGTCCGCTGCCGACTTCGAGATGCCGAACAGCGGGGCGATCTGGCGCATCGTCAAGTTCGTCCGCCAGTAGGCCGCGACCAGCAGGATGCGGTCCTCGAACGGGAGTCCCCAGGGCCGTCCACGCTTGAGTTCAGCAAAGGTCTCGCGCCGTACGGCGGTCACCAACTTGCCGAAGCAGCGCGAGCTCAGCCCGGTGAAGGGCTCTATCCAGGACGGCACCGACGCGTGATCACACCAGCCACAACATGATCCTTTCACTCGGTGTAAAGCAACCATCGCCCCGTACCCTCGCGGCCTGAGACGGTCCAGAATGCCGCCATGGCTGACAAGGAGCACGACGAGGCAGGTGCACGTTCATTCCTGTCATGCGCCATCGAGGTGGCACGGCTGATGGATCTCGGGAACGCGGCTGACGTGCCGGAAGTACGCCGCGCACGGCACCTGGCCCATGCGGTGCGCAAGCCGTTGCTCGAACGCGCCCACCTGCCCGAGGAGTTCTTCGCCCCGTTGATGGCTGCGGCCGTCTACGACCCGGACCCCAGTTTCTGCCTCTGGTTCGTCGAGCCAGCGGTCTACGCCTACGGGCGGCGCCGGGTCATGGCCGCACTGCTCGACTATCTACGGACCGGAACGGTCGCCGAGAAGGCAGGCGCCGAGCGGGCCTGGTACTGCGCCCATGTACCGCTGCGCGCTGACCGGTCCCCCGCCTACGCACCTAACGGTAACCGAGATTCCTCCATGGATGACTCCCACGATGTGAAGGACGCGTGGCGGGAAACCCTTAGCCGATCAGCCGGGTGAACGGGCCGTCTCGAAACCTGAGCCAGCCCGGTTGCCATGGCGCTGTCGCTCACCCTGACCAGTTACGGGACAGGTCTTACCCGTCCTCGATTGACCTGCCCCACCGCGGTCTGCGGTTTCTGACGGAGTAACTGATCGCGAGGCGGCAGGAGATCGGAACTCGATGGCGACGTCCGCCTCCTGCCCGTCAGGCTCTGCTCGCCCTGGCTCATCTGCGGTGCGGTGACACATATGCTCAGCTCGCCGCGGGGTTCGGCGTCGGGGTCGCTACCGTTTTCCGCTACGCCCGTGAAGCCGTGGAGGTCCTGTCCGCCCTCGCCCCGTCCCTGGTCGAGACGATGAAGACGACCCGAGCGAAGGCGTTTGTCATCCTCGACGGCACCTTGCTGCCGATCGACCGCATCGCAGCCGACACCCTGTACTACCAGGGGAAACACAAACGCCACGGATTGAACGCCCAAGTCCTCAGCGATCCGTTCGGCCGCTTGCTCTGGGCCTCGCCGGCGCTGCCCGGCTCCACTCACGGCCTCACCGCCGCACGACAGCACGGAATCATTGCGGCCCTCGCCGAATTAGGACTCAGCTGCTGGACCGACAAGGCGTATCAAGGTGCTGGCGGACACGTCCGGGTCCCGGTCCGGGGCCGCCGCCTCAAGCGATGGAAGCGCCGCCACAACACCACCCACGCCAAGATCCGCTGCGTCGGCGAGCAGGCCATCGCCGTCCTCAAAGGCTGGCGTCTCCTGCGGAAAATCCGCTGCAGCACCAACCGCATCACCGACTTCGTGAAAGCCGTCCTCGTCCTTCACCACGCATCAAGCTGAGGTTGGAAAACGCTCACTTTCATGGGTGACGCAGGCCCGTCTCGGGAATGGAGACCACAGAAAGGGCGTGCTCCTCACGAGGGCCGATCTGATGAGAGTTCATGACACGTGTCAGGCGATTGCGTGACTGTTTCCCGGAAAGTGGACGTCCCTCTGACGTTCCTCTGTAGGTGGTCGCAGAGATCAGTATCTGCACCACGATCTCGCCGGATTCGTCACGAGCGGTGAGCATGAGGCGCGTGTTACCTCTTTTCACGCCGATCACTTTGGTGGAGTACGAAAGTTCCGCCGAATCACACGCCATTTTCATTTTCGGACATGCTCTTGCTGCGTTCAGCACGGCATTCGAGAGACCTCGTTCGGTCTTCCGCGCCGACCAGTCCCGGATCAATAGATAGGATTCGCCCTCAGTGCTGTGAAACCCTGAGACAGCGTCGCCCTCATTTCGGCGGTCAAGGGTGCGGAAAAGATCTCGGCATGCGGCCGGTTCGACTTCACCGCCGACGGCCGACTCGGCACCGCTCAAAGTAGGCTCTGGAACCCATCCCGAAGGTTCGAGAGCCGCCACAGTGGAAGCACTTGCTTCATATCTCGACTCGTGGCCTTTTGCGCACCCTGAGAGTGAAAGCGTGGCGGCGATCGACATTCCGGCGCCGGCGAGACAAAGGGTGCGGGAAGAGTGCATGGTCTCTACCTCAGATAATTGGCGAGTGCGGGGTTCTTGTCAGCAGCAAGATCGAGGAGTTCGGATACGTGGAGCACCGGCGTGGAAGCACTGCGCAGGTGAGCCTCAAGCTCGGGACCCAGGGGAAGCATGCTGGGCGATGTGCTCTCCTGCGGTCCGTCCTCCGTGTGCGCGTTACGATCCTGGGGCAGGCGCCGGTAAATGATCGACGCGATGACCAGATCCTGGGTCGAGCACTCCTGAGCTCCTCGGCTGCGCGCAATTTCCTGCGTGATGACGAGAATCTCGCGGGCGCCGTCAGACATTGCACGCATTCAGCCACGCCTCCAGAGCATGCGGGCAGGAGAATAGTATGTGGGGAGCGTCCAGATATTCCCGTGCTGACCGAAGTTGGTCCCCCTGGTGCGATAGCGCCAGTTCCCGATTCGCTTGGCCGCAGTGGCGTTCACGTGAATCGTCTTGCCAGTCTTGCAGCTGGTGACACCATCGCCGTGATTCTTCCGACTGCCGCCGCGGAAGATTTGCAGTTGCGCCTGAGTATTGGCGTCGTCGAGGCTGTCCGAGCAGAGCACCTGTACGTATCCCATCACGGTGGTTGCGCTGGACGCCCAGGGCGTTCCCGTGCGCTTGTTCAATTTGCAGGTGACGTGGTGTCTTGCGTCCGGCCCGTCGTCCGACGCGAAACTTGGCGCGGTGACCGCGAGAGCCAGCGCAGCGAGGGCCACAGCGGTGACGGTAATCGTCTTCATGCTCGTCATGAAAGTCCCTCCGGGTGGACGTTTGCCCAGAAAGTACCACTGGGTTCATCGACTGCAACGGAAGCTTTTCCGGTCGGATGATGTGATGTGCAGATTGCATCGAACCGTCGTTTCTCCCGGTGCGGCGCTGGTGTCGGAGGGAATTGAGCCGCACGGCAAAGGACAAGTGCCGGGGAAAACGCCGAGGAAAGCCATCTGTCCGGCTTGGTCGGCATAGACGCCGACCTTCCAGGTGATGACGGACCGGCACTCCTCCAGTGAGGCTCTTCCAACTTCGCGAGGGTGAGTGCGAGTCGGACTGATCTACGCAGCGGAGAAGCTCCTGGTAGACGCGTTGTCTACCAGGGCCAACCGTTGTTCCAGGAGCTCCGCGTGATGGTCTACCCGTCGGCTATCGATCTGTCCGCTGCACACCTGCGCCGCCTGAGCCGCGAGTTGGCGGCACGACGCCGGGAGATAGGCAGCCGGTGGCGGAGGTTGTCTCCCGGGCGCCAGGCCATGCTCGCCCTGGCCCACCTGCGGTGTGGGGACACATATGCGCAACTCGCGGCCGGGTTCGGTATCGGGACCGCCACCGTGTACCGGTACATCCGCGAGGCGATCGACGTCCTGGCCGTGCTCGCACCGACACTTGACGAAGCGATGGCGACGGCCCGCACGAAGGCGTACGTGATCCTGGACGGCACCGTGCTGCCGATCAACCGGATCGCGGCCGACCGGCCCTACTACTCCGGCAAGAAGCGGCACCACGGCGACGTTCAGGTGCTGACCGACCCTTCGGCCGGCTGCTGTGGGCTTCGCCCGCACTGCCCGGTGCGGCACATGGCCTGACGGCGGCACGCGAGCACGGCATCATCGACGCCCTGGTCGAGGCCGACCTCAAGGCTTACGCCGATGAGGCGTATCAGGGTGCAGCCCGCAACGTCCGCGTTCCGTTCAAGGGGCGCCGTCTCAAGCGGTGGCGACGGCGCCACAACACCACGCCTGTCCTCCCTCCTTCTACCTCCAGTCCGTACTGCTGAGTACGATCGGAATCGTCCGCTCCGTCTCCGTGCCAAGCAGTCGGGAGCCCCATCATGCCCGCTTCACGCCCGATTCAAGTCGGCTCCACAGTCGAGGACTTCACCTTGCCCGACGAGACCGGCACGCCAACGAGTCTCACCTCGCTGCTGGCCGAGGGCCCGGTCGTGGTGTTCTTCTATCCGGCCGCAATGACGGCCGGCTGCACGGCGCAGGCCTGTCACTTTCGTGACCTGACCGCGGAGTTCATGGCGGCCGGCGCCCGGCTTGTAGGCATCAGCTCGGACGGGATCGAGCGGCAGCGCGAGTTCGCACAGAAGCACACCTTTGGGTACCCGTTGCTGTCCGATCCTGAGGGTGTGGTGCGTGGGCAGTTCGGTGTGGCCCGTGGGTTCGGCCCGCTGCCGACGAAGCGGGCCACTTTCGTCATCGGCACGGACCGGCGTGTACTCGAAGTGGTCCGCAGCGAGTTCAGAATGAGCGCGCACGCGGACCAGGCCCTGGCGGCCCTGCGCAAGGCCGCTTCCTGAGTTTCTGCGCTCAGGCACGCCCTGACTCTCACCAGCCTGGCGAGACCTGCCGCTACGCGGCAGACCTCCGCCCCGGCGACCAGGTCGCCGTCATCACC
>NZ_JBEYYU010000080.1:0-36247 GCF_040645755.1 Streptomyces sp. NPDC046716
TCAACGGTCAGGTCATCGGCGAAGTGCCGGTCGCCCGTGGCATCCGGCACGTACTTCACGGTGACAACGATCCTCAAGCTCACGCCGGCTCTCCTCGATCAGAGCGTCCTCGGACTGCCCGGTAAAGGTCTACTGCTGTCAACGTATGGCACTGAGTTCCCTCTGTAAAGGTACGTAGTGCCAAACGGGACGTCCGGTGTTACGTTCCCGGCATGAGCGAGGCACGCGAGGTCACCGGTTCACCGAAGAAGGCACCCATGCGGGAGGTGCTGGCCGAGGCGGCGTTCCAGCTGTACCTGGAGCGCGGCTTCGAGCGGACGACCGTGGACGACATCGTCGCGCGCGCGGGAGTCGGGCGCCGGTCGTTCTTCCGCTACTTCCCGTCCAAGGAGGACGCGGTCTTCCCCGATCACGAGAGCTGCCTCGCCGACATGACCGCGTTCCTCGACGCGGCCGGCGACGACAGCGACGCCGTCGAGGTGGTGTGCGACGGGGCCCGCATCGTCCTGCGCATGTACGCCGCGAACCCCGAGTTCTCCGTGCAGCGCTACCGGCTGACGCGCGAGGTCCCCGGCCTGCGCACCTATGAACTGTCCGTCGTGCGCCGCTACGAGCGCACCCTCGCCGGGTATCTGCGCCGACGCTGGAGCGATGCCGCGGACGGCGCGCTGCGCGCCGAAGTGGTCGCCGCTTCCGTGGTCGCCGCGCACAACAACGGCCTGCGCTCCTGGCTCAGGTCGGGCGGCGAGGGCGACGCCGAAGCGGCCGTCGACCAGGCCCTCGGGCTCGTCCGGCGGATGTGGGGCGAGGCGGGACAGGCGCCCGGCGCCGCGGAGAGCGACGACGAGGTCGTCGTCATGGTCGCCCCCAAGGGTGCCCCCATGTGGCGGGTCATCCAGCGGGTGGAATCGGCGCTGCGGGACGACTGACCGGGACCCGGAGCCGCAAGAGAGGGTACTGGGTGTCTTTACCGCGCGGCACTGAGTGCCATACGATGCGAGAGGCGTCGGGGCCGCAGCCTCGGCGTACGCCGGGCGAGCGCGGGAGGCCGAGAGTGTCAGAGATGGCAGAGGTGTTCGAAAGCCGGATCGGGGCCGGGACCGGGACGGGCGTGATGGCGCCCCCGGCGCAGACGGCCGCCACGCATCGGGAGCCGGCCGGCTTCGCCTACCAGCGCTGCAAGTGGTGCGCCTCGCCGTCGTTCCGGCGGCTGCTGTGCCCGGTGTGCGCCTCCAGCGACCTGGAGACGGAGCACAGCGCGGGCCTCGGCATCGTGGTCCAGTCCCGAGTGGTCCACCGCGGCACCGGCGCGGCCCGCAACGAATCGCTGGTCCGTTTCCCCGAGGGCTTCGTCGTGCCGTGCCGGATCGTCGGCACGGCACCCCACCTGGTGTGGGTCGGAGCCCCCGTCCGGCCCGCGCGGGGCACCGTCGTCGGCGCCACGGCCGGTGAGGTCGTCTTCGAACTCTGCGAGTACGGGACGGACGACGTTGACGGACTGCGCCGCTAGGCCCTTTCCCCGGAGAGCCCCGCGAGGAAGTCGAGCAGTGCGGCGTTCACCTCTTCGGGGCGCTCCTGCTGGATCCAGTGGCCGGCGCCGTCGAGGACGACACGGCCGCGCAGATCGGTCAGGACCCGCTCCATCTTGTCGTCCGGCATGAACCGGGCGACCGGGTCGCGGGAGCCCGTGACGAACAGCGAGGGACAGTCGATCGTGCGGCCCGCCAGGTCCTCCGTCAGGGTCCAGGTGCGATCGAGATTGCGGTAGTAGTTCAGCCCGCCGGTGAAGCCGGTCCGGGTGAACTCATCCACGTAGTAGGCGAGTTCCGGCTCGTTCAGCCAGCGTGGCGGCGGCAACTGCTCGTCGGGGCGGTCCGCCCACGCGGCCGAGTAGATCTCCCGCGTGACGAGCGTGCGGCGGACGTTCCGGGCGAGCGCGCGGTCGGCGGTCCCCGGCTCCTGGAACCACACGATGTAGAAGTCGTCGCCGTTCCGCTTGCGCAGCAGCGGGACCGGTGGCACGGGGGAGCGGGGCGCGGCCGGCACGCTCATCCCGGCGACGGCCCGCACCCGCTCCGGGTACGCCGTCGCCATCTGCCACACCACGATCGCTCCCCAGTCGTGGCCCACGAAGACGGCGTCGTCCGCGCCCTCCGCGTCGAGCAGCCCGGCGAGATCCGCGCACAGGGTCAGCGCGTCGTACGCTTCCGCGTCGGCCGGGCGGGAACTTCCGCCGTAGCCGCGCATGTCGGGAGCCAGCACCCGATAGCCCGCCGCGGCCAGCGCCCGCACCTGATGCCGCCACGAGAACGCCAGCTCGGGGAAGCCGTGGCAGAGCACGACCAGCGGCCGGTCCGTGTCCCCCGCGGTGCCGGGGCCCTGCTCGAAGACCCGCAGCGTGATGCCGTTCGTCTCGACGTCGCGCACCGCGACGTCCTCCCACCCGGCCACCGCCGATGGTGTGGGCATGTGCGAAACCCCCTGCGTGTAGGCGTGCTCGATCAAGAAAGCCGAGTGAGGAGAGTGAAGTCGATCGAGCCCACCCGGCACAAGGGCCGCCGCCCTGCCGGTCGGCGGACGGGCTGTGGGGCGACACCCGATCACGTCACGACAAGTAGCCGGGGGAACACGAGGGTTGATGGGGCTGGTCCTCCAGGTGAAGGGTGCGCAAGGATGGAGGTATGACCGCGGCCCAGCGCGCCATGTCCGAACTGGGGACATGGCCGAACCTGGTAAGTGGCCCGCCCCGGTGCTCGGTTGGGCACGCCTTCGGCGCGGCGGGCCATGAACTCATCCATTTCCACGCCGACGACTGCGCCGATCTGTACCTGACCTCGTCGGCGGTGCAGCGGCTCCTGCCCCAGCTGCGGCACAGCAGCGCGATCCGGGTGCGGCCGGGCGACTCCTGGATCACCGTCCTCCTGGAGTGCGACACCGACGTCCAGCTGCTGCTCAGCCTGGTGAGCGTCGCCCTCAAGGAGCACGACGCCCACGCCTGCCCCTCCCCGCCCTGCGACTGGGAGCGGCCGAAGGCCTCGTAGCCGCGCTCACTCCTCGAAGCGGTCGCCGAACTGTTCGAGGCGCGCCTCCTCCAGGTCCAGGACGTGCTGGGCGCCCTGGAGCGCGCGGGAGCTGTACGAGCCGCGGGTGCGTGCGGTGAGCAGGGCGTCGCGTTCCGCCGAGACGACCCGCAGCCTGAGCCGGAGATAGACGAGGTGCGCGTCGTCGACGCCCCGGAACGCCGCGGCGGCCTTCCTCCGGTCCTCCTCCGAGTCCGCGTCCCGCGGCCGGATCAGACTGTCCTGCCGCACCCGGTCGAGGAGCGCGGGCGGGACGGAGCCGGACTCCTGCGCCTCGTCCAGGGAGGCGACCGCCGCGTCGGACATCTCGCCGACCAGCCGCCCGTACTCCTCACGCAGCCGCTGCGGGTCGTCGCCCGGGATGCGGACGGTGCGGATCACGGCGGGCAGCGTCAGCCCCTGCAGCAGCAGTGTCGTCACGGCGACGACGAACGCGATCACGATCAACTGGGCGCGGTACTCGGTGTCCTCGGGCAGGGTCTGCGCGGCCGCCACCGTGATCGCGCCCCGCATCCCCGACCAGGCCAGCACCACACCGCCCTGCCACCCGAGCGTCTCGGTGAGCCGGAAGTCGATGTCGGCGCTCGTGCGCTGCACGCGGCGCTCGATGTGTGCCTTCTTGCGCGGGGTGAACCGTTCGCTCAGGTCGAAGGTGTCGATCCGCTCCTGCATCCGCTCGATCAGCGGCTTCGAGGCGGCGGCCCGGCGTTCGTCACGCCGCACCAGCGCCACCAGCGGCACCACGAACACCATCCGTACGACGATGACGAGTCCGGTGAGGGCCAGCCCGTAGAGGATGACGCGGCCCGCGCCGATCCCGTTCTCGTGGGCGTGCGCCTCGTCGAGCAGCGTCTTCAGGGCGAGCCCCATCAGCAGGAAGATCGAGCTCTCCAGGAGGAAGGCGAGGGTGCGCCAGTTCATCGCCTCGCCGATCCGGTCCTGGGCCCGCAGCAGCCGCGGGCTCAGATGCCCCGTCACCAGCCCGCAGACGACGACGGCGAGCACCCCCGACGCGTCGAACTCCTCGGCGGGCACATACGCCACGAACGGCACGACGAACGAGATCGCCGTGTTCAGCACCGTGTCGTCGAGGAGCGCGCGGACCCGTACGTTGACCAGGCCGACGACCACGCCCACCACGACCGCCACCGCGACCGAGAACACGAACTGTCCGGCGACGCCCCACAGGGACACCGCACCGGCCATCGCGGCCACCGCGGAGCGCAGCAGCACCAGGGCGGAGGCGTCGTTGACCAGCCCCTCGCCCTCCAGGAGCGTCAGCAGCCGCGACGGCAGGCCGAGTTTGCGGCCCACCGACGTCGCGGCGACCGCGTCCGTGGGGCTGATCACCGCGCCGAGCGCGAACGCGGCGGGCCAGCCGATGTCCGGCATCAGCAGGTGCAGCAGCCAGCCGGCCCCGAGCGTGGACACCGCCACGAGCAGTACCGCGAGCCCGCCGATGGCCTTGATGTCGCGGCGGAAGTCCTGCGCGGGCATGTTGACGGCCGAGGAGTACAGCAGCGGCGGCAGGACGCCCGCGAGGACCCACTCGGGATCCGGCTGCACCACCGGCACACCCGGGACGAAGCTGAGGGCGATGCCGACCACGACCAGGCTGAGCGGTGCGGCGAGCCCGAGGCGCTGCGAGAAGGCGGCCACCGCCACGATGCTCGCGACGCCGACGACGGCGATCAGGGTCACTTCCATGGCGTCCTCGTGGTGGACTGTGCAGTCTGGTGCATGCGGGCCATTGTGTCCGTGACGGTGCCGGGCGAGGCGAGAGACGAGGCCGAGATGCGCAAGATCGTCCTGATGATGGGTGTGTCCCTCGACGGATACCTGGAGGGTCCGGGCCGCGAGATCGACTGGCACGTCATGGACGCCGCTCTCCACCAGCACATGAACGACGTGCTGCGCCCCATGGGCGGCTTCCTCAGCGGACGCGTCACCCACGAGCTGATGGCGGACTACTGGCCCGAGGCCGACGCCGGTCCGGACGCGGACCCGGTCGAGGCCGAGTTCGCGGAGATCTGGCGCGAGAAGCCGAAGATCGTCTTCTCGCGGACGCTGAAGCCCGGCCCCGCCCCCTGGCACACGACCGTGCTCCCCGAGGTGTCCCCGGCCGCCGTCCGCGCCCTCAAGGAGGAGCCCGGCGGCGACCTCAGCCTCGGCGGCGCCGATCTGGCCGCCACCTTCCTGGAACACGACCTCGTCGACGAGTTCCGGATCTATATCCATCCCGTCCTGATCGGCGCGGGCAAGCGCGTCTTCCCGGACGGGCCGTTCGCCCCCTCGCCCCTCCGGCTCGTGGAGACCCGCGCCTTCGACAACGGCGTCGTCCTGATGCGCTACGAACGGGTCGCCGAGTGACCGGCGCGACGGCCGGTGAATATCGCTGTGGGTGAAGTCCGCCGTTCCCGCGCGGAGCCGCGCCTACGCTGACGTGATGAGCGCCCACGAGACCCGCAGGCCCCGAGCCGTCCTCACCCCCGAGCCGCTGTGGCGGCATGTCGTCGGCAGTGTGCTGCGCCGCCGCCGGCGCGCCCAGGGACGGACGTTGCAGGACGTGGCCGACGTCGCCGGGATCTCCATGCCCTATCTCTCCGAGCTGGAGCGCGGCCGCAAGGAGGCCTCGTCGGAGATGCTCGCCGCCGTGGCCGGGGCGCTCGGCCTCGGCCTGGTCGACGTACTGGCGCTCGCCCAGGGCGAATTGGCGCGCGCGGCACAGGTGCGCCGCACCGTCTCCGTCACCGCTGCGGTCTCCGCGCGCGGTACGGGCGGCCCGGTACAGGGGCGCGGCACGGTCTGCCTGGCGGCCTGAGCACCGGTCCGCCTCCCCTCACTCGCCGCGCAAGTGGCGCACGAGGACCGGGACATGGCTGTGCTCGACCTCCTTGACCGAGGTCACCAGCGTGACCCGGCCCTGCCCGGCCAGCTCCCGGACATGCGCCACGAGCTCGGCGCGCACCGGATCGGCCAGCTCGGCTGCGTAGCGCTCGGCGAACGCGTCGTACCGTCCGTCGCGGTCCTCGTGGTACCAGGTCCGCAGCTCCTTGGACGGCGCGATGTCCCGCAGCCACTCGTCGACGGCGGCCCGCTCCTTGGAGATGCCGCGCGGCCACAGCCGGTCGACCAGCAGCCGGGTGCCGTCGGCCGGGGCGGGCGGGTCGTAGACACGGCGTACGGCGATGCGGTCCGGCTGCGCGTGGGTGCTCATGGGGCCATTGTCCGGCGCATCAGCCGCCCGGCCAGCGCAGTCGCCTGTTCGGCGCACCCCGGATGGCCGAACGCCGTGCCGTGTGCGAAGAGTCGGACATGACCCAAGCACCGTACGACCCTCAGGCCCCGCACCAGACGCCCGCCGCCGGCGATCCGTCCCCCGATCAGGGCCCGCTCGGCAGACTCGCGCAGAACGCGTGGCAGGCCGTGCTCCTCATGGGCGTCGCCTCCCTCGTCGTCGGCGTCCTCGTCCTGGTCTGGCCGGGCGCCTCACTGTGGGCGGCGGGCGTTCTGTTCGGCATCTACCTCGTGGTCAGCGGCGTCTTCCAACTCGTCGCAGCGTTCGGCCGGCACGTCACCGCCGGGCTGCGGGTCGTGGCCTTCGTCAGCGGCGCCGTCTCCGTGCTCCTCGGCCTGTTCTGCTTCCGCGGGGCCATGCAGTCGACCTTGCTGCTCGCCCTGTGGATCGGCATCGGCTGGCTGTTCCGCGGCATCACCCAGACCGTCGCCGCGGCCGCCGACCCGACCGTGCCTGCGCGCGGCTGGCAGATCTTCCTCGGCGTGATCACCGCCCTGGCCGGCATCGTCCTGATCGACTCGCCGTTCGAGTCGGTCGCGGTGCTCACCCTGGTCGGCGGTCTGTGGCTGCTCGTGGTCGGCGTGGTGGAGATCGTCACGGCGTTCGCCGTCCGCGGCAGGGCCAAGAAGATCCCGCAAGGGGTGTGAACGCACGACGGCCCCGCCGCGACCAGGGCCTGTCCGGCGCTTCAGGTCGTATCCGGGTGGCCCGTCCTGGTCTGCGCCGGTGAGCGGGGCCCGGCACGCCGATCTGCGGCGTGCCGGGCCCCGCTCCCGCGACAGGATCCGCCGGACAGGTCCCAGCGGCGGGGCCGTCGGTCGGGCGATGTGCGGTCACACGCCGACCGTCTCCTCCAGCTCCTCCTCGACGACGTCGTCGCCCTCGGAGGCCGAGCCGGACGCGACGGCGGGAGCCGCGGCAGGAGCGGGAGCCGCGTGCCGCGCCGTGGTCGCGGCCGTCTGTTCCCGCCGGCGCTCGGCGAGCGCCGCGACGCCGATGACGACGAGGCCCACGGCCAGCCACGCCACCAGCGTCCACAGGTTCCGCGCCAGGTCGTGGTGGCCGAAGTAGATCAGGCTCCGGGCTCCCTCGACGAAGCCCGCGCCGTTCCAGAAGGAGTGCAGGCTGCCGAAGAAGCCGTTCTGCAGTTCGGGCCGGAAGATCCCGCCCGAGCTGGTGAAGTTCAGCATCACGAACAGCACCATCACGCCGAGCGTCGTCCACCGCTTCAGGAACGTGTGCAGGCCGACGCCGACGAACAGGATGCCCGCCGAGTACAGCCAGGCCATGCCCCACAGGCCCCACAGGTTCGTGTGGGCGAGGTGGAAGAGGGGCCCCGCGAAGGCCGCGCCGATCAGGCTGACCACGCCGGAGACACCGACCGCGAGCAGCGCCCTGGCCCGCATCCGCAGGGCGGCTCCGGCCCCGCCGAGCACCGCCACGGAGGCGTACGAGCCGATGCTGAGCGCGACGAGCAGGAAGAACAGACCCTGGCCCGTCGGGTCGTCGTCCACCGTCGGCACGACGTCCGTGACCTTCAGCGGCTCACCCTGCTCCGCGGCGACGGGCGTGAAGATCTTCTGGACGACCGAGACCGTGGTGTCGGAGCCCGCCGAGGCCACGATCAGCTCGGGTGCACCGCCGTTCTTGCCCGTCAGGACGTACGCGCCGTCGATGTCCCGCGTCTTGAGCAGGTCGACGGCGTCCGTCCGGTCGTCGAGCGTGCGGACGTCGAGCGCGTCGCCCGCCTTGTCCTTGACGGTCTGCGCGAAGACCTTCGCCTCGGCGCCCGAGCCGACGACGGCGACGGGCAGATGGTGCGGCTCGGGGTGGGCGAACGCGCCCAGATACGCCAGGCCCATGCCCACGCACATCAGGAGCGGGGTGAGCAGATGCGTCAGCACGTGACGCAGCGCGGGATTGCGCGCGGGCATGAGCGGGACCTCCATGGATCGACCTGATGAGTTGGCTTATACAACTCCTACGTAGTTGTACTGTACAACCGGTCATGGGGGTGGGTGTGTCGCCGAGGCTGTGAGCATGCCCACGCGGGGTGGGGCGGGGGAGTGGGAGGGCCGGAATCAGGCGGGCCGCGGCAGCGGGCGCTCCTCCAGGTCGACGGGCGGGCGGTCGCGGAATTCCTCGCTCCGTCGCTCGTACGCCTGGAGGCGCTTGCGCAGCGCGTGCAGCCGGCGACCCGTCTCGTACAGATAGCGGACCTTCGTCCGGATCACCCAGGGGTCGACCGGCTTGACGACATAGTCGGCGACGCCCAGCTCGAAGGCCTTCGCCGCCAGGGTGGGGTCCTGGCCCGCGCCCGTGATCATCATGATCGGTATGTCCTGGGTCTGCTCCAGGCGCGTCATGTACTCGGCGACCTCGAAGCCGCTGAGGTCGGGCATCAGCACGTCGAGCAGGACCACGGCGACGCCGCCGCGCAGGACCGTCTTGAGGGCGTCGTCCCCGGAGTTGGCGCGGTCCATCGGGTAGCCGAGCGGGGCGAGCGCGCTCTCCATCGCGAAGAGCGTGTCGTCGCGGTCGTCGACGACGAGGATCTTGGGCTGTGCAACGGTGGGCATCGCCAGTGGCCTCCCCTCGCCGGCACCGACAGCATATGCCGGAACACGGGGGATGGAAGGGGCAGTCAGTCCTCTCCGCGCACCAGATTCCACTCGCAATCCGGCTCGCGATCGGGCCCGGCGGGCTCCCTGGTGTCGCGGTGCGCGGGGCGGCAGGTGCGGATCCTGCCCTTGACCTCGCGTTTGGTCTCGGCCGGGTGCGGTGGCCGTGCGGTTGCGGTCATGATCGCTCCTTGTTCTCGATCTCTCTCGGTCACATTCGGTCGAATTCTTTTGTAGACAACTCGGTAGACGGTTCTGAAACGCCTCTGAAGCGCCCCCGAATCGCTCCTGAACCGACAATGCGAGGTGCGTGGTCGGTCGAACGTGTGGCGTGCGAGTACCCAGGTGGGTGTGGGTCAAAGACGGCGACGCCGGGTGCCCCGATCCGGAGGCCGGCGGGTTTGGCGGTGCCGGATCCGGCTACCCGCTCGTCCCGAGTCGCACGAGCCGTGGAAGGGAGCCGGGCCGTGACCCCCCTGGCGAAGCACGCGAACCCCCGCGCCGAGGAGACCCGGAGCGCGGTGCCCGCGCCGGCGGACGAACCGCCCAAGGATGCTCTTGTCCGCTATCTCGAGGACCGTTTCGCCTGCGCCCAGTCCTGCACCGAGTGCGCCCGCGCCTGCGCCGCGCGGGTCAGCTCCGGCGACCGGGCGGACCTGGCCGCCGGGGCGCAGGGTCCTGCCCGCCCGCCGGCCGCCGGTGCCGATCCGGACCCCGGCGGCAGGGCGCCGCAGGAACCGCGGCGCACCCTGCTGCTCTGCGTCGAGATCTGCGACGCGACCTGCCGGCTGCTGTCGGAGGAGGCGCTCCGCGACGAGTACGCCCTGCGCCTCCAGGTCGAGTGGTGCCGCGCGGTCGCCCTGGAGTGCGCCCACGCCTGCGACCGGGTCCCGGACGCCGAGGGCTGCGCGGAGCGCTGCCGGGCGTGCGCGCGGGCCTGCTCCGACTTCCTGGTGACGCTGGGCTGAACGCCGGGCTCAGGCGGTGCCGTCCCCGCCATTCACAATTTCTGGAACGGGTTCTACTGTGTGCGCCGTCGAACCATGCCTGAAAGACCGTCAGGCGCCGCCCAGTTGACCGCCAGGAGGGGCCGTGCACCTCGAATACACGCCCGAGCAGCAGCAGTTGCGCACCGAGCTGCGCGCCTACTTCGCCGAGCTCGTGCCCGACAACGCCTATGCCCGGTACGAGGACCCGGCCGCCCAGAAACGTTTCTACCGGGAGACGGTGCGCCGCCTCGGCTCCGACGGCTGGCTCGGGGTGGGCTGGCCCAAGGAGTACGGCGGCCGCGGCCTGACCCCGATGGAACAGTTCATCTTCTTCGACGAGGCCGCCCAGGCGGGCGTGCCGCTGCCGTTGATGGCGCTCAACACCGTGGGCCCGACGATCATGCAGTTCGGCACGGACGAGCAGAAGGAGTACTTCCTGCCGAAGATCCTCGCCGGGGAGATCGACTTCGCCATCGGCTACAGCGAACCGGACGCGGGCACCGACCTCGCGGCCCTCAAGACCAAGGCGGTCCGCGACGGCGACGAGGCGACCGGGCACTACACGGTCGACGGCCAGAAGATCTGGACGACCAACGGCGACACCGCCGACTGGGTCTGGCTCGCCGTCCGCACCGACCCCGACGCCCCGCCCCACAAGGGCATCACCATGCTGCTGGTCCCGACGTCCGACCCCGGCTACTCCTGCACCGTCATCAACACCCTCGCCTCGCACGACACCACGGCGAGCTACTACGAGAACATCCGGGTGCCCGCCGCGCGCCGGGTCGGCGACGAGAACAAGGGCTGGCGCCTGATCACCAACCAGCTCAACCACGAACGCGTCACCCTCGCCGCCCACGGCACCATGGCCATCCGCGCCCTGCACGACGTCCAGCGCTGGGCCATGGACACCAAACTGGCCGACGGGCGCCGCGTCATCGACCTCGGCTGGGTCAGGAAGCGTCTCGCGCAGACCCACACCAAGCTGGACGCGATGAAGCTCCTCAACTGGCAGATGGTGAACGCCGTCCAGCAGGGCACCCTCACGCCGCAGGACGCCTCCGCCGTGAAGGTCTACGGCTCCGAGGCGCGCCGCGACGCCTACGCGTGGCTGATGGAGGTGGTGGGATCCGCGGGCGCGCTGAAGGAGGGGAGCGCCGGCGCCGTCCTCCACGGCGAACTCGAACGCGGCTACCGGTCGGCCGTCATCTTCACCTTCGGCGGCGGCAACAACGAGATCCAGCGCGAGATCATCTCGTGGATCGGACTCGGGATGCCCCGGGTGCGCCGCTGACCGGGGCCTGACGCACCCGCGTACGGCACCCGCCTGAGTACGCGTACTCAGACCCCCTGCGTCGCAGCGCCCTGCCGGGACACCGTTGTGCTTCCGAGGATGGAGGGACCCGCCCCCGCCCGGAAAGGGACCCTCATGGGCCGTCAACTGCATCTGCGTACCGCCGTCCCGGAGGACCGCGACTGGATCCACGAGTTGCGGCACCGGGTGTACGCACAGGAGCTGGGCCAGCACGCGCCGGAGCCCGGCGGGCGGCTCAGCGACGGTCTCGACGGGGACAACGTCTATCTGGTCGTCACCCGGGGCGCCGTGCGGGTCGGGTTCGTGAGTGTGACGCCGCCCTGGGCGGGACGGTTCGGGCTCGACAAGTATCTGGACCGGGACGAACTGCCGTTGCTGCGTGAGGCCGACACCTTCGAGGTGCGCATCCTCACGGTCGAACCGGAGGAGCGGGCGAGCGCCGTGGCGCCGCTGCTGATGTACGCGGCGCTGCGCTGGATCGCCTCCCGCGGCGGGCGGCACGTCGTGGCGATGGGCCGCACCGAGGTGCTCGGCCTGTACCTGGCCGCGGGCCTGCGCCCCGCCGGACGGACGGTGCGCTGCGGGAAGGTGACGTTCGAGGTGCTCACCGGCGCGGTCGACGCGCTGACCCGGGGCACGCTCGACCGGCACCCCGCCACGCTGGAGCGGTTGCGGTCCACCGTCGACTGGCGGCTCGACACCCCGTTCGCCCCGGGCCCCGACGGCTGCGAACACGGCGGCGCCTCCTTCACCGCCGTCGGCACCGACTTCCGCACCCTGCACCGGCGCCGCCGGATCGTCGCGGCCGATGTGCTGGACGCCTGGTTCCCGCCCGCCCCCGAGGTGAGCGCCGTCCTCACCGACGATCCCTCCTGGCTGGCCCGCACCTCACCACCGGCCGGCGCGGAGGGCCTGCTCGCGGAGATAGCCGCCGTGCGCGCGCTGCCGGAGGACACCCTCTGCGTCGGCGCGGGCTCCTCCGACCTGATCTACCGGGCGTTCGGTCAACTACTCGGCCCCGACAGCCGGGTGCTCCTCATCGACCCCGGCTACGGCGAGTACGCCCACGTCACCGAGCGGATCATCGGCTGCCACGTGGACCGGCTGCGGCTGCGCCGCGCCGACGACTGGCGCATCGACCCGCTGCGGCTCGCCGAGGCCGTCGCCACCGGACGGTACGACCTCGTGGTCGTCGTCAACCCGAACAACCCCACCGGCCGCCACGCGCCGGCCGCCGAACTGCGCGCCGTGATCGACGCCGCGCCCGCCTCCACCCGCTGGTGGATCGACGAGGCCTACCTGGGCTACGTGGACCCCGACGACACCGACGCCTCGCTCGCCCCGCTCGCCGCGACCGACCCCCGCGTCATCGTCTGCACCTCCCTGTCCAAGATGTACGCCCTGTCCGGCCTCCGGGCCGCCTACCTGGTGGCCGCCCCGGAGACCGCGGCCCGCCTGCGACGGTGGACCCCGCCCTGGCCGGTGAGCCTGCCCGCGCAACGGGCCGCGGTCGCGGCGCTGGGCGCACCCGCCTACTACCGCGAACGCCGGCTCCAGACCCGGGCGCTGCGCCACCGGCTCGCCCTCGAACTCGCCGAGCTGGACGAGGGCGTGCACATCGAGGAGGGCATCGCGAACTTCGTCAACCTGACCCTGCCGGCCGACGGGCCCAGCGCCGCGCAGTTCGTCCTCGAATGCCGCCGTCACGACGTCTACCTGCGTGACCTGTCGCCGCTGTCCGCGCTCTACGAGGGGCGCACCGTACGGATCGCCGTCAAGGACGCCGCCGAGAACGCCCGCATCGTGGCCGCCTGCCAGGCCGCCCTCGACGTACTGGTCCCGCCGGTACCGCTCCCGGGCGAGCCGGTCACCGGAACGGCCCGGTGACCACCGCCGCCTCCCTGGCACCCTGGCTCGGCGGGGCGCTGGCCCTGGCCGGCGCGGGCGTGGCCGCGTCCCGGCGCCGCGAGCTGATGCTCCGGTGGTGCGCGTGGGCGGTGGGGGTGCCGCTGATCACCGGCGCGTTCTGGCTCGGGGACGCGGGCGCCGCGGCCGTCGCCACGGCGGCCGCGCTGATCGCCGTCCACGAACTCGCCGGACTGCTGAATCTGCCCCGCACCGACCGGGCGGTGCTCGCCGCGGCGGTCGCGGCCGTGATCCTCACCGCCTGGCTCGCACCGGCCGAGACCCTGCGCGCGGGCGCCGCCGGAGCCCTCGCCGTGGTCGCGGTGCCGCTGGTGTCCGGCGACGCCGACCACGGGCTGCGCCGGGCCACCGCCGCACTGTTCGGACTCGCCTGGCTGAGCCTCCTCGCCGCGCTGGTCCCGCTCGGGGCCGACGCGCTCGCCCTGTTCGTCGCGGTCTCCGTCGCCGACATCGCCGCCTACTTCGCGGGCCCGCGCCTCGGCGGCCCGCACCTGTCGCCGCTGTCCCCGGCCAAACGCTGGAGCGGCACCCTGGCTGGTGCCGCCGCGGGCGTCGGCGCGCTCGCCCTCCTCGGCGCGGCCGACTGGCGGACGGCACTGGCCGTGGCGGTCGGCGGACCGGCGGGCGACCTCGTCGAATCCATGGTCAAGCGCGGCGCGCGCCAGAAGGACGCGGGCCGCTGGCTGGCCGGCACCGGAGGGCTCCTCGACCGCGTCGACTCCCTCCTCGGCGCGCTCGCCGTCCTCCTGGTCCTGAACTGAACGGGCGGGTTCCGGCCGAACCGGTCGCCGCCAGGAGCCCGCGGGTACCCTGCGACCAGGAGGTGGGGCATGCGCGACGACGCGGACCCGGGACTCTTCGGCCCCGACTCGGTGACCTGGCAGGTCCACGCCGACCCCATGATGTGGATCGCGGGCATCCGCGCCCTCTACCTCCAGGCGCTGCACCCGCGCGCCGTACGCGGCGTGATGCAGAACTCCGACTTCAGGCGTGACGCCTGGGGCCGCCTGATGCGCACGGCGAGCTTCGTGGGCACCACGACGTACGGCACCACCGAGGCCGCGGAGAAGGCCGGGGCGCGTGTGCGCGGCATCCACCGCCGGCTGACGGCCACCGACCCCGGCACGGGGGAGCGGTACGGCGTCGACGAACCCGGACTGCTGCTGTGGGTGCACTGCGCGGAGATCGACTCCTATCTGCACGTCGCGCGCCGCTCCGGCTTCCGCCTCACCGACCCGCAGGCGGACCGTTATATCGCCGAACACCGCACCAGCGCCCGCCTCGTCGGCCTCGACCCCGACGACGTACCCGCCGACCAGGCGCAGCTGAGGGCCTATTTCGCGACGGTGCGCCCCGAGCTCGCGGCGGGCGCCGAGGCCCGCACCGTCGACGACTTCCTGCAACGCCCGCCCACGCACCCGCTGCTGAAACCCGCGCGCGAGGTGCTCTGGCGGCGCGTGGCGAACCTCGCCTACGCCTCCCTGCCGCCGTACGCCCACACCCTGTACGGCAGACCCGCCCCCGCACCGGCCGTCGTCACCCGTCACCTGCGCTCCACCGGCACCGCCCTGCGCCGGATTCCCGACCGTGCACGCTGGCAACTGCCGCCCAAACACATCCTGCGCGCCATGGCGAGACTCGGTTCCGACGCGCGACCGGCCCCGTACAAAGTCGACCGATGGGTAGCCATACTGGACTGAGGTCCGGCCCGGGGAGGGCGCGGGAGCGAGCCGACGGGGGCGATGGCGGACGATGCCGGAGTTGAGGGAGACCCGCGACGAAAAGCTGATCCACGGGCGGTACCGGCTGCTCGACCGGATCGGCCGGGGCGGCATGGGCGAGGTGTGGCGGGCGCGGGACGAGTCGCTGGGCCGGCACGTCGCCGTGAAGTGCCTCAAGCCGCTCGGACCGCAGCGCGACCAGTCCTTCACCCGGATCCTGCGGGAGCGCTTCCGCAGAGAGGCCAGGGTGGCCGCCGGACTCCAGCACCGCGGCATCACCGTCGTGCACGACTTCGGCGAGGACGAGGGCATCCTCTATCTGGTGATGGAGCTCCTGGAGGGCAAGAACCTCAGCCAGCTCCTGGAGGAGAACCGGCACCATCCGCTCGCCGTGGACGAGGTCGTCGACGTCGCCGAGCAGATCGCCGCCGCACTCGCCTACACGCATGAACAGGACATCGTCCACCGCGACCTGAAACCGGCGAACATCGTCCGGCTCACCGACGGCACCGCCAAGATCTGCGACTTCGGCATCGCCCGGCTCGGCCACGACATCGGCTTCACCGCCCGGCTCACCGGCACCGGCATCGCCATGGGCACCCCGCACTACATGTCGCCCGAGCAGATCGGCGGCACCCAGGTCGACGAGCGCAGCGACCTGTACTCCCTGGGCTGCGTCCTCTACGAGATCGCCACCGGCGCGCCCCCGTTCGACCTGGACGACGCCTGGGCCGTGCTCGTCGGTCACCGCGACACCGAGCCCGAGCCGCCGCGCAGCCACCGCCCCGAGCTGCCCGCGTACGTCGAGCGGATCATCCTCGACCTGCTCGCCAAGGAACCCGACCAACGGCCGCGCGACGCACGCGAGGTGGGCCGGCGCATCGCGGCCGGGCGGAGCGGTTACGTTCCCACGGTGCGGGCCCCGCAGATCGTGCCGTACGCCGCGACACAGGCGGTGCGCCCGCCGCGGCCCCCGCAGGAACCGCGCCTGCCGTCCTGGACCCGCGGCATGACCACCGGCCACAAGGCCACCGGCGGCGCCGGTCTGCGCGTCACCCCGCCGGACACCGCGGCCGGCCTCTCCGGCGAATGGATCCCGCGCCCGTCGGGACCCGCGACGGCCCGCCCGGACCCGGCCGAACGCCCCGACCCGGCACCGGAGTTGCTGGCCACGCTCGTCTCCCGGCACAACGCGGGGCTCAGCCTCGGCCGGCACGGCCGCTGGGCCGAGGCCGGTGAGGTGCACCGGTCCGTCGCCGCCGCACGCGAACACGCGCTCGGCCCCGACCACCCCGACACCCTCGCCAGCCGCTACGAGGCCGCGTTCAGCCTCAGCCGCACCGGCCACGCCACGGACGCGCTGCACGAGTACCGGCGTGTGGTGGAGGGCCGCGCCCGGGTCCTCGGCGCCGAGCACCCGGACACGCTGGGCGCCCGGCAGGAAGTGGCCTACGTCCTCGGCACGTTGGGGCGGCACTCCGAGGCGCACCAGGTGTACACCGAGGTTCTCGCGGCCCGCGAGCGCGCGATGGGGCCCGACCACCCCGACACCCTGCGCTGCCGGCACAACCTCGCCTTCAACCTCAGCCGGCTGGGCCGTCTGGAGGAGTCGTACCGGATGGCGAGCCAGGTGGCGCAGGCCCGCGCCCGGGTCCTCGGCCCCGACCATCCCGACACCCTCGTCACACGGTGCGAAGTCGGCTACACCCTCGGCCGGTTGGGCCGCTGGAGCGACGCCCTGCAGATCTACCGCGAGGTCGCCGCGGTCCGCGCGGAAACCCTCGGGCCCGGCCACCCCGACACCCTCGCGGCCCGCTACGAGGTCGGCATCGGCCTCGGCCGCCTCGGCCGCAGCGCCGAAGCCCTCGCCCTCTACCGCGATCTGATCGACGACCGTATCCGCGTCAGCGGCCCCGACGATCCCGAGACGCTGCGCGCCCGGCACGGCCTCGGCGTCAATCTCGGCCGGCTGGCCCGCTGGGAGGAGGCCCTGGCCGAGGCCCGGGACGTCTGCGCGATCCGTGAGCGGGTGCTCGGCCCCGACCACGTCGACACCCTCGTCAGCCGCCGCGAGGTCGCGGTCGGACTGGGCTGGCTCGGCCGCTGGCAGGACGCGCTCACCGAGTACCGCACGGTGGCGGACGCCCGGGAACGGGTGCTGGGAGAGTCCCATCCCGACGCGCTGACCAGCCGCAACGACGAGGCCCACTGCCTGGAGCAACTGGGCCGCGGCCCGGAGGCGACGGAGCTGTACCGCAGGGTGGCGGCCCGGCGGCGGCGCGGCTAGGGCCTTTCTCCCAGAGCCCTCCTGCCCCGTGACGGCCCGCCCGTCGAGGCCACGCGACGGGACACGGGCCGCACCCTGGCTGTCCCGGACACCCCCGTGCTACCAAGAGCCATGCTCACCCGGACCGACGTAGTCATCGTCGGCGGCGGCCACAACGCCCTGGTCGCCGCCGCCTACCTCACCCGCGCAGGCCGCACCGTCACCGTCCTCGAACGCCTCGGCGCCACCGGAGGCGCCGCCGTCTCCACCCGCCCCTTCACCGGCGTGGACGCCCGCCTGTCCCGCTACTCCTACCTGGTCAGCCTCCTGCCCGAGAAGATCGTGCGTGACCTGGACCTCGACTTCGCGGTCCGCACCCGCACCGTCTCCTCGTACACCCCCACCGTCCGCGACGGGCGCGCCACCGGCCTCCTGGTCGGCGGCGGCGCCGACCGGACCCGTGCGGCTTTCGCCCGTCTCACCGGCACGGACCGCGAGTACACGGCATGGAACCGCTTCTACGAGACGACCCGGCACGCGGCCGAACGGATCTTCCCCACCCTCACCGAGCCACTGCCCACCCGTGACGAACTGCGTACCCGCGTCGCGGACGAGGCCGCCTGGCGGCTGCTCTTCGACGAGCCCATCGGCGTCGGCATCGAGGAGCACTTCAGCGACGACCTGGTGCGCGGAGTCGTCCTCACCGACGCGCTCATCGGCACCTTCGCCGACGCCCACGACCCCGGTCTCGCGCAGAACCGCTGCTTCCTCTACCACGTGATCGGCAACGGCACGGGTGACTGGGACGTCCCGGTCGGCGGCATGGGAGCCCTCACCGACGCCCTCGCCGCGGCGGCCCGCGCCTCCGGCGCCGACCTGCGCACCGGTCACGAGGTCACCCGCGTCGAGACCGACGGACAGCACGCCGAGGTCACCTACCGCACCGGCGACACCGAAGGCACCATCGCCGCCCGCCACGTCCTCGTGAACGCCTCCCCGGAGCACCTCGCCCGGCTCCTCGGCGACACCCCGCCGCCCCCGGCCGAGGGCGCTCAGCTCAAGGTCAACATGCTGCTCAAGCGGCTGCCCCGGCTGAAGGACACCTCCGTCGACCCGCGCGAGGCGTTCGCCGGAACCTTCCATGTCGCCGAGGGATACGGCCAGTTGGCGACGGCCCACGCCGAGGCCGCGGCCGGGTCGCTCCCGTCCGCGCCGCCCTCGGAGATCTACTGCCACAGCCTCACCGACCCCACGATCCTCGGCCCGGACCTGGCCGCACGCGGCTACCAGACACTCACCCTCTTCGGACTGCACACACCGGCCCGGCTGTTCACCGCGGACAACGACACGGCCCGCACCGCCCTGCTCAAGGCCACCCTCGCCCAGCTCGACACCCACCTCGCCGAACCGCTGGAGGACTGTCTGGCCGAGGACGCCGAAGGCCGCCCCTGCATCGAGGCGAAGACCCCCCTCGACCTCGAACGGGAGCTGCGGCTGCCCGGCGGCAACATCTTCCACCGGGAGCTCTCCTTCCCCTACGCCCAGGAGGGCACGGGCCGCTGGGGCGTCGAGACCGCGCACGCCAACGTGCTGCTGTGCGGGGCGGGCGCGGTCCGGGGCGGCGGGGTCAGCGGCATCCCCGGGCACAACGCGGCGATGGCGGTGCTCGGCCGCTGACCCGACCGCGGGGTCAGGCGCCGAACACGCCCCGCAGCGCGGAGATCTTGCGCGGCAGGTCGTACTCGGCGCCGCCCTCGTGCCCGTTGTAGGGGAACACCTCGATCTCGGCGGGCCCCGCGTACCGGTGGTAGGCGGCGAACACGGTGGACGACGGGCAGATCCGGTCCATCAGGCCCACCGAGAACCAGGCCGGACTCGTCGACCGCGCCGCGAAGTTGACCCCGTCGACGTACGACAGGGTCTCCATCGCCGCCTCGACGCCGAACCGGTGCCCGGAGAGGAAGCGGGCGATCTCCGCGTACGGGCCGTTGTCCGTGATCTGCGAGGCCCGCCGGTAGTGGCACAGGAACGGTACGTCCGCGATCGTCGCCGCCACGTCGTCGCGCAGCCCCGCCACGGCCAGGGCGAGTCCTCCGCCCTGGCTGCCGCCCAGCACCGCGACCCGTGACGGGTCGACGGCCTCGTGGGCGCGGGCCGCGTCGACGGCCCGCACCGCGTCGGTGATCAGCCGCCGGTAGTAGTGCCGGTGCGGGTCCTCGATGCCGCGGGTGAGGAAACCCGGCGACGACGAGCCGTGGCCCTCGGGAGCGATGTCCGGGGTGTCCGCGGTGTTCTTGCCGCCGCCGCCCTGGCCCCGGTTGTCCATCACCAGGTGCGCGTGACCGAGCGCGCTCCAGGTCAGCCAGGAGTACGGGATGCCCCGGCCGCCGTTGTAGCCGATGTACTGGACGACGGCCGGCAGCGGGCCGGTGCGCCCGCGGGGCAGCAGCAGCCAGGCCCTGACGGGCTGCCCGCCCCAGCCGTTGAACGTCACGTCGTACACGTCCACCGTCGTCAGACCGGTCTCGTACGGCACGAACCGGGCGTCGAGCGGGTGCCGGGCGGCGTCGTCCAGCGTCTTGCGCCAGAACGCGTCGAAGTCCGCGGGCTCCTCCGGCGCGGGGCGGTACTCACGCAGCCGGTCGAGCGTCATGTCGAACAGCAAGGTCAGCTCCTGGAAGAGGTACGGGAGAGGGTCAGGGAGACGGTCGCGCCGTGCAGTCCCGCGGTGTCGACGGTGATCCGGGTGCCCGCGCCGCGCCGGACCGCGCGGACTCCGGGATCGGCCCGCCGCACGGTGTGGCCGGGCAGGTCGAGGTCGAGCACGATCCGGTCCCGCAGCTGCGTCGGATCGCTCACCGCCACCTCGAACCGCTGCTCGCGCGCCCGGACCAGGACGGAGGCGGGACCGTCCGCACCGAGCTCCCCGGCCCGGCCCGCCGCCCAGAAGTTGGCGGCGAACAGCCCGTCGGACGCCCGCCGCACCGCGTGCACGGCCGTCGACGCGGCGACGACGGTCACCGGCGGGGCGAGCACGGCCCGCGCGGTCCGCCCCGCCGACGCCCCCGGCAGTTGCAGCCAGCAGTAGCCCGCCCCCGACGGCGCGGTGCCGTGGTCCTGCCAGAGCGTGAGGTACGGCCGGGTCACGGGGGTGTCCGTGCCGTACTTGACGTTGATGTCCCGCCAGGTGGCGGTGCGTTGCTCACGCAGCGCGCGCAGCGCGGTGGGGCGCGGGAAGACATAGCCGCCGGTCCCCGCCAGATGCACGCTGCGGGCGCCCTCGTACGTGGCCGACCAGCCGGCGTCGGACGGCGCGCGCACCCCGTCGACGGTCAACTCTGCCGCCGGATCCCTGAGTTTGCGGTTCTCCACGATCGTCTCGACGGGCCCGGCGGCGGCCGAGACGCCCGAGCCGACGTGCACGATCACGTCGTCGAGGCAGAACCAGCTCTTGAAGGCGCCCAGCGAACTCCCGAACGCGCGCAGCTCCATGCCGTACGCCCCGAGCGTCGTCCCGGGCAGCACGGCGCCGCCGGCCCAGTCCGCGGTGCTCGTGGTGCGCTGGCCCGCCGCGTCGGCGGGGCGTGCGGCGACGACCGTGGTCCCGGCGAGCCGCAGCGGGTCGACGGTCGGCCAGTAGTCCTCGCTGTAGTGGCCGAGGTCGTCGTCGTAGAGGAGCACCATGCCGTCGGAGAGGTGCCAGCCGTGCAGGTTCTCGTTCTGGATCGACTCGTAGTTGTAGACGCGGGTGGAGTAGGCGCTGATGCCGAGGGCGAAGGCGGGACGGTGGTGCATCGCCTTGTCCATGCGCGGGAACTGGCGATGGGTCACCAGGGTGCCGCGCGGCCTGGTCCCGGACGCGAGGAGCCGCTGCGCCGCCACCAGCGAGGTGAGGTCCGTGACGTCGAGGAAGTCACGGAAGGTGTCCTCGGTGATCCACTGCTTGACCAGTGCCGCGAACCGGTCCGCGGTGTCGCCCGTCAGCCCGGGCAGCAGCCGCAGCACCGCCTCGATCACGGTCTGCGCCGCCACGTGACCCTGTTTGCTGGAGCGGGCGACCTCCCGGCCGCACACCCCGGCCTGCATGTCGCCGCGCGCGATGAGCGGTTCGAAGCCGTCGGTCACCCACGTCCGTACGTTCGCGACGTCCGGGTCCGTGACGTCCCAGTCGGTTCCGGCGAGCAGGTTCAGCAGGCGCGACAGATTGCCCAACAGCTCTTTTCCGTAGCCCCCGTTGTAGGGGTGCTTGTAGTGCTGGAGGAACGAGCCGTCGGAGTAGAAGCCCTCCCCGGTGCCCGCGCCGTCGTCCTGGAACGCGAGCACGCTGTTCGCGCCGCCGCCCGACACGTCCGACAGCGCGTCGCGCACCCGGGCGAGGTCGTCGCCGTCGCCGCGCAGGACGGCGGCCACGGCCACGACGGTGCAGATCCACACGCGGTTGGCGCCCGTGGCGATCTGCCGGTCTGCGCGCCACAGGTTCGGGTCGGGCGTGTAGTGGCCCACGGCGTCCGTGATCCGCGTCAGCCGGTCCGCGCCGAGGACGTCGTACAGCAGCACCGCCGTGTCGTTGAGGGCCAGGGCGCAGCCGATCTCCCAGTCCCAGTCGTTGTCGAAGCGTTCGTGGCCGGGCCCGTAGCGGTGCTCCAGCATCCAGTCGACGCCCCGGCCGAGCAGCTCGGCGAGCGCCGCGTCGCCGTACTGGCCCGTGCCCGGCACGGCCCAGGCCGTGGCGATCGTCGCGAGCCGCTTGAAAGACGTGGTGACGTGGTTCGAGACGGAGGTGCTCGTCAGGTCCGGCCACAGGCCGTCCGTACGGGACGGATCGAGGCCCTTCGCCGCGCTCACGGCCGCCCGGTCGATGCGGGCGACGGCCGCGGCGATCCGCGGCTCCGTGGTGTCGAGCCCCGTGCCGCCGGTCAGCAGGGTGTGCCAACGGCCGCGCAGAAGCGCGGTGTTGTCATCATCGGCGTGCGCGGATGACAGGAAGGGCGTCGGAAGGGCCAGGGCGGCGAGGGAGGCGCCGGTGCCGGCCAGGACGGTGCGGCGGCTGGTGTTCACCGGGCGGCCCCGGCCGGGCACAGGGCCGTCGGAGCGTAGTCGGTGCCGTAGGTGCCCACCGCGTCGCCGCCCGTGTTGCCGCTCATCGTGTTGGAGCACACCGGGCCCTGCGGGGTGCGCATCACCTTGATACCGCCGCCCGCGTTGCCGGTGATCGTGTTGCCGTAGACCTGGGTGTCGATGCCGTCGGTCGCGGTGTCGCCGCCGAGCCGGACACCCGCGCCCGTGTTGTCGTGCAGCGTGTTGTACCGGAAGATGTTGCCGTTGCCGCGCGCGTCGAGCCCGCCCGAGCTGGGGTCCCGCTGCTGCGAACAGTCGTTGTACTCCACGTAGTTGTGCGTGGAGTTCTCCTTCACGTCGACGCACTCGTTGCCGCGCGTGGCGATCGTGTTGTGGTGGATGCGGTTGTTCCTGCTGACGTCGGCGGCGGCGTCCGGCGCGCCGTTCGCGCCCTGCTGCTCGGGGGCCGTGCCGAGGTAGACGCCCTCGCCGTTCTTGCCGCCTCCGCCGAACTTGAAGTCGGCGACACCGCAGTCGCCGATCGTGTTGTCGTGGACGTCGGCGCCGGTGATCAGATAGCGCAGCCGCAGACATTCGTCGGCGGCGTTCCTGAGCGTCATGTTCGCGATCGTGAGGGCGTTGACTCCGTTGCCGGGCGTCGTGCTCATCACGTAGACCAGCTTGGAGCGGTAGCCGTCGACACTGCCCGACGACCCGAACAGGCCGTCCACGGTGAACCCGTCGAGGACCGTGCCGTCGTGCCGCACTTGCACGATGCGGGCGTCGCCCGCGCCCTTGACGACCGCCGTCGCCGGTCCGGTCAGGGTCACGTTCTCGCGACGTGTCACCACGTCCTGGAGATACGTGCCCGGGGCGAGGTGGACGACGGAGCCCGCCGGCGCCGTGTCGAGCGCGTGCTGGATCGTGGCGAACGGCGTGCCGGACGACGTGCCGGCGGCACTGTCGCTGCCGTTCGGGCTCACGTAGTACGAGGAGGCGGCCGAGGCCGGTGCGGCGGGCAGCGCCATTGCGGTGCAGGCGCCGAGAGCGAGGGCGAGGGTGCCGAGCAGGGTGGGTCTGTGCATCACGAGGACCTCTCCGGTTGCGGTGCGGCGAAGTGCAGGGCGAGCAGGACGGGCACGCTCGGGCCGAACAGCAGCGGACCGAGCGGGACGGGCAGGGTGAGGACCGCGGCGGAGACGGCCGCGCCGAGCAGGGCGGTACCGCGCGCGGGCGAGGCGAACGCCAGCGCGAGCGCCCGTCGGTGCCACTCGGCCGGCCGCTCCTCGGGCGCGAGGGCGGCGTGCGCCGCGAAGGCCGTGCAGTGGACGAGCAGGACCGCCGTGATCCCGGCCTGCGCGGCCAGCAGCAGGAAGGCGTACGGACTCGAACGGCCGCTCAGGAAATACGAGTTGGCCGCAAGCACGGCCACGGCGGCCGCGAGCAGTGAGCTGTCCCGCCACAGCGTGCGCCAGTAGCGGGGAAACGCGGCGAACACCCCGGTGAAGGACCGGTTGTCGCCGTCGGAGCGCCAGCGCTGCAGGGTGTGCGCGAGCGCGGCGAGCGCGGGCAGCCAGGTGACGACACCCAGCGCGAGGAGGGTGAACGCGGCCCCCGTGGCGGCGGGCTGGGCCACCCGGTCGAGCGCGCCCAGCAAGCGGCCGCGTGCTCCGGCGGAGCCGACGGGAAGGGACAGGGTCATCGTGGGGCCGCCGCTCCGGTGTAGGGCTGGGACCATTCCTGCACGGGGCTGTCGGGCAGGGCGAGCCGGGTGGCCGCGACCACGTACGGGGCGTGCCCCGGCGCGAGCAGCACCGCCGCCGCGTCCGCCGACACCTCGGGGGTGTCGATGCGCCGGTCGGCGGGGGAGAGGAGCACGGTCTCCCGCGTTCCGTCCGGGGACTCGAAGACGATCCCGGACGGCACCGCGCGGGCCGTCGCCGTCCCGGCACCCGGCTCGATCGTCGTCAGGAAGCGGACCCGCTCCCGGTCGGCCGCCGTGACGCGCAGGGTGTGCAGGGTGCGGTTGATGCTCAACTCCGGTGTGCTGGAGGTCGGGTTGGCCTCGACCTCGGTCGTCCGTGAGGTGACCTCGGCGTCGTCGGGGGCGTGGCGCCGCAGCGCTGCCCGGGCGTCCCCGGAGCGGATCAGCCGGTCCCGCGGGTCGTCGGCCGGGACGGTCGGCGTGTCCGTCTGCAGCAGGAACGTCCAGGTGCGGGCGGTACCGGCCACGGCCTCGTCGAGCAGCACGAGGCGGCCCGACGGGGTGGACACGAGGGTGCGGTCCAGGCGCCGCACGTCCAGTTCGGCCGGGTACATCGCGGCGATCTCCGCGGTGCCGTGGGCCCAGCCGCCTTCCGCCAGCACGTCCCGCATCCGCGCCCGGTGTTCGAGGGGCATGCCCTCGTAGACGTGGTAGCGGTCCTCACCCGCGAAGCCGTGGCCGTCGACGAGGAGGAGGTTGTGGTGCGCGGCCCGCTTGCGGTTGCTGTAGCCCTCGTCCACGGCGAGGAAGGCGCCCCGGGACGTCAGCACGAACGAGCCGGCGTCAGGATGGTGGTGCCCCTGGTTGAGCGTCTCCCAGCCGAGCTCCGCCCGGTGCTTCGCCGCCGTCTCCCACGCCTGGTGCCCGCCGCCCGGCGCCGCCTTGAACGACAGAAACGTCGCCCCGTCGTCCCAGCCGGTACGGGCCGTCAGCAGGCCCAGGTCCGGGAAGTACGCGTGCGTCTCCGTCGGCGCGACCGCGGCGACCGACGGATCGTGCCACAGGTGGTCCAGGTACGCCTCCGCCCGGATCCCCGGCCGGACGCCGCTCAACTCCGCCTCCCCGTCGAAGAGTTCCCGGTCCACCAGATCGGCGAGCCACTGGGCCTCGCCGATGCCGAACCGCGCGGCGAGCCGCCGGTACAGCGCCGTGCTGTGCCCGCTGCGCCGGTCGTGGCAGTCCCCGTGCCCGGTCTGCTCGGCGAATCCGGGCGCCGACTGGTGCAGCCGGAAGCCGAAGGTGTGCGCCATGAACCCGCCCCGGTCCCACCAGTCCAGGCCCTCGCACTCCTCCAGCAGATCCAGGTGGATCGCCAGCCACGGCACCCCGTACCGCCAGTACACGACGCCCTCGGCGTGCGAACCGTCCGCGGGCAGCAGGTCGAGCACCCGGCCCAGGTTGTCCTTGGCGCGTGCGGTCCACTCCTCGCGGCCCAGGACGTACCCCGCCGTGGCCAGGCCCGCGTAACAGATCCAGTTGTGGTTCTGCCAGTACGACGACGACCACCAGCGGCCCTCCGTCGCCACCGCGAACTCGTACAACCGCCGCCCCTGGACGAGGAGTTTGTAGCGCAGCAGGTCGGCGAGGTCGGGGGAGAGGTCGTCGCCGAGCCAGTGGTGGGCGAGGGACAGGCCGTGCAGCAGCCAGCCCGCGTCCAGGTCGTGGTCGGGCATGTGGGCGCGGCCCCAGTGCGGCAGCCGGACCGCCGCCTCGATCCACCGCTCGGCCTCCGCCAGGTGGGCCCGGTCGCCGGTCACGCGGTAGGCGAGCGCCGGGTTCGCGGCGGCCGGTCCCAGCCAGGTGATGCTTGCCATCGGATGCCGGGACGGCGGGACGAGGTCACGGTGGCGCACGGCCTCGTCCAGCAGCCGGCGCTCCTGGCGCGGGCGGCCCCCTGCGGGCGGTGTCGCCGACAGCAGCATCTCAGGCCCCCGTCCCGTGCACGGCCGACGAACCGTCGGCGAAGCGCACGTCCACGCCGTCCCCGGTGAGCCGCACGCCCGTCACCGCGGGTCCGTGCGCCGCCGTCTGGTACACCGAGACGAGGACCAGACGCGCGGTCCGTGCCGTGAAGTCCACCCAGGAGCGCGCCAGTTGAGGATCGTCGGCAGGCCCGGGACCGGGCCGGGTCACCGGCCGCAGCGGCACCGACGCCGTGTGCCAGCCGTGCAGCACCTCGTCCTCTCCGTACCAGGTCGTGCGCACCGGACCGGAGGGCTGCACCTGGACGTCGAGACCGACCCCCGGCCGCAGCTGCCCCGTGAGCGTCCGCTCCGTGCCGTCCTCGACGGTCAGCGTCAGCACGTCGACCAGATGACCGGCGCCCGCCGCGACCCGGCGCACCGCGCGCACCCCGTCGTACGCGTCCGTCACCTCGGACGTGACCGAGGACGCGTCCCGGGCGAGGAGCCGGCCCGCGCACTCGGCCTGCTCGGCGCCGTCCACCCGGAACGCCGGATGCGCCGCGGTGGAGGCGTAGTGCTCCCGGAACACGTCGTGCGCGTAAGGAACCTGGCCCGGGTCGGGCTGCCAGGGCGCGGCGCGGCCGTGGAGAAAGAGGGACAGCTTGTCGCGGTGACCGTGCGAGCCGCCGTGCGGCCCGAAGGCCAGCGTGGCGTGCACACCGGCCGCCCGCAGGACCGCGTACCCGGCGTCCTCGAAGACGGTGACCGGCGCGGGCGCCGCCCGCCCGGGGAGAGCCGGTCCCGTGAACCAGCCCGCCGTCGTCGCGTCGAGGCCGTCGTCCGCCGCACCCGCCTCGGCGCGGGCCCGCGCGGCGATCGCCGTCAGCGTGGCGGCGGGCGCGAACTGCTCGGCCAGCGCGCACAGTTCGAGCCACTCTAGGGCGAGCGGGACGCGCCGGTAGGGGCCGTCGTTCAACGCGGGCAGTACGCCGTCGTCGGTGGCCAGCGCCGCGAGGACGTCGATCATCCCGGTGAGCCGCGCGGCGACGTCGGCGGGCAGCGCCGCCGGGTCCGTGCCGCGCAGGGCGAGCAGCGCGGCCCGCAGCACGAAGCCGTGGTAGTACGTGCTGCCCTCCCACTGCCAGCCGTCGTCGCCCACGCACGCCCGCAGATGCGCGGACAGACCGTGCGGCCCGTCCAGCCACTGCTTGGCACCGTCCCAGGGCGTCCCGCGCACCAGGGCGGCGGCCCGGCCGGTCGCGACCCCGGCAGCCGTCAGCCACGTCGTGTAGTTGGAGGCGAGGTCGCCGCGGTCGACCAGGACGTTCCGGGCTTCGAGCGCGGCCCGCTCCATCTCGTCGAGCAGCGGCAGCAGGGTGTCGGTGCCGGGCGCGCCGCGCTCCGCGAGGGTCCACACCGCGTGCCCGATGTTCACCACCCAGATCGCGTCGGTCAGCGCCTGGTGGAAGAGCCGGCCGCGCAGCATCCACGGCTGCGCGCCGTCGTGCCCGTCGGCCGCCAGCTCCTGGTAGAGACCGGCGTACTCGGCGAGCAGCCGCACCGCCTCGGCGTCGTCACCCGCCTCCGCCAGGACCCGGATGCGGCGCGCCCACGCCTGGTGCGCGAGGACCGTCCACGCGCCGCGCACCGCGGGGGTGTCGACCCGGCAGCCGCGGGCGCACAGTGCGCCGCCCTCCGGGAAGAGCCCCGACAGCGGGTCCCCGTGGTCGAGCTCCCCGCCGTGCGCCGGGCAGACGTAGGCGTGCCACCAGCCGCCGCGCTCGCGCGGGATCCGCCTCACCGGGGCCATACGCCACCGTCGATGTCGAGCGTCGTACCGGTGAGGAACCCGGCGGCCGGGGACGCGAGGTGCACGACCGAGGCGGCCACGTCCTCGGGCGTGCCCGGCCGCCCGAGCGGGATGCCAGCCGCCATCGCCTCCTGCGCCTCGGGCGCCGTGAACGTGTCGTGGAACGCGGTGCCCTTGATGAAGCCCGGCGCGACCGCGTTCACGGTGACGCCCGACGCCGCGACCTCCTTGGCCAGGGCCTTGGTGAAGCCGCGGATCCCGGCCTTCGCGGCGGCGTAGGCGACGGAACCGGGGCCGCCGCCGTTGTGCGCGGCGAGGGACGACATGGTGACGATGCGCCCGGCGGACGACGCGGCGAGGTGCGGCAGCGCGGCCCGGCACGTACGGAACGTCGAGGTCAGATTCGCGTCGAGCACCCGGTCGAAGTGCTCGTCGCTCATCTCGGCGACGGCGACCCGGTCGATCAGATGGCCGGCGTTGCACACGAGGACGTCGAGCCCGCCGAGGAACCCGGTGGCCTCCGCCACCAGCCGGTCGACCTCGGCCGTCACGGTGACATCGGCGTGGAACGCCTTGGCGCGCCGGCCGAGCGCCTCGATCGCGGCGACCGTCTCCTCCGCCGCGTCGGCGGAGCTGCGGTAGTGCACGGCGACGTCGCAGCCCGCCGCGGCGAGCCCGACGGCGATGGCCCGGCCGATGCCGTGGCCCGCGCCCGTCACGAGCGCACGGGAACCCTGAAGATCACTGGACATGCGGAACCTTTCACAAGGGGGGAGAGGAGGGTGGTCACTTGAGGCCGGTGTGCGCGAACCCCTGGACGAAGTACCGCTGGCCGACGAGGAACAGCAGCACCATCGGCAGCGTCGCGAGCGTCGTGCCGGCCATCAGGAAGTGCCACTGCGTGCCGTTCTCGGTCTTGAAGACCGACAGACCGACCTGGATGACGCGCAGACTGTCGGTGCGGGTCACCAGCAGCGGCCACAGGAAGTTGTTCCACGACGACTCGAAGGTCAGCAGGGCCACCGTGGTCAGCGCCGGCTTGACCTGGGGCGTCATGATGCGGGCGTAGATACGGAACTCGCCGAGCCCGTCGAGGCGTGCCGCCTCCTCCAGCTCCACCGGCAGGTCCAGGTAGAACTGGCGGAACAGGAACACCGCGAACGGCGTGACCGCGCCCGGCACGATCAGCGCCCACCACGTGTCGAGCCAGCCGCTGCCGCCCTGCCCGAACAGGTCGTTGCCGCCCGCGAACGGCATGAACCGCACGATCAGGAACTCCGGCAGCACCTTGGTGTACGTCGGGATCATCAGCGCGCCGACGAAGCAGTAGAAGAGGAACTCCGAGCCGCGGAACCGGATCCGGGCCAGCGCGTACCCCGCCATCGACGCGAACACCACGTTCAGCACCGTGTGGCTGAGGGCGATGACGAAGCTGTTGCGGGCGTACGTCGCGAACGGCGCCGCCCGGAACGCGTCGACGTAGTTCCCGAAGTCCCAGTGCGCGGGCAGCAGTCCGGTGTGCTCGGAGGCGATCTCCTGCGGTGTCTTCAGCGAGGTGATGACCATCCACAGGAACGGCAGCACCATCAGCAGCGCCACCACGGACAGCGTCACGTACAGGGCGATGCGGCCGGGGGCCGGTGGCCGCCGGATGTCAGTCGTGGCCACGGTTGCCTCCCATGATGCGCCGGTTGACCAGGGTGAACCCCATGAGGAGCACGAACAGCACCAGCGACTGGGCACAGGCGTAGCCCACGCGGAACTCGCGGAACGCCGACTTGTAGATCTCGTAGGTCATCATCGTCGTGGAGCCCGCGGGCCCGCCGTCGGTGAGGATGTAGATCTGGTCGAAGGACTGGAACGCGCTGATCATCGAGGTGATGAGGACGAAGAACGTGGCGGGCTTGAGCAGCGGCAGCGTGATCGAGAAGAACTGCCGCACGCGCGAGGCACCGTCGACCGAGGCCGCCTCGTACAGGTCCTTCGGCAGGTTCTGCAGCGCGGCCAGATAGATCAGCATCTTCATGCCGATGCCCTGCCAGATCCCGACGAGGATGACCGACGGCATGGCCCAGCCCGTCGACGCCAGCCAGGCGGGTCCCTCGATGCCGACGAGACCGAGCAGCGTGTTGAACAGACCGTTGCGCGGGTTGTAGATCCACAGCCACACCAGGGCGATCGCGACGGTCGCGGTCACCTGCGGCAGGAAGATCGCGGTACGGAAGAGCCCGCGGGCCCGCAGCCCGGTGTGCAGCGCCAGCGCGAGCAGCAGCCCGAGCGCCATGCCGAACGGCACGGTGAAGAACGTGTAGATGACCGTGTTGACGATCGACTTGCGGAACATCTCGTCGCCGAGCATGTCCCGGAAGTTGGCGAGCCCCACGAAGCGCGGCGAGGACAGGACGTCGTACGAGGTGAACGCCAGATACACGGCGGCGATCACCGGCAGCCCGATCCACAGCGCCGCGTGCAGCAGCGCGGGCGTCACCATGAGCAGGCCCGCGCGGCGCCGCCGGGCGCCGGGGCCCTTGCGGTGGACGGGAGGGGCGGGCGGGGGTGGGACGGTGCGCGCGGCCGGAGGCCGCGACTTCAGGACGGAGACGGCTCCCATGACGGCCGCCCTCAGATCCGGGAGATGGCCGACTGGGCCAGCTCACCGAGTTCGGCGATCGCGGACGCCGCGGACCTGCCGCCCACGATGGCGGGTTCGAGCGTCGGCTTGATCTTCTCGCGGATCTCCATCCACGCGGGCGTCCCGCCCTCGGCGCAGGCCTTGTCGAGATTGCGCACGGAGAAGTCGACCAGCTCGTTGCCCTTCACGTACGAGGACGAGCGCAGCGACGTGATGCCGGGCACCGTCTCCCGCTGCTTCGCGGCCGCCAGGACGTTGTCCGGAGCGGCGAGGTGGGACACCAACGCCCGTGCTGCGGCGCCGTGTTGGCTGCGGGCCGACTGGCACACCAGCGTGCCGCCGGTCAGCATCGCCGGCTTGCGGCCGCGCAGCACGAAGGCGCCGATCAGGTCCTTCTCGATGAGGTCGGGGCTCTGCTCCTTGAGCTGCTTCCACAGCCCGCTGCCGGTCACCATCATCGACGCCTTGCCGAGCTGGAGGTTGGTCGTGGCGCCCGCGTCGCCCTCGGTCTTCTGCCCGTAGTCGGCCGAGCCGTCCTTCTGCAGGTCCTTGAAGATCTGGAGCGCCTCCACGCCGCGCTCGCCGGTGAACGCAGGCTTCTTGCCGTCGGCGCTGAACAGCGAGCCGCCGGCCGCGTAGAGGAAGGTCTCCCAGCACTGGCGCAGGTCGATGGAGAACGGGTCGATGCCCTTGCGGTCGCCCTTGGTCAGCTCCTTCGCCATGGCGCGCAGCTCGGCGAAGGTCTCCGGGGGCCTCTTGATGCCGGCGGCGGCGAAGTGGTCCTTGCGGTAGGCCACCAGCCGGGTCGCCATCACCGTCGGCAGGGCGTACAACTTGCCCTCGTAGCGCGAGGGTTCGAGGACCCGGTCCTCGTAGTCGTGCCCGGCCACGAGCGACTCGGGCAGCTCGGCGAGCACCTTCTTCGCCGCGAACGGCGGGATCCAGCCCACGCCCATCATCAGCACGTCCGGCAGCAGACCGCCCGCGAGCGCGGTGGTGATCTTCTCGTTGAGCTGGGTGTACGTCGTGTAGTCGACCTTGACGGTGACGTCCGGGTACTTCTTCCGGAACGCCGGAAGGATCTTCCCCTCCAGGAGCCGCTTGCCGTCCGCCCCCTCGTAGATGGGGGTGAGCAGGGATATCTCCCCCTGGGCAGGGCCGTCGGCCGAGCCGCCCGCGTCGGATCCTGCGGCGCAGCCGGTGAGCGCCGCTGCCGTGCCGGCGCCGAGCGCGGCCAGCAGCGATCGTCTCGTGAGTTCCATGGGACACCCCTTAAGAGGCGAGGATGCGAGGTGGTCGAGAGGTCGAGAGGTCGAGAGGTCGAGAGGTGCACCGATGCAGTGAAGGGTGCGACGACATGCGATGAAGTGAAGCCTTTGGGAGGCGGTGTGAAGCCCGGCATGGGGGTGGGCCCTCGGTAAATCGATGCACTGAGACTAGGAACGGGATTTGTGAGCCGTCAACCGCCCGAGCACAAGAATCTTTCCGGGCTGTTACGCCAACTTGGCGAGAGAGAGCCGATGTTGCTCGTCTAGTAAATCGGTACACTGTTGACTACAGTGACGTGACGAGCCGGAGGTGGCACGGCGTTGACCGGGATAACGATCCATCAAGTCGCGCAGGCGGCAGGGGTGTCGGCGAGCACGGTGTCGAACGTCCTCAACGGGCGGACGGACCGCATGCAGCCCGCGACGCTCGCCCGCGTGGAGCAGGTCATCGAGACCCTGGGCTACCGGCCCAACCGCGCGGCCCGCATGCTGCGCACGGGCCGGATCCGGGTCATCGGCCTGATCGTCCCGTCCGTCGCCAACCCCTTCTGGGGGTCACTCGCCAGGGAGCTGGAGGCGGTCGCGCTCGCCGAGGGCTACCACGTGCTGCTCTGCAACAGTGAGCGTGATCCGGCGCGGGAGCTCAAGTACAGCGAGGAACTGCTCGCCGACGGCGTCAGCGGGGTCGTCCTGTGCTCCTCGCTGCCCACGCTCGACCATGTGGCGCCGCTGCTCAAGCGGGGCCTGAAGATGGTCGCGTTCGACCGCGCCGCGCAGTCGGGGGACCCCTCGTCGCTCTCGAGCATCAGCGTCGACAACGCGATGGGCGCCGAGCTGGCCGCCCGTCATCTCCTCGAACTCGGCCACCGCAGACTGGCGTTCGTCTCGGGCTCGGTCAGCAGCGTCAACCGGCGCGAGCGGCTGCGCGGCTTTCGCGCCGCGCTGGAGGAGGCCGGTGTCGACCCGGCCACGGCGGTGGTCTGGCCGGGCGCCGCCACCAGCGAGTTCGGCGACAAGGAGTCGGCGGAGCTCGGCCGGGCGGCGGCCCGCGACCTGCTCGCCGCGCCCGAGCCGCCCACCGGGTTCGTCGCCGTCAACGACATGTGCGCGATCGGGATCTGCCGGGGCGCCCGGGACGCCGGGGTCAGTGCGGGCCGCGAGGTCTCCGTGGTCGGCTTCGACGACATCCTGCTCGCCGAGCTCTTCGAGCCGCCGCTCACCACGGTCCGCCAGCCGCTCCCCGAGATGGCCGCCGAGACCTTCCAGCAGTTGCGCTCCCGCATCGAGACGACGTCCGGCGCGGGCCGCTCGCTGCTCATCCGGCCCCGCCTGGTCGTCCGCGAGTCGACCGCCCCGGCGCCGGCCGCGTGGTGACACGTCCGGGCGGGGGCCCGATCAGTCCCCGGACGGCGTCCAGCCCACCGCCTCGATCCGTGCCGAGTCCGCGGGCCGGGCCTCGTCGAAGGCGACGCGGCGGCCGTCGGTGACCCGGATGCCGTCCACGTAGACCCCGCGGCCCACGTACAGCTGATCCGTCGTGTACCGCCAGCGCACGCGCAGCGACGCGGGGTGGAAGCCGCCGAGGTCCGCTTCCAGGCGGTGCCAGGTGCGGCCCGCGTAGCCGTCCACGGTGCCGGAGGGGTGGGTGTCCGTGCGATCGGTCGTGAAGGGGAGGGCCTTCCAGGCCGCACCGCCGTCCGTCGACACCTCCAGGAACACGAGGTCGGAACGCGGCTCCGTGTCCCACCACAGGGAACAGGTCAGGCGCGCGTCCGGCGAGGCCAGCCGCAGGTCCGGCAGGGTCAGCGTCGCGGAGGCGGCGCTCGCCGTGCCACCGAACCAGGCCGTGCGGCCGTGCGCGGGACGGACCGCGACCGCGCGCGCCATGTGGGTGCCCGCGGCGACCCGGGGAGCGGATCCGGACCGCCAGTTCCGCACGGGGTGCACGGAGTTGCCGAGCACGATGAGGAAGGAGTCGGTCGTCGGATCGAGGACGATCGAGGTCCCGGTGAATCCGGTGTGGCCCGCGGTGCGCGGGGTGGCCATCGCGCCCATGTACCAGTGCTGGTAGAGCTCGAAGCCGAGACCGTGTTCGTCGCCGGGGAACGCCTGGTTGAAGTCCGTGAACATCAGCTCCACGGACCGGGCCGAGAGGATGCGCGCGCGGCCGTACTCCCCGCCGTTGAGCAGGGTGCGGCCGAGAACGGCCAGGTCCCAGGCGGTGGAGAAGACGCCGGCGTGCCCCGCGACGCCGCCTAGCCCGTAGGCGTTCTCGTCGTGCACCTCGCCCCACACGAGCCCGCGGTCCAGGCCCGACCAGGGCGCGCGGGCGTCCTCGGTCGCCGCGACCTTCGGCCGCCAGTCCGCCGGCGGGTTGTAGCGGGTGCGGGTCATGCCGAGCGGACCGGTGATCCGCTCGCGCAGCAGGACGTCGAGCGTGCTGCCGGTGAGCTTCTCCAGGACGAGCTGGAGGGAGATCAGGTTCAGGTCGGAGTAGAGGTAGGTGCTGCCCGGCGGGTTGAGCGGCGCCTCGTTCCAGATGAGCTTCAGCTGCCCCTCGCGGGTCGGCTCCTTGTACAGCGGGATCCACGAGCGGAAACCGGATGTGTGGGTGAGCAGTTGACGGATCGTCACGTCCTGCTTTCCCGCACCCGCGAACTCCGGCAGGTACGTGGCGACCTTCGCCTCGAGTTCGAGACCGCCGCGCTCGATCTCCTGCACGGCGAGGATCGACGTGAAGAGCTTGGAGACCGACGCCAGGTCGAAGACGGTGTCCTCGGCCATGTCGATCTGCTCGGCGGCCGGGAACTCGACACCGGTGTCGGTCACGTCGTCGTAGTGCTTGTACCGCACCGCCTTGCCGATCGGCTGGTGCAGGGCCACCGTGCCGCCGCGCCCCGCGAGCAGCACCGCGCCGGCGTACCACGGGTGCTTGGGGGAGGGGTCGAGGAACTTCTCTGCGTCGGCGACCAGTTGGCGCAGATGGCCGGCGAGCAGTCCCGCGCGCTCGGGGGAGCCGCGGCGCAGGGTCGGGCGCCGCTTCTGTTCCGCGGCCGCGGCGGGGCCCGCGGGGAACGGAGCGAGAGCGAGCGCCCCGCCCAGGGCGAGCGCAGCGGCGCCGAGTCCGCGCCGGGTGAGTCCGGTCCGTGATCTGTCCTGGTCCCCTGAGCTCATCAACAGCCTCCTGAAAGTATCTTTCGGGATCCACCACGACGGTTGAAAGATTCATGTCAGGGCTGCCCCGTGTCAACCACCCGGGCTTCGTGCCCACCCTGTAAAGAATCTGACGCTGCATCAGAAAACCCCTTCCGTCGTCCGGTCGGCTGCGGCATCCTGCGCGCATGCAGACGGAGCTGAGCAAGAAACTGGGGATCGAGCACGCCGTCTTCGGCTTCACACCGTTTCCCGCGGTGGCCGCGGCCATCAGCAGGGCCGGAGGTCTCGGCGTCCTCGGCGCGGTCCGCTACACGGCACCCGACGAACTCCAACGCGACCTCGACTGGCTGCACGAGCACGCCGGCGGCAGGCCCTACGGACTCGACGTCGTCATGCCCGCCAAGAAGGTCGAGGGCGTGACGGAGGCCGATGTCGAGGCGATGATCCCGGAGAGCCACCGGCAGTTCGTGACCGACACCCTCGCCAAGTACGGCGTGCCCGAACTCGCGGAGGGAGAGGCGTCCGGCTGGCGGATCACCGGCTGGATGGAACAGGTCGCGCGCAACCAGCTCGACGTCGCCTTCGACTATCCGATCAAGCTCCTCGCCAACGCGCTCGGCTCGCCCCCGGCCGACGTCATCGCCCGCGCCCACGAGCACGACGTCCTCGTCGCCGCGCTCGCGGGCAGCGCCCGGCACGCCCGCAAGCACGCGGAGGCGGGCATCGACATCGTCGTCGCCCAGGGCTACGAGGCCGGCGGACACACCGGCGAGATCGCCTCCATGGTGCTCACGCCCGAGGCCGTCGAGGCCGTGGACCCGCTGCCGGTCCTCGCCGCCGGCGGCATCGGCAGCGGGCAGCAGGTCGCCGCCGCGCTGGCGCTCGGCGCACAGGGCGTCTGGCTCGGTTCGGTCTGGCTGACCACCACCGAGGCCGACATGCACTCCCCGGCCGTCACCCGCAAGCTGCTCGCCGCCGGGTCCGGGGACACGGTGCGCTCGCGTGCCCTCACCGGCAAGCCCGCGCGTCAGTTGCGGACCGAGTGGACCGACGCCTGGGACGACCCGGCGGGTCCCGGCACCCTGCCGATGCCGTTGCAGGGGCTGCTCGTCGCCGAGGCGGTGTCCCGGATCCAGAAGTACGAGGTGGAGCCGTTGCTGGGGACGCCCGTCGGGCAGATCGTGGGCCGGATGAACGAGGAGCGGAGCGTTCAGGCGGTCTTCGACGAGCTGACCCGCGACTTCGAGAAGGCCATCGACAGGATCAACCGGATCGCGGGACGGTAGCCCGTCTCCCGGGTGCGGCTCTCATCGTGGCTGGTCGCGCAGTTCCCCGCGCCCCTGAAGCGAGCTCCGCTCGCCCTTCAGGGGCGGCCTGCGAGCAGGGCACCCGCGCGCTCGAGGTGGCCGGACGGATCTCCTCGGCGCGGACCACCGAG